>NZ_JBSZCV010000006.1:0-277417 GCF_054166705.1 Nitritalea sp.
CTCCCCGGTGTCCCTATCGATGACTTCGATCTTTTTTCCAGCAAAATCAATGTAAACTTCATGGCCAGGAAGATGTTCGAGCTTCATAGAGCCTGCTGCCTTGGGGTACTTTCTGTGGTAATGCTCCATAAACTGAGTATAGCTATGAGGATTATCGACTAACTGTCTATATTCCTCATAATGGTGCAGAAAGGTAAATCCAGGGTGGTTTCTTGAAGCCCTGCCCTTTTCAAAGTATCGCATCAGGGCATCAAATCTGTCGTTATTAATGGTGGTGCGGGATGGGAAGATCTCCTTCAATTTACCGACGTGAAGGTTCAAGATCTCTTCCACATCATAATCCGAGGCATGTAACCAAGAAATATACTGATTAATGGTATTGCGGGAAATACCTAGCACGGAGGCTATTTTCCTATTGCTGAGTCCATCTCTGTGTAAGCTGAAAATCTGTTTTATATCCATGGGATCTAGTACATTCGCCATTCCTTTTTTCTGGAAAAGATACGGCAGGTGAAACTTAATCTCCCAAAGTGGCACAAATCGAACCGAAACACCCCTAAAAACTGGCACTGTTTAAACCGAAACAGATGGCGCAGTTAATCCGAAACCAATGGCACAAATCAAACCGTTATATCCAATAATAGTATTACTGAGAATATTTAATATAATAAGATTATGAAATATTATAAATGGACTGCTGTTATTTTATTAATAATTTTTACTACCCTAATTCCTTTAATTTTGTATTGGTATAAGTTTGGGTCTTTTAACTTCTCTAGTGACTTTGATCAATGGGTTAAATTTTCTAATTTTTTAAGTCCGTTTTTCTCCATTGGTTTGACGATTGTCCTTATTGTACTGTCGTGGCAAAGTTTACAAATAAATAAAATAAATGAAAAGCCAATAGTGATATTAAAAAAAGAAGTGTTGAATGGATTTAGTAATTATCATGAAATGTATTACGTTGTACAAAACATTGGAAATGGACCTGCAGTTGATATCAGGCTTTTTATAGAAGTGAATAAAGATGGGCCTATAGATCAATTTTTTATAAAAAAGAATTTGATTAGTTTAAGATATATGTCCAACAGAAAAACTAATTTCGACTATATGGTTAATGGTATACATTTATCTTATAATGAAAAATTAGAAATCAGCTGGCAAAAAGACATAAAAAACATAGTTGTCACCTATGGGGACGTTTATAACGAAAGATATTCGATTTTGTGTGAATCTAATAACTACATCTATAGAAATGAAGATGTCCTTGAAATAGACAATAATGGAATAAAAAATAATATCCCTTATTTTAATAAAGATAAAACTTCCACCGCTGCAAAAGGCCCGAAAAACGTGTTTTCGTTGGGCGAAATTAAAGGATCATGATAATATTTTCGGCTTCTTATCATTATTTTACCCTTGGTAACATTTGAATATAACGGTTCGACTTGTACCCTTCGTTTCAGAGTGACTGCGCCACCTGTTTCACTTTAACTGAAATAACTAGCATGGTCAGACCGAAATATCCATTAGCAGCATGGTCGACTTTGGGCGATGCGCAAAATACGTTAAATACCACCTCTGATACAGGTAATGCGTTGACCGGACACATCTTTTGCGCCAACTGTTTCACATGCCTTGCCTCTACATCTCATTTTGTTAGGTCTAAAAGAGTTTTGGCTATTTCATCTCGCAAGCTTGGTTTCACTTTTACTTCATCCGCAAATCTTTTCCATTGTTTGACGGTGTCGTTAATTTCGTCAATGATCTCCGATGCTTTTTTACATCGTATGGATTCCCCAATAACCAGCAAATCTGCTTTCGTTATGTCCTTTCTCTTGCCGTTAATACTCAATGCATGCTGACTCACCCATTCGCTTCCGGGTCTGTATGCGTGACAAATATCGTATGCCGGTGCCAGCTCCCATTTGCCTCCTTTCTTGAGGATAAAAGAAAAATTCTTGGTATGGTCGTCACAATTTCGTGCAATTACATTAAAAACCATTCTTCTGAACATCTGCTCTGCATCGGCATAGGTTAACTTTAACTCTCGCATGCACTGAAAGAGTTGCTCATAACTGAAACTATTGACTAGATTATAGTCAAAGTGCTTCATAGCACAAAAGGTTTGTATATGATGCTTTACTTCACCTTCTTCCCGGTCAAATCGTTTCGTCACAAAATGGGCTCTGCCATTTTCCTCGAATAAGCGAGAGGGCATCATGTCAATACTACATGCCTTAGCCATCGTATAGTAGGCCATTTCTACCCTGCCGTAGCCATGACTGCTGCCCAACTGTATATCACTTACCCCATCGAGTTTGATTAGCCAGTGTTCGAATCCCTTTGGTGCTTTGGTTTGCCCAGATTTCACCTCTCCGGTTTTTTCATTCCAAGCAATAAGGGCTTTGGGACGAGCACCACCGGCTGATGTACCAATCTTCATAATTTCTAATACAGCTTGTTTTTCGTCTTTTTTGAGATTGGAGGTAAAGGCTTCCTTTTGATTGAGCATCTTTTGTGCTGTAGCTACTAGGCTGTCGATTTCAACCGAAAATGTTCTTTTGCTTTCTTTCAATACAGCTGGCTCAAATTCTAAGGCACCCATGCCGCGAGTACCAATGAAGCAAAGTATTTCAACCGGATTCATGCTGTCCTGTGGCCGACCTTGTTGTGCCAGCCAAAGGTTGATCAACTGGTTCCCGTATTTGTCGGGTAACGCATCAGCTAATAAACCAGGTAAACCTTTGAAGGTATCGTATGCTGAATTTTTATCCTTTCGCAGTTCTGGGAATGAAAATGTATGGCGGTTATCAGAAACAGGCAGCTTAAGCGGAGCCAAATCCCAGCCTAATGTCTTGAATTTGGGATCGTATTCAAACGTAGCAAAACCGCTATCGGCATCCCATGCCACGGCACCTACTAATTTCCCCCATATTTTTACCTCGGCTACTTGCATGGCTTACCAATTTAAATCTGCGCTGTTATCCTCTTCATTCTTTGATTTACCTCTGGCCCGTTGACGTTTTTCTTTTTGCAACTTTGCCAATGCCAGGGGACTAATTGTTTCCCTGACTTCAAAAGCACTCAGTACGGATAGTTGATCCAAAACCCTTAATACCTGAATGAGTGTGCTTACCATTACCGTTTCACCGCGCTCCAGTAAGCTTAAGGTAGATCGACTGATACCGGCTGCAGATGCCAACTCATCCTGCGTTTTATTCTGCTCCAGACGTTGGTGCTTTACAAATGCTCCAATGTACTCAGCGATTGCTTTGTCGCTCATGGATGCCCAGTTTTTAAATGATTTATCCGTCATAAAGTCACTTTTATATTTTAGTGAATGAATAATCATACAAATTTAGCATTAATTTTTCAATTATCAATTCATGAATGGTAAGTCATTCATTAAAGCCATTTAAGATAATTAGTGAATTATAAATCAGGCATTAAACTGCTGGACTTATTATATCGTGCCTACAGATGGATTTATCGTTATCGGAGAAGAAGTGACCGAAGGGCTGGAAATGAGCAATCGACCAAATTTAAAGAAGTCATCCAAACAGCTGGATAGGCGCCATCGGGTATCGAGGGATATCATCAGGGTTAAGGGCTTTTTCTGCGGAAAAAGGAAGGCTACTAAACCTATATCCCCCCACAGTGGTTACATGCTAGTAGAAAACCAAACCTACTCGGCCTCTTCATGCATGCCTTTTCTGCGCTTATTCAAGCCCTAAATACCAGTAACAAGACCAGCGACAAGGTGCAGGCGCTGCTGCAGTTCTTCACCGAAGCGCCAGATCCGGACAAGGTCTGGGCACTGGCGCTGTTCAACCATCGCCGGCCTAAACGGCAGGTGCCCACTACCCTGCTGCGCGTCTGGTGCTATGAAGTGGCACAAATTCCCCCCTGGCTCTTCGAAGAATGTTATCAAGTGGTGGGCGACCTGGCCGAAACGATCACCCTGCTCCTTCCCCTGCAGGCCAATACGCAAATGCAGCGCTCCCTGGCCGAGTGGATCCAAGCCTTAAATACCGTACGCAGTCAGTCGGAAGCAGAAAAAAAGGCCTTTATCCTGCAAGCCTGGGCACAACTGGATAAAACGGACTGCTTCGTGTTTACTAAATTGATCACCGGAGGTTTTCGTGTGGGCGTGTCCGCCAATCTCGTGGCGCAGGCTGTTGCCAAAGCCTATCAGCTGGAAAAGGCCGAGGTGGTCCACCGTCTCATGGGCGATTGGGACCCGGACCGCATCAGCTTCGAAGAACTTATTTTGGCCCCCAAGGCCGAAGATGCACTTTCCAAGCCCTATCCTTTCTTTCTGGCCCACCCCCTCGAGGAGGAGCCCCACACCTTAGGAAATCCCGAGGACTGGCTGATCGAATGGAAATGGGATGGCATCCGCGGGCAGCTCATCAAGCGGGAAGGCCTGATTTCCCTGTGGTCGCGCGGTGAGGAGCTCATCAGTGATAAGTTCCCTGAAATCCTGCAGATGGCCGCCGCTTTGCCGGACGGAACGGTGCTGGACGGCGAAATCCTGGCCTTTGCGCAGGGCGCACCCCTCCCCTTCTCCCTGCTCCAAACCCGCATCGGAAGAAAAACGGTGAGCAAAAAGCTGTTACAAGAAGCTCCTGTGGCCTTTATGGCTTATGACCTGCTGGAGGCCGATGGCCAAGAGCTGCGCAGGCTTCCGCTGCTGGAGCGGAGGGCTAAACTGGAGGCCTTGCATGCCGCTTACCCTTCAGCGTATTTTCCCATTTCCCGCCTCGTGCAGGGGAGCGACTGGGAGGCCATCGACCACCTGCGGCAAGAGGCGCGCCAATACTTAGCGGAGGGCTTTATGCTAAAACGGAAAGACAGCCCTTACGAAACGGGCCGCAAGCGTGGCAGCTGGTGGAAGTGGAAGGTGGCACCACTGACGATCGATGGGGTGCTGCTCTACGCGCAAAAAGGCCATGGGCGGCGGGCAGACCTCTACTCCGACTATACCTTGGCCGTCTGGCAGGGGGAGAATCTAGTGCCCTTTGCGAAAGCGTACTCAGGGCTTACCGATGCAGAAATGCGTGAGGTGGACCGCTTCGTAAAGAAAAATACCCGCGAGCGCTTCGGGCCGGTGCGGACAGTGAAGCCGGAGCTGGTCTTTGAAATCGCCTTTGAGGGCATCCAGGAAAGTCCACGCCATAAGTCGGGAATCGCGCTGCGCTTTCCGCGGATTCAGCGTTGGCGGCGAGATAAACCGAAAGAGGAGGCCAATACGCTGGAGGACTTGCAGACCCTGCTCGCCCAATACCAAGAAGCAGAGGCTCCGCCACCGGTAAAGCCTTAAGCAGCAGCCAGCTAAAGCAGCTTCATCCTTGATTTCTCTTCACCCAACCTCTATAATCGCTTTATGACGCAGGTCATCGACGCCGCCCTTGCCGCAGGCACTGCCTACTTTCGTAAAAAAAACTGGGAGCCCTTTCCGTTTCAGCTGGAAACCTGGGAGGCCTATCTCCGCGGGGAGTCCGGCCTGCTCAATGCCCCTACGGGGAGTGGCAAAACCTATGCACTGTGGCTGCCGGCTATGCTGCGGCATAAGGTGCAGTGGGACCAAAACCCCGGAAAGAGTGCCGAGCAGGGCTTGAAGGTGCTTTGGATCACCCCCTTACGGGCGCTGGGCCAAGATATCCAGCTGGCCATGCAGCGGGTCTGTGACGATATGGATTTCCCCTGGCGGGTGGAAGTGCGGAATGGGGATAGCAGCAGCAGTGTGAAGCAGTCCCAAAAGAAGCGTCCGCCGGAATGCCTGGTGACCACGCCCGAGACCGTGCACCTGCTGCTCTCACAGGCGAACCATCAAAACTTTTTCGCAAACCTAGAAGCGGTGATTGTGGATGAGTGGCACGAGTTGATGGGCAATAAACGTGGCGTGCAGATCCAGTTGGCGCTGGCATATCTTCGCGCCTTTTGCTGTCCGCAGCTGCAGACCTGGGGTATCTCCGCTACGGTAGGCAACCTGGAGGAAGCTATGTGGATATTGAACGGTAGTCAAACAGGGACATTGGTCCGTGCGCAGCTTGAGAAGCAGTTGGACATGCATACCCTCTATCCGGAGGAGCTGGAGAAATACCCTTGGGCAGGGCATCTGGGAATCAAGTTGATCGACCGAGTCATTCCGCTCATCGAGCGGTATCGGACGGTTTTACTGTTTACGAATACCCGGGCACAAAGTGAGATTTGGTACCAGAAGTTGATGGAGCTGCGGCCGGACTGGGCGGGGTTGGTGGCGGTGCACCATGGCTCGCTGGATCGGGAGGTTCGTGCTTGGGTGGAAGAGCAGCTGCACGAGGGTCGCTTGCGTCTGGTGGTCTGCACCTCTTCCTTGGATTTGGGAGTGGACTTTCGCCCGGTAGAGGCCGTAATTCAGATTGGAAGCCCGAAAGGGGTGGCGCGTTTTTTACAGCGTGCGGGGCGTTCGGGGCATCGCCCGGGAGTGGCCAGTGAGATTCATTTTGTTCCCACCCATGCGTTGGAGTTGCTGGAGGCGGCTGCCCTGCGCGATGCCATTCGGGAGGGAGAAATCGAGACCCTGCCTGGCCCGGAGCTCACCTATGATGTGTTGATCCAGTTTTTGCTCACCTTGGCGGTGGGTGGTGGTTTCCGTCCGGAGGAGCTGTATCCCTGTTTGCGTCAGACCTTTGCCTTTCGGCAATTGGATCCAGAGGCCTATGCTTGGATTTTGCGTTTCATCACGCAGGGTGGAGAGGCACTGCAGGGTTATGCGGAATTTTCGAAGGTGCAGGAGGATGGGCAGGGGCGCTTGTTGGTTAAGGACAAGCGCACCGCTATGCGGCATCGGCTTTCGATGGGGACGATCGTGTCGGATCCTATGGTGAAGGTTCGGTTTAAGACGGGAGGCTTTATCGGCATGATCGAAGAGTACTTTATTAGCAAGTTGAAGCCTGGGGATAAGTTTTTCTTTGCGGGCCGGAGTTTGGAGTTTGTGCAGCTGAAGGAGATGCAGGCGCTGGTGAAGCGTTCTACGGCGAAGACGTCGAACATTCCGAGTTATATGGGAGGGCGGATTTCGCTCACTTCGCGGCTTTCGGAAAAGATCAAGGCCACATTAGATGAGGTATCGCGCGGGATCTATCGGCAGGAGGAGACGCGGTATTTGGCTCCATTGCTGCTGCTGCAGCAAAAGCTTTCTTTGGTTCCGGACCGGCACACTTTGCTCATCGAGCATCAGCGTACGAAGGAAGGCGATCATGTGTATTTTTATCCTTTTGAGGGGCGTATGGTGCATGAAATTTTAGCGGCCCTGCTTGCTTACCGAATCAGTGTGAGCATGCCGCTGACGTTTAGTATAGCGATGAATGATTATGGGTTTGAGTTGCTTTCTGACGCAGAGCTTCGGATCGAGGAGTATTTGGAGGAAGACTTGTTCCGGATGGAGGGCTTGGAGGAGGATTTGGCTGCCTGTTTGAACGAGAGTGAGATGGCCAAGCGCAAGTTTCGTGATGTGGCCACGATTTCGGGCTTGATTTTCCAGGGTTTTCCGGGCAAGGCGGCCACGTTTAAGCATTTGCAAAGTCACTCTGGGTTGCTCTACAGTGTTTTTGAGACCTATGATCCGGATAATTTACTTTTGGAGCAGGCACGTCGGGAGGTTCTTTCGACGAGTGTTTCGGAGGACCAGGTGAGGGCGGCACTTGAGCGGATCAATAGGAAGCGCTTGGTGCTCAAACGTCCGGGGCAGTTTACACCCTTTTCTTTTCCGATTATGGTGGATCGTTTGCGGGCCACGCTGAGCAGTGAAAGTTTAGAAGACCGGATTGTGAAAATGCGTGCGGCGCTTATAGAGGGGTGAGCCCCAGGGCGATGCTCCATGGCGATGCCCCAGGGCGATGCCCCGTGGCGAGATCCCATGGCGGATGCCCCAGGGCGACGTCCCATGGCGATGCCCCAGGTCGATGTCCCAGGGCGATGTCCCAGGTCGATGTCCCAGGGCGATGTCCCAGGGCGATGCCCTAGGTTAATGATTTTGCGCCCTTGGCGCTTTTTTGGGGTAATGTTTTTCCCTAATGACCATGGTAATTAACGAGGCACCCATCCCCCAAGCACCAAAGGTGCGGTAATCACTAGCCTAGCCCCTAAGGGCTCGGAAATGAAAAGAGGCCTCCATCCCCCAAGCACCAAAGGTGCGAAATCATAAGCCGAGCCTTTTGAGGTTAGGGTTTGGTAGGAATTTTTTAGATTATCGATTGAGATTGCGCACCGTTGGTGCTTCGAGATCCCATGGAGATGCTCCATGGCGAAGTCCCATGGCGGATGCCCCAGGGCGATGTCCCAGGGCGATGCCCTAGGTTAATGATTTTGCGCCCTTGGCGCTTTTTGATACGAGATACCCATCCCCCAAGCAGCAAAGGTGCGGTAATCACTAGCCTAGCCCCTAAGGGCTCGGAAATGAAAAGAGGCCTCCATCCCCCAAGCACCAAAGGTGCGAAATCATTATCCGAGCCCCTTAGGACTCGTAAATGAAACGAGGCACCCATCCCCCAAAGCACCAAAGGTGCGAAATCAATCCCACACATAGCGTTCATCGTATTCAATCTTATATTTTTTCAAAAAACCTAAATACTCCTCTTGAAATGTTTTCCTTTTATGGTGTTCGGCCTGATTCTCTATGTAACGCACAACCACATTAACTCCCGATGGATTAACCGAAAAACTCCCATATCCCCTTTGCCAATAAAAGTTCTTGTACAGCTCACCCTTGGTCTTCATCCATTTGGATGAATGTGATTTAACTTCTTCAATTAGTTTCATCAGCCCCACTTTTCGTGACAGAACACAAAGAATATGAATATGGTCTTTGTACCCGCCAACTATCACAGGATTGAAATCCATTTTTTTACATATTCCTCCGATGTATTGAAACAATTCCTCTTGTATCTGTTCATCAATAAAGGGATATCTATTTTTGGTACTAAAGGTAATATGACTGTAATTATAAGCTATAGATTGAGGCATACGTTACTCTAATTTATTTGGATGTCCTACAATTTTTTATCTCAAAATAATCTTATTTGCCATGGTTTTATTTTTCCCATTAAACCTCTTCTTTAATGGATGTGCCTTTTGATTTGTCTCCACTTGTCCATTTTCACGTCTCGGGTAATCTGATCTTGCCCTTTAGCAAAACTTCTATTAAGAAAACTATTATCAGGTAGACTCTCTTTTCTTCATCAAACTAAATTATCCAATTTATTTCATATTACTACCTATTTTTACCCATAAAGATATGGTTTTAAATACATATTTTCAACTAAGATCATGAAGTCAGCTGAGGAATGTTTTCTTTTACTTAGGTGCAAAATGGGCGTAAAAGTCTCAGCCGCCGCGCCGGAGGTTTATGGTGAAACTGAATTCCGATTTTTCAAAGCCGAGTCCAAAAGTGGGTTTCATCGTCTTTTTTGGCAGCGCTTGAATGTCTTTTTCGAACTTAAAAAGTGGTGCCTGCACAGCCCCCCCGCCAAAAAGGGCTGTGCACATCCAGTTAGTTGGCCTTCCAAAAATAAGGTGTAAAAAGGACCAAAATGGTAAAGAGCTCCAGTCGTCCTAACAGCATCAAAAAGGCAAGAAAAACCTTCGCTACTGGGTTGAAAAAATTCCAACTATCTTCTGGTCCTACTCCTCCTATGGCCGGCCCCACATTTCCTAAAGAGGTCGCTACCGCTCCAAAAGAGGTGATGATGTCATAGCCCATAAAGCTTAGAAAAATGGAGCCAAACACAAACACCATTAGATAAATGAGCAAAAAGTTCATAATGGAGGTGATGATCTTACCCGTCACCCGGTCGCCATTAATCTTTAGAGGCACAATGGCCCTCGGATGAATGATACGCTTGAACTCTAAATAGCTATTTTTAAAGAAGGTGAGGTGCCGCACAAACTTGATCCCCCCAGAGGTGCTTCCTGCCGAGGCACCAAAAAACAAAAACATAAAAAAGATAAGCGTGATCCCCTGGTGGTAGGCGGTATAATCATCCACCACAAAACCCGTAGTCGTGATCATGGAGATGATCTGAAAGGCGGTCTTGCGAAAGGATTCCTCTACACTGCCATCTCCTAAAAAATAGATCGGGATGCTGAGCGCAATGATGAGTACAAACACCACCACTGTATACGCCTTAAACTCATCCGAGCGCAAAGCAGCTTTAACTCGGCCCGTGAGAAAAAAGTAAATGACGGTGAAGTTAATACCACAAATGAACATAAAAACAATTGCAATGTACTGAAGCGCTGGGCTAGTGAAGAAAGCGAAACTGTTATTTTTAGTAGAAAATCCCCCTGTGGCAGTGGTCGTAAGCGCATGGTTCACAGCATCAAACAAGTTCATGCCGAAAATATAGTATAAGGCCGCCACAACCACCGTAAGCCCCACATAGAGCAGCCACAGCCGACGAGCCGTTTCCCGTATCCGGGGGTGCAACTTGTCATTCGTGGGACCCGAGGCTTCGGCCACGAATAACTCGATCCCTCCGATCCCCAAAAGTGGGAAAATCGCCACCGTAAGGACGATAATGCCGAGACCACCGATCCACTGTGTCATACTGCGCCAGAAAAGCAGGCCCTGCGGGAGTGCTTCGATGTCCGTTAGGATGGTAGCACCCGTCGTGGTGAGACCCGAGATGGTCTCAAAAAGGGCGTCCGGCACCTTCGGGATGGCACCACTAATCAGGTACGGCATCATCCCAAAGATGGCCATAACCACCCATGTCAGCGCCACGATCAGGTAACCTTCGCGCTTGCGGATACCGTCTTTATCCTCCTTGAAGGCCAAGAAAAAAGCCAATCCGGACAGAATGCTAATGGCAGAGGAGCCAAGTAGCGCCAGTAAATCGCTGCTGCCGTAATAGTAACTAAAGGCGGCACCTGGCAACATCAATAGGCCAACCAACAACATTAAAATACCCATTACCCGGGCGATCGCTTTTCCGTGGATCATGGCTAGTTGAATATTTTTTCTAATGCTTTTTTGGCCGCAGGCAAAGCAAATACGATCACTTTATCCTCCGCTTCACAGCGAAATTCCCCATCGGGAATAAAAACCTGCTCCCCACGAATGATCCCCGCAATGATCGCAGCATCCGGGAAGTTGAGGGCCTTCAGCGGCTTGCGGGTCATGCGCCCACCCTTGGAGATGGAGTACTGGACGAACTCGGCATCTACGCCATAAATGCCCGAAACAGCCTCTACGCTGCCCTTCCGCAAAAAGCGGGTAATCTGATTCGCCGCTACCAGTTTTTTGTTGATCAAAGAATCCACACCGATGCTGTGCGAAATGTGGATGTATTCCCGCGTGTCCACATGCGCGATGGCCTTGTACACCTTGTGATTTTTCGCACTTAAACTGGTGATGATATTGGTTTCGGAGCTTTCGGTCAAGGCGATAAACGCCTGCATCTGCTCTAAGCCCTCTTCCTCTAGCAGCTCGATATTTCTGTAGTCCCCATGAATCACAAGGGTGTCATTTAAGTGTTCCGCCAGCCATTTGCAACGTTCTTTTTCCCGGTGCACAAGCGTGACATTATAATTTTTTTCCAGTTTAAGCGCCGTCGTGTAGGCCATATCGTCTCCACCGATGATCATGATATTTGAAATATCTACCTTCTTCTGTCCGAGGAGCTCTAAAATAGAAGCATTGGCCTGCTCTGTGGAAATGAAAAAGATATGATCATTATTGCGAATATAGGTGCTGCCGCGGGGTATCAAGGTGCGCTGGTCCCGCACAATAGCGATAATGCGGATGTCTTTGAAAATAGGATCATTGCCCATGTCCGCGATCCGACGGTTGACCAACTTACTATACTGATCCAAGGTAATGCCTACGATGTTAAACTTGCCTTCTTCGAATTCGAACACCTCGGTGAAGGTGGCGTTTTCTACCATACGGACGATTTCCTCGGAGCATAGCATGGTGGGACTGATTAAATTATCCACCCCCAGATTTTTAAAGATACCCTGATTCTTTTCTTCCAAGTAGTCATGGATGCGCACGCGGGAAATCACCCTCTTGGCTCCTAGCTGCTTGGCGAGCATAGTAGAGAGCATATTGGTTTTTTCAGAGGTAGTTACCGCCATAAAAAGATCTGCCTCCTGCACGGCAGCGCGCCGCATGACAGCAATGGACGTGGCGTCGCCTAAAACGGTAAGAATATCTAAATGACTCCCGACATAGTCTAAAGTATCTTTATTTTCGTCTATTATCGTGATTTCATTCGCATCTTCGGAGGCGAGCTGCTGCGCCAAGTGATAACCCATATCACCAGCTCCGGCTATAACAATTTTCATCCTTTGACTCCCATAGGGATATTTTATGATGTAAAATTACTGGCTTTTATTCGAATCACAATATCTTTCGAGGTATTCTGCGGCCTTCTGATACTCCAGATCCAGCGCTTCCTGCCAGTCGGCACAAGCCAGCGCCGCATTATTTAAGTAATGGTGACAGATCCCTCGGTTCGCAAAAATCCCTGCATCCACCGGATTTAAACGGGCCGCCTCATCATAGGCCTCCACCGCCTGCGCATACTGCTTCATCTTCAGCAGACAGTTGCCCCGGTTAAAATGATAGTTCCAAATCAAATAAAAATCCTCTCCATTTACCTTGCTCCACTGAATGGCCTCATCGAAGCGTGCCAGTGCCTCGGGGTACTGCTCCATCCAGTAAAGCCCATTAGCCAGGTAGAAAATCAACTCATCGTCTTCCCGAAAATAGGCCTGAGTAGCTTTCTCTAAGTGCCTCACTAAACGAGGCCAAGCCTCCTGAACATGGCTCGCCGCCGAATAAAAGGTCTGGTAGGCAGGATGAAAGTAGGGGTCGTCTTTCAGCGTCAACTCCACGATTTCTAGCGCCTTTTCGTAGCGCATGTCTAGGACTAACTTTTGCGCCAGCTCAATCATCACGATGGAATTACTCCGAATTTCTCCATCTAGCTCATAAATGGGCTCTTCTTCCTGCGCATGTAGGGGCTCCGCCCAAAGGGCAAAGAAAAAGGCCAAAAGCCACAAATATCTAGGGGATAGCCATGCAGAAGCAATTGGCGCCGCCGCAGCGCCAGCTTGGCAACTCATCTCCGCCACACACATTTTATTTTGGAAGGGTTTCATCATTTTCATCCTCTAAAAGTGCCACATCACGTAATTTCCGCTCTATCGCCCGCGTTCGCGTCCCCACCAGTTGGTCTAAATCCTGATTAGCATCCTGCAGTTTCTTCTGGGCTTTCGTAATCAGGCCTCCGAACTTCGTGAACTCAGCCTTCACGCCGGCCAACACTTGCCATACCTCACTGCTACGCTGCTGGATGGCTAAAGTTTTAAAGCCCATCTGAAGACTGTTCAAGAAGGCCGCCAGGGTCGTCGGACCGGTCAGCACCACTCGATGTTGCTGCTGCAACTCTTGGATAAAACCGGGCTCACGGGCTAATTCAGCATAAAGTCCCTCGGTGGGCAAGAATAAAAGAGCAAAATCCGTCGTAAACGGTGG
Organism: Nitritalea sp.; assembly: GCF_054166705.1. Classification (NCBI taxonomy): domain Bacteria; kingdom Pseudomonadati; phylum Bacteroidota; class Cytophagia; order Cytophagales; family Cyclobacteriaceae; genus Nitritalea; species Nitritalea sp. The sequence continues at coordinate 13,532 of NZ_JBSZCV010000006.1, forward strand.
CAAAAGATACTGCTTTTCGATCGTGGCTGCAAATGTTTTTACCGTGCGGATTAAAACTAGGCGAGCCTGCTGCACCTGTGCGAGATCATCCCCATCATATGCCGCCAACAGCCGCTCGTAGCTCTCCTGGGGAAACTTGGCATCGATCGGTAGGTAAAGAGGGCGGTCTGCTGCGGCCCCCGGCATTTTGACCGCGAATTCCACACGGACATTTCGGCCCGGAATAACGGCGACATTCAAGGCATACTGATCCGGTGCCAAGAGCTGCTCCAGAAGCGCTTGCAACTGGTACTCCCCCAGCACACCACGCGTTTTAACATTGCTGAGCACCTTTTTTAGATCTCCTACCCCTGCGGCGAGATGCTGCATCTCGCCTAGCCCTTTCTGTACCGCCTGAAGCTGCTCACTTACCAGCGCAAACGATTGGCCCAGACGGGTTTCTAAGGTTTTCTGCAACTTTTCATCTACCGTTTCACGCATACGCTCCAGCTGCTTTTCCGTTTGCGCCATCAGGCGCTCCTGCCGAAAGAGAAGCTCCTGAAACTTCTCCTTCTGTACCTGATTAAAACGGTCTACATTCACCTCAAAGACCCGCCCAAAGTCGGCCAGCACCTCCCGCTGCTCACGGCTCTGCTGCTGCATAGCTTGAACGAAGGTCAGAAACTGGTTCTGCAGGGCGGCCAACAGATCTCTACGCTCCTGCTGCTGCTCGAAACGGATGGTCTGCAGCAGCTTTTCCTGTTGAGCTGCCTGGTCCCGAAATAGTCTGCCTCGGATCAGTAACACTAGCAGAAGCACTTGCAGCCCTAAAACCAGAAAAACGAGTATAGAAAGCATTTTTTTTCTTTGCAAGAAATGGCTTTATTGCTGTATAAACAAGGTCCTACCGCTTAAAGTCTGACAATGCCTGACACTTCTTTCCTTTTTCGCTACTTTCCTGCCGCTGGTTTTGGGTTGTTTTTTCTTTTCCTTTTGGCCTGCGGCCCAAAATCCCCAGAAGCGACCCCGACCCTACCGGCACCGGAGCTAAGCCGGGAAGAGGCTTCTCGCCTGATCGCTTTGCCCCTCCACTGTGCCGAGGTGGTGTACCCGAACAAGCTCAACCAGGTCCTCGCGGATAGCAGTTACCTACTTCCACCAGACGTGCTCCATCCGGCCTTTTATGGCTGTTTCGACTGGCATTCCAGCGTGCATGGGCACTGGATGATGGTGGAGCTGCTTAAGCGCTTTCCGGATTTGCCGGAGGCAGCGGAGGTGCGGGCGCTCTTAAAAAGACGGCTTCGGGCGGAACATATCGCGGCAGAGGTGGCCTACTTTCACATGCCGGAAAATGGCAGCTTCGAGCGGACATATGGATGGGCCTGGCTCCTTAAACTAGCCGAGGCGTTACAGACTTGGGAGGACCCCTTAGGAGTGGAGTTGAGTACGCATTTGGCACCACTTACGCAGCTGATCGTGGATAAGTATCGCACATTTTTACCGAAATTAGTCTACCCGGTGCGATCGGGAGAGCATCCGAATACGGCTTTCGGGCTTAGCCTGGCGTATGACTATGCGCTGTCGGCGGGGGAAACGGCTCTGGCCTATGAAATCGAAAAGCATGCCAAGCGCTTTTTCTATACCGACCAAGATTGTCCGCTGGCCTATGAACCCTCAGGGTATGACTTTTTATCCCCCTGCTTTCAGACCCTGGACCTGATGCGGAAAGTCCTCAATCCGGAAGAGTTTAAACGCTGGTCAAAATCCTTTTTGCCGCCGCTCTACTCCCCCGATTTCACCTTGGAAGTAGCGCAGGTCAGTGATCGGGCTGATGGCAAATTAGTGCACCTCGATGGGCTCAATTTCAGCCGTGCCTGGTGCCTATACGGACTTGTAGGGGCCCAGCCGGATGCGCTGGCCCACTTGTTGCCGATCGCGGATGCGCATGTGCGACATGCCCTGCCGGAGCTAGTGGACGAAAACTATGAAGGGACCCACTGGCTGGGGAGTTTTGCGCTGTACGCACTTTTAAGCCGCCCTTAGGATGCAGGCTGCTGTGGGAAAAAAAGGGTGGAAATTAGGCCCAGGAGCCTGGGTAGCGGCTGCCTTCATCGGACCGGGCACGGTGACGGTCTGCAGCATGGCCGGCGTCGAAACGGGTTATTCCTTGCTTTGGGTTTTGGTACTGGGTATCGGCATGACCTACTGCTTTCAAGATGCCGCATTCCGGCTCAGCCTACAGGACAGACGTCCACTCGCACAGCAGTTTCGGGAAGAACTCTTGCCGGGCCCTTTGGGCAAAGCCCTCATGCTGGTCCTCCTCACAACAGCCATCGGGGTGGGAAATACGGCCTATGAGGTGGATAATCTGAGTGGTGCTGCCCTAGGCGTCGCGCTGGTGATAGAACAGGGGCTACCCGCTGCTGAAAATTGGCCGATCGGCGTCTATCAAGGGCTCTTGGGGCTGATCGTGGTGCTTGTTTTAGTAAAGGGAAGCATCCAACAGCTGGAAAGACGGGTTGTGTTCTTGGTAGCGATGTTAGCGCTGGCATTTATGGGAACAGCGGTGGCGCTACAACCGGCCCCTGCTGCATTAGTCCAGGGCTTGGTTCCTCGTTTTCAGAGCGATTCTATTTTGATTCTTTCCCTTTTAGGTACTACGGTAGTTCCCTATAACCTATTCTTGCACAGTGGATTATTGCATGAGCGCTATCCGGAGGGTGTACACGTCCGCTGGGTGCGTCGGGACCTCGCACAGGCCCTTCTACTGGGGGGATTGATCTCCGTGGCCATCGTGATTACAGGCGCCGGTAGCAGTTTAGATCGTCTGATACAGGGGGCGGATTTGGCCGAAGGGCTGCGTCCGCTTTTGGATGGCTGGGCTCCTTTGGCGGTCGGTTTGGGGCTCTTTGCAGCTGGGCTAAGTTCGGCGCTTACGGCAGCATTTGCGGGGGCATACGTCCTTTGCAGCCTGTTTAACTGGTCCACCGCGCTTCGCGGTTTGCCGATGCGGCTTTTGATGGCTGGCATGGTAGGTAGCGCCAGCTTGATCGCTTTGGCGGGCTGGAATATTTTCCAGCTGATCGCGCTGGCCCAGTTTACCAACGCCCTTTTGTTGCCCCTACTGAGCTTTGGGCTTTGGCGCCTCCTCAGCCGGCGCAAGGCTTCAGGCCCTTTTTTCCGCTATTCGTTGCTTTTTTTCGCCGTGCTTAGCCTCCTTCTTGCTGCGAAAGGCCTGTGGACACTCTGGCTGCAGATGGTAGGCCTGTAGATGAAATTGACCTTTGGTCAAAATCTATTTCGAAAGACATGTCCTTGAAGGATTTCACCGGAGCGTAGGCTGCGCATGCAGCTGATTAACAGGCCATCGGGTTCTAAGATCACTTCGCGGTAGCTCGTTTCGGGCAGGCCCCAACTTCCTCCAATGTGTCCAGACCAGAGATGGGGGACGTCGGCACAGTACACCTGTCCGTTCATGTCATGATCATGCCCATGCAGCACCGCTTTGACATTTGGGTAGCGCTGTAGGAGCGGTAGAAAATCGGGGCATTGGATACTGTGGTAGCTTTGGCCCCCCTGGGCCAAATGGGTAGCCACGAAAACGGCTGGCAGTTCGCGAAAGGCATGCAGGCTTTCTGCTAAAAATTCCTGCGCTATGCAGCGGTAGCTCCCCTTTTCGTCGCTGCTATCCAGCAGGATAAAGCCGATAGCTGCCTGTTGGAAGCGGTGGTTCAGGCCATGGCCGAAAATGCGTTTCCAGTCTTCTTCTGGGCAGTGGTCATGGTTGCCACGCGTGGCAAAGAGCGGCACCTTCTGGCTGGCGAATACCTGCGCCACTTCGGGCAGTCGATTCGGGCAATCATGAACCAGGTCACCGTTATAGAGGCAAAAGGCCATGCGCTCTTTTTCTCGGTGGAGTGCAGCTGCTAAGGTTTGCAGATGCTCGGGATGCATACTGTCTTTTTGGCCGAGGTGCCCATCGGATACACTCATGAAGCGGAAGGCCTCCGCTGAGCCAAGCTGATACTGCCCGCGGAAGTAAAAAGGTTTAGGCTGTCTCATATGGTGAAGGTACGGGAAAAAATGGCCTCCAGCCAATAGCTAAATAGGGTTTTTTATACATTTACGGCCTACTTTCCACCTGAGATAATGGCCATAGACTAAAAGTAGCGAAGCGCTTAGTGAAAGGTATAGCAGCCAAGGGTATGCTTCATGTAAAAGTACACTTAGTCCAAAAACGCTAAAAGCAGACCAAAGCAATAATTTTATACTTTTGGAGGCTGTTTTTTGGCTTGATTGATGCACCGCTAGGAGGGCTATAAAAACGAAGAAATAATCTAAAGCGTGCCAAAAGGTAGTGTGATTCCCATGACTGAGGTGCTGTTCTACCAGTTCTCCTGCAGATAAATGCAAGTGATCGGCATGATTTTCCGCCATGCTTTTTTGATACTTTAGCCCATAATAACGTACCGTTCTATGAGTAGGTGGAACTTGTTCAGGCATGAGGGTATCGACTTTCGGCGAGGTAATTTCGTACCCTTTAGTAGTTTTCCACCAGTAGCCTATAGTCAATGTTATAGGAACAAATAAACAGTGAATCATACATAGCACGGAGGCAGCTATGCCGATAAAGTCAGGATGGGAACACAGACGAGATTTTATTATTTGCAACATTGTTGCAAATATAAAGAATTCTTTACAGTTTATGCATGGCTGGAATACGTTTTTATTCAGCACATTAGCATAAGATAGTTCCACGGAACCTGGTAAGCGTGTCTATAGCGGAGTGCGGCAGCCTGCCATTGATACATGAGTAGGCTGTTTTGGCCGGTAGGCCAAAATGGGATAACCTAATAAGAACGGTTATAGAAAGTGATGCGCAGGCGAGGGGAAAAGATTATTTTGTTACCTTTGTGTAAACGAGTTTTCGAGCTATAAACCCAAATCATAGACAGTATGGAACAGGATTTCCTTCCCATTAACGGGACCGATTACGTGGAATTTTATGTGGGCAATGCCAAGCAGTCTGCCCTTTACTACCAATATGCCTTCGGCTATGAGCTGATCGCATACGCAGGCCCCGAAACAGGCGTAAAAGACCGCGCCTCTTATGTGTTGAAGCAGGATAAAATTCGCCTAGTGCTGACTACTGCCCTGCAGGCGGAGCATCCGATCGCGGAACATGTGAAAACACATGGGGATGGTGTGAAGGTCTTAGCCCTGTGGGTAGACGATGCGCGCCAGTCTTTCGAGGAGACGACCAAGCGTGGTGCTAAGGCCTATCAGGAGCCGACAGTCCTTCAGGATGCACATGGTGAGGTGATCGTGTCCGGAATCCATACCTATGGTGAGACAGTACACCTGTTCGTGGAGCGCAAGAACTATACGGGCGTCTTTCTTCCGGGTTATGTGCCGCGTCAGTCGACCTTTACCCCTGAGCCCATCGGTCTGAAGTATATCGACCACTGTGTTGGAAATGTGGGCTGGGGCGAGATGAACAAATGGGTAGACTTTTATGAAAAGGTCATGGGCTTCAACTTGCTGATCACCTTCGATGATAAGGATATTTCTACTGATTATACGGCCTTGATGTCGAAGGTGGTATCGAATGGAAATGGTTTTATCAAGTTTCCGATTAATGAGCCTGCGGAAGGCAAGAAAAAGTCGCAGATCGAAGAATACATCGATTTCTATCAGGGTGCAGGGGTGCAGCATTTGGCTATCGCCACGGACGATATCCTGCATACGGTATCTGAGTTACGTCGCCGTGGGGTAGAATTTCTGGAGGTGCCGGACACCTACTACGATGACCTGCTAGACCGCGTCGGCGCTATCGATGAGGACCTGCAGCCTCTGAAGGACTTAAATATCCTGGTAGACCGCGACGATGAGGGCTACCTGTTGCAGATTTTTACCAAGCCGGTGCAGGATCGCCCGACGGTTTTTTATGAAATCATACAGCGGAAGGGGGCGAAGTCCTTCGGCAAAGGGAATTTTAAGGCCCTCTTCGAAGCGATCGAGCGTGAGCAGGAGTTGCGCGGCAACCTGTAAGGCCTGAATGCATAAAAAAGTGGAATGCCCGGTGAAAAATCGGGCATTCTTGTTTCTTTTTCAGGGTATTTCTTTAATTTTAAGCAGACAACAAAACTTTTTACAAACCTATGACCAATATAGATCCGATGATTCGCGCGAAAGCGGAGCGCTGGCTACATAGCCAAGTAGATCAAGCTACCAAGGATGAAATTCAAGCGCTATTAGACGCAGCTGACACCACCGCTTTAGTGGATGCCTTTTATAGAGACCTAGAGTTTGGGACCGGAGGCTTGCGTGGCATCATGGGCGTGGGCTCGAACCGAATGAACGTGTATACGGTGGGTATGGCCACCCAAGGTTTAGCCAACTATCTAAATGCCACCTATCCGGGCGAGAAAATTTCGGTAGCGCTGACGCATGACTGCCGTATCAACAATACGCTATTCACAGAGACGACGGCAAATGTTTTCACCGCTAATGGGATAAAGGTATACTATTTTAGGGAAAGCCGACCTACCCCGATGCTGTCCTTTGCCATTCGGCATTTCGGTTGTAAGAGTGGCGTGATGGTGACGGCCTCTCATAATCCCAAGGAATATAATGGCTATAAAGCCTACTGGGAAGATGGTGGGCAGGTGGTGGCTCCACATGATAAAAATATCATCACAGAAGTGCAGAAGATCGAAAGCATCGATGCCGTAAAGTGGACTGGAAATCCTGACCTGTTTACCTATATCGAGGAGGATTTCGACCTGATCTACCTCAATGAAGTAAAGAAACTAAGTCTTTCTCCGCTGGCCATCACGGCGCAGAAAGACATGCCGATCGTTTTTTCTCCTATCCATGGCGTGACGGGGAAAATGGTCCCCGCCGCCTTACGCGTATTTGGTTTCGAAAGTATCCATGTGGTTCCCGCGCAGGAGGCACCTGATGGGACCTTCCCGACGGTTGTATATCCTAACCCTGAAGAGGCAGAGGCCCTGACGATGGCATTGGCCCTGGCTGAAGAAAAGCAAGCTCAGTTAGTACTGGCCTGTGATCCGGATGGAGACCGCTATGCCGCCTGTGTGCCGGACGAAAGAGGGGGTTTCGAGCTATTGAATGGAAATCAGACGGGAACGCTGCTGACCTATTATCTGCTGACGCAATACCAGGAGCAAGGTAGATTGACCGGTAATCAATTTATGGTCAATACCATCGTGACGACGGAGCTTATCGACCAAATTTGTGCCGGCTTCGAGGTTCCCTGCTATCGGGTGCTTACAGGCTTTAAAAATATCGCGAATGTGATTTTGGCCCAGGAGGGCAAAAAGGAATTTATCGGAGGTGGCGAAGAGAGCTATGGCTTTTTGGTCGGCGACTTTGTACGCGATAAGGATGGGGTCTCCGCTTGTAGTTTAACCGCTGAAATCGTGGCCTACTACGCTACAAAGGGCATGACGGTTCAAGATGCGCTGGCAGAGGTTTACATGCGCTTTGGATTTTATAAGGAGTCGCTCATTTCGGTGACCAAGAAAGGGAAAGATGGTGCTGAGCAAATCCAAGCGCTGATGAAGCAATACCGGACCGACCTGCCGAAAGAGATTAATGGCATCCCTGTGGTCACGGTAGTCGACGTATTACAGGGTACGGTGACCGATGTGTCGACGGGTAAGGTTACCCCACTGGAGGTGGAGGCCTCGAATGTGATGCAGTTTTATTTAGCGGATGGCAGTAAAATTTCTGCACGTCCTTCTGGCACGGAGCCGAAAATCAAGTATTATTTCTCTGTGCATGAGGAGCTGCCGAATCGAGAGGCTTATCGCACCGTGGAAGCACGCCTAGAGGAGCGTATCTCTGGCTTAAAAACGTATTTCAGTTAAGTTTGTAAAAACGCAATAAAGCCATGTAGGATCAGAAAAAAACACTGATTTTACATGGCTTTTTTGTTATTAAGGCAAAAATCGTTTATTTCGGATGTTCTATTGCTTACGTTAGTAACCCTTATGAAAATTCGACCTGTACCCCAGATGTTTTGGGCTTTTTTAGCTCTTCTATTTTTCAGCGGCTGTAGTTTGTTCCAAAGTGAAGACGAAGGGCCCGCCTACATGTACCGTTTTACGATAGACGGACAGGAGCGCGTTTTTCAGGCGAATCGGGACGGTAGTATTTTTGTTTTAGAGCCTTCGAATACAGGGAACGATACACGTGTCATGGTAATTTCTATGTTTAACGGACGACCGATAGAAGGCGATCGGCAGGGGAATTTAAAAGAAAGTATCGTGATCGTGGCGCGCTCTATTGATCCCTTCGATATACAAGTACCCTACCGGATGGGAGAGCGCGTTCCTTTCGGTGCCGAAACGGTGAATCGACTGAATGTCATCTACACCGACGCGGATGGTAAAGAGTGGTTCGGTGGGCTTTTAAGAAGAGAACATCCCACAGCCACGGATTCAGGTAGCCTTACACTAACGGGCTTTGGTCCAGAAGGAATCACGGGCAGATTTGAAGCAGTTGTTTTCGACGCAGAAGAAACGGATCGTCTGGTAGAAAGTGGGGGCGATCTCGGTGCACGACCGTCGAAACAAATAACAGATGGAGAGTTCTTTCTTTTTAATATACGTCAGCAGCGGTAAGGCCTTAAGCCTTACCAAGGTGAATAAGTGCATCGCCAGCATTCACGACCGGGTTATTATTTAGCCCGACCACAAAGCCATTCGTAGAGGCCTTCACGGGTACCTTGACCTGGCCATAGGGGTCAGAGATTTTGGCTAGGATTTGGCCTTTGCGCACCGCGTCTCCTAGGGCCACCGTAGCATTAAAGATACCCGATACCTTCGCGCGCTGCCAGCTACTTTCCTTCAGCATGAGGGTTTCTTTAGGGGCAGGTATCTGAAGGGTGTCGTCGATAATTCCTTTCGCATGAAGCAGTCGCTTACATCCTGCCACCGCCTCTTCGATCGCGAATTCATCCATGCGGGAGGATTCACCGCCCTCATAAACTAAAATGGACTTTTTCTGCTTGTAGGCCTCTTTCCGGAAGGATTTGTCGATATGTGGTGAATTCAGGATATAGTGCGTCCCAAAGGATTTGGCCAACTCCATCCCCTTTTTATCCCGGTAATCCACGCGGATCTGAGGGTGATTCGATAGCATGCGCCCTCCGGTATGGAAGTCTATCCCGAAATCAATGTTTGGGATGATTTCTGTGCTTAGAATGTAGGCAATCTGCGAGGCCAAGGAACCCTTTTTCGAACCCGGGAAACTTCTGTTGAGGTCCCTCCCATCCGGAAAGCTGCGTGAATTACTCAGGAAGCCATAAATATTCACCAGCGGCATGAAGATCAGTGCTCCTTTAATCGGCTGTAGGTCGTCTTCCTCCAATAGTCGCTTGACTGCCACTACGCCATTAATCTCATCACCATGCACCCCACCAGAGATCAAAACCGTCGGCCCATCTTCCTTTGCCCGCCGAATAAATACAGGAAGGTCGATCAAAGTGTGCGTCGGCAGTCTGGCGATGGCTATTTCGATGTTTAGGGTTTGGCCCGGACGAATGCGGATACCATTGATGACGATTTCTTTCATGAGGATGGCTTCTTTGGGAGCAAAATAGCATAAAGTTTCCGATTAATGGAAAAACTTCCGTAATTCGAACATCGAAAATACCTCCATGCAAACCGATATTTCCTTAAAAGGGCTCACGACTTTTGGCATTGCGCAGCGAGCGCGCTATTATACCGCCGTATCTAATCGGGCTGAACTCCTTGAGGCACTTGCCTTTGCCCGGCAGCAGCGGCTTCCCTACTTCATTCTAGGGGGCGGCTCAAATATCCTCTTTACACGTGATTTCCTTGGCTTAGTTATTCATATGGCCATCACTGGCATTCGAGCACAGCCGGAACCGGACGGTTCTGTCTTGGTTCGCGCTGGAGCAGGGGAAAATTGGCATCAGTTCGTTTGTTGGTGCCTGGAAAATGGGTACTACGGCCTGGAAAATTTGAGCTTGATCCCGGGCACTGTGGGTGCCTCTCCCATGCAAAATATCGGTGCTTATGGCGTGGAGGTCAAAGATCATTTTGCTTATCTGGAGGCTTTAGAGATCAGCAGTGGTGAGGTACATCGCTTTGATGCAGCGGCTTGTGCTTTTGGCTATCGGGAAAGTATCTTTAAAAAGGCCTTGAAGGATCGCTACATCATTTTAGAAGTGGCCTTTCGCTTGCTGACGGAGCCCCAGCTGCGTATGGACTATGGGGACATCGCCGCTACTGTAGAGCAGCTCGCCGCAGGGGGCCCTCCTAGCCCTAAACTAGTGGCCCAGGCTGTGATCCAAATTCGCCAGTCAAAGTTGCCCGATCCAGCCAAAATCGGGAATGCTGGCAGCTTTTTCAAGAATCCGATAGTCTCAGAAGCTCAGTATGCGCTGCTGGCAATAACATACCCCGATATGCCGCATTATCCTGTCGCTGAAGGGGTAAAAATTCCTGCGGGCTGGTTAATTGAGCAGGCAGGTTTTAAAGGATTGACCAGGGGTCAAGCTGGGGTACATGCCCGCCAGGCTTTGGTTTTGGTCAATTATGGCGAAGCGCGAGGAGCGGAGATTTTAGCCCTCAGCGAAGAAATTATGCAGGTTGTGGCACAGCGATTTGGTATTCACTTAGAGCGGGAGGTTAATATCCTATAAGGCAGCTCTACGTTCAGGAGCCAAAACAAGGCTGATCACTGCGGAGGAGTCCCTACACCAGGGGATCTTCCGTGTAGATTTCTTTGCCGTAGGCCTGCACCTCCACACCGAATTTACGTAAGAAGGCCACTCCTTCATCTTCTTTTAGCCCCTTATAGGCGGCGTAAGAGTACAAATACACCACTTTTCGAATACCCATGGAGAAGATGATGCGGGCACAGGCCAGGCAGGGGGCCAAGGTCACGTATAGGGTGCTGCCTTCTACGGAGGAATTATTTTTTACCGCATAAAGAATGGCGTTTTGTTCGGCATGGATGGCCAGTGTGCAAGAGCCCTTGCTGTCACGGGCGCAGCCGGTATCGGGAAATTCTTCGTCACAGTTATGGGTACCTGCGGGCGGACCGTTATAGCCCACGGAAATGATGCGCGTGTCCTTGGTGAGGACTGCCCCTACATGTTTCTTGATGCAGTGTGAGCGCCGGGCGAGGTTAACCGCCAGCTCCATAAAAATATCGTCAAAATCCGGTTTTGCCATGTAGAAATACCTTTAGAGTTCAAAGAAAGTTAATTCTCGCCGGAATCGATAATGTGAAGGAGAAAAATGCCTGCACTTTTGCTTCCAACAAATCTCTTCCTATTTTTATGGCTTGATATTTGAGCCTATCAGCCCGCATGCAAAAACTTTTATTCTTTTCCTTTTTAAGTGCTATCTGCTTGTTTTTCAGCGGCCCTACTGTTCAGGCACAGCGCTACGGTACGGGCGTGGGGCTACGCCTGGGAAATAATGACATCAGCCGTACGGTCGGCATCACCGCGCAGCAGCGTCTGATGCCCCGCTTGACGGTGGAGGGCATTATCCAATCTGACTTTAGCACGAATACTACCGCGCATGCACTTGTTCGGCGCCACTCTCCTGTGATTTCGAAGCGTTTCAATTATTACTACGGAGCAGGCTTGTCGGCAGGTGTAGAAGAGAGCTTCGTCCGAAATCCGGATACTCGGGAAATCATTCAGACCTACGGAAATCGCACCACCGGGATGGACTTTCTCGTGGGCGTAGAGATGACCTTACTCAATGTGACCGTCTCGGTGGATTACAAACCTAACATCAATTTGGCGGGCCGGGAGGAGTTTTTTCGTGGCCAGGTGGGCATCTCCGCACGCACGGTCTTGGTAAAAAGTAAGGAGCAGGATAAAAAGCGGCGGCAGAAGGCGCGCGCGAAGCGCAAAAAACAACGGCAGTCCGGAAAGGTGCAGTCGAACAGCCAGCAGTCACTTCCCGTTCACCAGCGCTTCTTAGAAAACTTCCGTAAAAGCCGCGGGGGCAAGTAGGATTTTTTTGGGCGCAAGCCCTCCCGTTAACCCCTGAATCTACCCTTCATAGAAAATCAGGTGAATATTCGGAATACTTATCGTTTTTTAGTTGAAAATTCGATATAAATCCTGATTTCACCATGAGAAAAACAAGATTTTTAGGGCTCCTGCTGGCGTTTTGCTGCTTTACAGGGGCTTTTGCGCAGCAGCGCGCACAGCAAAGCGTCAGCATTTTAGATCAGCTGGAAGAAATCGCCATCGTAGACCAGAAGGTCATGATGCCGATGCGGGATGGCAAGCGCCTGGCCACAGATATCTATCGACCCAAAACAGATGCGCCTGTTCCGATCGTGTTTTCGCGCACGCCGTATAATTTCAACAGCTACCGCGATGGGGAGCTGGTGACACGCACCATGCAAACAGCTTATGAGTGGGTGAAGAAAGGCTATGCCTATGTGGTTCAAAATGAGCGCGGTCGCTTCTTTTCGGAAGGAGACTGGGATATTTTAGGGACGCCGCTAACGGATGGCTATGACGCCTTCACCTGGATGGCTGAGCAGCCCTGGTCGAATGGAAAAATCGGTACCATCGGCTGCTCTTCTACTGCAGAGTGGCAAATGGCAGTGGCGGCCATGAACCATCCTGCGCATGCAGCTATGGTACCCCAGGGCTTTGGTGCTGGCGTAGGACGTATAGGTGAATTTTTCGAGCAGGGCAACTGGTACCGTGGGGGTGCAGGGCAAATGCTCTTTACGGCTTGGCTATATGGCACTCAACATGATCCTTTGGCGCCACGTTTGCCGGAGGGAATCGCACAGGAAGATGTGCAGCGCCTGCAGCGCTTTTATGATATGGCACCACGCTACCCGCGTATTGATTGGTCAGAAGGGCTGCGCCATCTCCCTGTTCAAGATATTCTTAAAAACGTTCAGGGCCCTCAGGGGATTTATGAGGAAATGATCACCCGTAAACCCAACGACCCGAAATGGTACGAGGGTGGGCTTTACCATGACGACATGGACTTTCATGTGCCGAGCTTTTGGTTCGTGAGCTGGTATGATGTGGCTAGCAGCCCGAATCTAGCGCTCTTCAATCATGTGCGCGAAAATGCTAGCGACCCGGGCATTCGCGACAACCAATACCTGGTCATCGCGCCTACCCTGCACTGTGCGTTTACGCGTGCCACAGAAAATACAGTGGTCGGAGAGCGTTCGATGGGCGATGCCCGCTGGCAGTACGATGAAATGATCACCGCCTGGTTTGACCTTTGGTTAAAAGGAGAAGAAAATGGCGTCAAGCAGGAGCTTTCCCGCGTCACCTACTACACCATGGGGGAAAACAAGTGGCAGACAGCCGATCAGTGGCCTCCTAAGGAGGCAAAAATGACGACCTATTATTTAAACAGTGGTGGTAAGGCAAACTCTCGCTTAGGAGATGGCACACTTTCCACCCGTCGCCCTGGGGGCAAAGACAATCCAGATACTTTCCAGTATGACCCGATGGATCCCGTCAACTCCTATGGAGGAAATGTCTGTTGCACCGGCAATGCCGTTCAAGGCGGCTCTTTCGATCAGTCAGAGATGGAACTGAGAGAAGATATTTTAGTCTATACCAGTGAGCCCTTAAAAGCGGGCATAGAGGTCAGTGGCTTTATCGAAGCGGAGCTGTACTTAAGCTCCGATGCGAAAGATACGGATGTGACGATTAAGCTAATCGACGTGCATCCTGATGGCAAAGCGTATAACCTCGATGAAACCATTCAGCGCGTCCGCTACCGCGAGGGCTACGATAAGGAAGTCTTTATGCAAGAGGGGGAAGTGTACAAGATTAAGATGACGCCGATGTCCACATCGAACTATTTCAAGGAAGGGCACCAAATCCGGATAGAGATTTCCAGCTCGAACTTTCCGCGATTCGATCGCAATATGAATACGGGAGGAAATAATTACGATGAGACTGAGGGTGTGGTGGCTACAAATTCTATTCACCATAGCAATAAATTCCCAAGTAAAATCACTCTTCCGATTGTAGCACGCTAATCCCGGGCTCCTTTCTAAAAAACCAGGTAGCGGGAATGCGCTCCCTGGTTTTTTTATGCCTTAACTCCTTAGATTACTGTTCGTAAGAGGAAAAAAACTGTCGCTCATGGATGGCGCTATTCTTCACGATATCCCGATACCAGCGAGCTCTCAACTGAAAGCGTTCCGCCTCGCTCAAGTAAAAATCGGATAGCAGGGAGCTTTGCACCTGGGTTCGCAGCTGGTGTAGTAAGATGGATGCTGCCACAGAAATGTTAAACGATTCCGAAAATCCAAACATCGGAATATGCACCATACCATCCGCTGCTTCGATAAGCTCCTGGCTCACGCCCGCGTGTTCGTTACCGAAAATCAAGGCCGTTTTCTGTTGAGGATCGACCTGATGTGCTGGAATACTTCCTTCTCTTGGACTGGTGGCCAGCAAGGTGTAGCCATCGGCACGCAGCGTTTCGACACAATCTAAAATCGCTGTTCCTCCGGCATTTTGATAGCGGTGTACATCCACCCACTGGGCTGCCCCTCGACTTACGTAGGGGTTGACCTGATAGGCGTGTTCTTTTTCGATCATATGGATGTCCTGAACTCCAAAGCAGTCCGCCGTGCGTAGTACGGCAGAGGCATTGTGTGCTTTGTAAATATCTTCCAGTACCACAGTAAAATGGCGCGTTCGTCGGGAGAGCACTTCCTCCATCAGCGCCAGCTTATGAGGCGTAATAAAGCCCTTCAGGTAATCCTGAAAGGCCTTTTCACGCTCCATGCGAGCGTTTGAATACTCTTGCGCTGCCATCGTCAAAAAATACGCATTTGGGTATCATCATCTTCCTTATCCGGCTCCACGGCCTCCGGCTGCTCCTTCGGTTTGGTCTTGCTCTCGACGATTCGGATGGAGCGAAAATCCTGGTGAGCCAACTTATTTCCGATAGCCTTCCACCCTTTCACATCGATCATCATGTCGAAATCGTAAGAAAGCTCCTCTTGCCCCTGGGCAGGCAGCAGGACAAGCTGTGCCTGTGGGTCCATGGTGACCAGTTCTAGTTGCGACTTTTTATGGTCGGTAATAAAATTAAAGCGCTTATTTAAGGAACTGGTCTCTATATGGAAACGCTTGACGAAGTAAGCTTTGGACGTGCCGTCCAGATACACTGCTGCCACCGGCGCTTTAGGGTCGAATTTGGTGATTTTCAAGACCTGTTCGGGCTCATAACGGTTCGTCAGCTCATAGTTGGTCAGCTCATAATCTCCATTTTTATAAAAGACGACGATCCGGTCCTCTCCGAGGAAATTTCCGATCCACTCCCCTCTCCCATCGGTATTGAGTCGACCGACAGCAGCATCGTAGCAGATATCCAAGCCCCCGAGCGTAGACACCCCTTGCATTTTAAGTGTGATTTTTCGAATCGGATACTTGGTGAGTATATTTCCCCCGGCATTTCGCCCCTTGATGTCAATCGTGCTAAAATCAAAATCAAAAACCTTGATTTTGGCTTTAGCACCTTGAGTCAGCGCCACTGTAATGATTTCCGCTTCTCCATTTGGGTTTGCCGTAAAGTAAAGCACTTTGCTACCCTTCGTGCCTTTCGTAAGGGCATAATGTCGGTCCCGTGTCACGGCCAAGACCTGGAAGCGCTTCACCATGGCTTTACCACTCTCACCATCCAGGTAGATCATGTTGTACACCATGCGTTCATCTCCTTTTCGGAAAACAGCCACATGAATAATGTCCTTCCCAACAAAAGCCTTATCCTGCATTCGGGTCACGACGCACTCGCCATCACGCCGAAACACGATAATATCATCCAGGTCCGAGCAGTCGCAGACAAACTCATCCTTTTTCAGGCCCGATCCGATGAAGCCATCTTTTCGGTTTACGAACAACTTGGTATTATTGGCCGCCACCACTGTGGCTTCGATCGTGTCGAATTGGCGAATTTCTGTCTGGCGTTCCCGCCCCTTACCGTATTTCTGCAGCAGATTTTCGTAATACTTCACCGCATAGTCGGTGAGGTTCGTCAAGTTATGGAGGACTTCGTCCAATTCACCCTGCAGGCGCCGCATCAGCTCATCCGCCTTAAAAGTATCAAACTTGGAAATACGTTTTATCTTAATTTCTGTCAGCCGAATGATGTCCTCCTGCGTAATCTCACGGTAAAAGTCAGGCTTGAAAGGGGTAAGCCCTTCGTCTATCGTGCTTAGCACCGCTTCCCAGGTTTCACACTCTTCGATGTCCCGGTAGATGCGATTTTCGATAAAGATTTTCTCCAAGGAGGAAAACAAAAGCTTTTCCCGAAGTTCGCCTTCACGAATTTGCAGTTCCCGCTTTAGCAAGTCCTTTGTCTGCAGGGTATTGTACTTGAGGATATCGTTTACCGTTAAAAATACGGGCCTATCCTCGATGATCACACAAGCATTCGGAGAGATGCTGACTTCACAGTCCGTAAAGGCGTAGAGGGCATCGATAGTCATGTCTGGGGATTGGCCGGGGGCCAATTGGATTTGGATTTCCACATCTTTAGCCGTGTTGTCGACGACCTTTTTGATCTTGATCTTGCCCTTGTCATTGGCCTTTAAAATCGAGTCGATCAGGGAGTTGGTGGTAGTACCAAATGGGATATCTTTGATCACCAATGTTTTAGCATCCTCTTCTTCGATTTTCGCGCGCACTTTAATGCGCCCCCCCCGAAGTCCCTCATTGTACTCGGAAAAATCTGCCAGCCCTCCTGTAGGGAAGTCGGGCAGCACATTCGTTGGTTTACCGTGCAAAACGTCGATGGAAGCTTGGATCAACTCACAGAAATTATGCGGTAGAATTTTAGTCGAGAGCCCCACGGCGATTCCTTCCACCCCTTGTGCGAGCAGCAGGGGGAATTTGACCGGCAAGGTCACCGGCTCACGCTTCCGCCCATCGTAGGAGAGCTGCCAGTCCGTAGTCTGCGGATTGAAGACTACTTCTAGGGCGAATTTAGACAGGCGTGCTTCGATGTATCGTGGAGCTGCGGAACCATCTCCGGTACGTACATCGCCCCAGTTGCCCTGTGTCTCGATCAACAGGTTTTTCTGTCCTAAATTGACGATGGCGTCTCCTATGGAGGCATCCCCATGCGGATGGTACTGCATGGATTGGCCGATGATATTGGCTACCTTATTAAAGCGGCCATCGTCCATCTCCTTCATCGCATGCAGAATACGGCGCTGTACCGGCTTCAGGCCATCTTCTATAGCGGGAACTGCCCGCTCTAAAATAACATAAGAGGCGTAATCCAAGAACCAGTCTTTATACATCCCGGTGACGGGCACGGTTCCTTGGAGATTGGATGCTTTATTTTCGGGGTGATTGTCTGGTAATTCTTCGTTCATGATACTGGCTAAACCGCTAAACGTTTATGGAAAGGTGAATTAGGAGGCCTGCGCTTGCTCCTCTTCTTCTTCTTCTTGGGCCTGCTTCGGGTCATCGAAAACGATGTCTTTCTCGATTTTCAGGTTGTCGATGATAAAGGTTTGTCGATTCGGCGTATTTTTTCCCATATAAAAACCTAGCAGGTCTGCGATTTTCGTTTCCTTATTTAAAATAATGGGGTCCAGGCGAATGTCTTCCCCGATAAAGCCGCCAAACTCTTCTGGAGAAATTTCCCCTAGCCCTTTAAAACGTGTAATTTCCGCCGACTTACCAAGTTTGTGGATGGCACGCTGCCGCTCCTCATCCGTGTAGCAGTAGATAGTCTCTTTTTTATTACGCACGCGGAAAAGCGGCGTATCTAAGATGTAAAGGTGGCCATTTTTAACCAAATCAGGGAAAAACTGCAAGAAATAGGTCATGATCAGCAGGCGAATGTGCATGCCGTCCACGTCCGCATCGGTGGCGATCACGATTTTTCGATAACGCAGATTTTCTATCCCGTCTTCGATATTTAAGGCATGCTGGAGCAAGTTGAACTCCTCATTTTCATAGACCACTTTTTTTGTCATCCCATAGCAGTTAAGGGGCTTCCCACGAAGCGAAAAAACGGCCTGCGTCTGCACATTACGGGATTTTGTGATCGAGCCAGAAGCGGAGTCTCCCTCTGTGATGAAGAGCATGGTATTGTTTTTCGCCTCCTCATTCGCCTTGGGATCATCGTAATGAATGCGGCAGTCGCGCAACTTTTTATTGTGCAGGTTCGCTTTTTTGGCGCGCTCGTTTGCTAATTTCTTGATACCTGAAATCTCTTTGCGCTCGCGCTCCGACTGCAGAATACGTTTTAGTAGCGCATCGGCAGCATCGGGATGCTTATGCAGGTAATTGTCTAACGCCGTCTTCACGAAATCATTTACGAAGGTGCGCAGCGTAGGTCCATCCGGCCCCACCGACTGGGAGCCCAACTTGGTTTTGGTTTGCGATTCGAAAACAGGCTCCTGTACCCGTACGGCGATCGCTGCTACGACCGACTGCCGAATATCGGAGGCATCGAAATCTTTTTTGTAAAACTCACGAATCGTCTTTACGATCGCCTCACGAAAGGCTGCCAAGTGTGTACCCCCCTGAGTCGTGTACTGTCCATTAACGAAGGAGTAGTATTCCTCCCCATATTGATTACTATGCGTTAGGGCCAGCTCGATATCATTCCCCTTCAGGTGGATAATCGGATAGCGAAGGGCATCTTCATCTACTTTGCGTAGCAAAAGATCATACAGCCCGCGTTCCGAGAAGTATTTTTTCCCATTAAACTGAATGCTCAAACCCGCATTTAAGAATGCATAATTCCAGATTTGATTTTCCAGATAGTCGGGAATGAAGTGGTAGTTTTTAAAGACACTGTCGTCAGGTGTAAAAATGACACGGGTGCCGTTACGTTCCTTGGTTGGGGCTACGGGGTGGTCTTCGACCAAAATACCCTTCTCGAAGCTGGCTTTTTTCGTCTCTCCATCTCGGAAGGACTGCACCGTAAAATGACTGGAAAGCGCATTTACGGCCTTGGTACCTACACCGTTTAGGCCGACGGACTTCTGAAAGGCACCCGAATCATACTTGCCTCCCGTATTGATCTTAGAGACACAGTCGATCACTTTTCCTAGAGGTATTCCGCGCCCATAATCGCGCACTTCTACCTGATGCTCCGAAATCTTGATGTCTATGGTGCGGCCATAGCCCATCATGTGCTCATCGATACTATTATCTAAAACTTCTTTTACTAGTACGTAAATACCGTCATCCTGAGCACTTCCGTCACCCAGTTTGCCGATATACATCCCCGGACGTAGGCGAATATGCTCGCGCCAGTCCAGAGACTTAATGCTGTCTTCTGTATAGGTACTTTTCTGTTCTGCCATGTAGCTGCTGGAACTATGCTTGTATTGCTTTAAATTTTTGTGCGATTAAATAAAACAGGCCACCGATCCATACGGTAATGACCACAGGAATAACATAAAAGAAATTATCAAAAGTGGTGCTCGTCACTTCGTTCAAGTTGTTCAAACTATGGACAAAAAGTGTTAAAAGCGCCATGGATAAGTTCAGGATGCCTACAAAACTATACATCCACGTCAGCATCTGGTCCCGGAAAACATCACCACGTGGAAAAATACGACGAATGGAGACGATGCTTCCATTTTCTATTAGCTTGGCCGGAAAGAGCAAGGCTACATTTAAACCTAAAAAGATAAAAATTCCCGTGTAAAAAAAGGAATCTTTAGCCAGCTCTTTTATCGGGTATCCCTCGGCCGTTATTTCTATGGCGATACGCTCAGGCATCGATGCATAGAGGTAAAGGAAGATGATAACAAAGAGTAAAACTGTTGCGAAATGAAAGACTTTACCAAATCGGAAATACATAGGACGTAGATTTATGGCTGCTAATATAAAGATTAAAACGCGTATTCCGCAGACGTACCTGCTGCATTTCCAACACGCAAACCTTTAGAAGCGTTTAGCGGGAGGCTAAATCCTTTCTCATAAATCTCAAAAAACCAACAGGTAAAAGCAGGAGAATTCCCTTTTCACCCGAGTAGAAATTTCTCTCCAACTTGGCCTCATTCAAAACATAATGCAAGGAAAGCCGTTTTTTCTGCGAACTAGGCAGTACTTTTACTGCTCAGGCTTAATCTAACACGCATGAACTTTCCTTCTTTCCTAAAGTCTCTCCTTAGCCCGCTCATTTTTCTATGTATCGTCTTGCTCAGCTCTTGCTCTTCGGCCCTTTCCGTGGAAGGCGTGGACTTAGAAGTCTGGAAAGCAGATCGCGACGCCTGTAAAGGGGAACGAGGCGCCTACATCGAAACCTTACGTCCGATCAAAAATGATTTTTTAGCGGCAGATAATCAGGCCCTGCTCAAAACCTTCGGGCGTCCCGATCGTGTCGAGCTGGTGGACCGTAGCCAAAATTTCTTCATCTACTACATGGAGCCTTCCCCCCGCTGTGAAGGCAGCGAAGCTGAAGAGGAAGAGGTATTAAAGTTGATTTTCCGTCTTAACGCCTACAGTCGTGTTTCTGAGGTGATTATCACTCGATTAAATCCAGGGGATTAAAAAAGTTTGCATGCAGCAAAAAATCTACGGCTGCTTTCTCAACAGTAAAAAGCCTGGTCACCGATTTTCGATGAGCAGGCTTTTTGTTTTTGGCCGGAGGCCAAAAACTGGGCAATACCTCGCGAAGGGCGTTTTACTTTAAGAAACAAAGCGCCGCCGCGCCCAAGGTACCTGCATTATTCTCCAGCGTGGCCTTGCTGAGGCGTAGGTCTTCTACATAATAGGTGGTCAGGTACTGGCGGATGGTGCGCTCTAAAGCCGGCATCATAAATTCTAGTCCGGCTGAAATACCGCCCCCGAAATACACGGTATGCACGTCTACGATGCGAATCGTCGAGACGATCGATTCCCCTAAGATGCGGCCCACCTCTTCGAAAACCATCAGGGAAACTTCATTACCCTCACGAGCGGTGTCTACGAGCAAATGGGTACCTAGCGGTTGATCCCGCAGGATGCCCGCCTTATCCGGGTAGCCCTTGATCATGCGGTCTTTAATACGTAGGATGCCATCGCGACCGATGAGGCGCTCGAGCCCCTCGTTTCCACGCGAGAGCATGTGCCCCATTTCCATGGCATTGCCATTCGCACCCTTGAATACTTGCCCATTTAACACCAAGGCAGAGCCGATACCGGTGCCCATCGTGATGAAAAGGAAATCAGCAGGCGTTTTTTCCGTACCGAAATGATATTCTCCTATGGCAGCTGCGGCGGCATCATTTTCGAGGAAAAACTGTTTGTCTGGGTAGGCCTCCAACAAGCGTTCCCGAAGTGGGAAGTTATTTAATGAAGGGATGGCTGGAATCTCAAGTGGTGTGCTGCGATCTTTGGTTATCAAGCCAGGCAGCCCGATGCCCACCCGCTGCACCTCCGGGTGTTTTTCCAGGTACTTTCCGACAGCCGCGATGAATCCAGCAGGAAAACCTGCCGCTTGTTCCCGGTAGGGTTTGGTATCTTCCTTGTAGAAATGGAGTACCTGGCCTTTCGTGCTGACGATGCCGATTTTTAAATGGGTTCCGCCAACATCTATCGCCAAAAAATTTTCTTCTTGAGTATGCATGCTATAGGTTCAATAGGTTTCAAAGACCTAAAATAGGGAAGAGTTTTTTTAATTTCCTAAATCCTTTTCAATCTCTTGGAAAATTTGGTGAACGGCGGGACATATCAAGGTGTTTTTGACCGTCAAATTCAAGATTCCGTGCATTTTTTTTCGATTCGTATGTGGATATTCCCGGCAGGCCTTCGGGCGCTCTTCATAGACTAAGCAGCGGTTATCTGTTCCTAAAAAGGGACAGGGGCTACCTTGAAGCACATAGTCGCCTTCCTCGTCCACGCGTAAGTAGGCATCAATAAATCCTGCTGGCTTCATCGAAAACACCCGGGCCAACCGCTCTATATCCGTTCGTAAAAACAGCGGAGAGGTTGTTTTGCAGCAGTTGGCACACTGCAAACAGTCCACCTGCTTAAATACGCTTTCGTGCAGTGTATGAAAGATCTCGTCCACCGCCTTTGGCTTCATTTTGCGAAGCCGCTGTCCGAGCTTTTTTGCCTGCGGCAAAGCACTCCTACTCTTTTGCCTAAACGCTTCTAAATCCATCTAAATGATTAGTAATAGAAATTATTTCGGATTAAAATTTGGAATACGAAAAGAAAATCCCTATATTTCATTTGTCAAGTAAATACCATCGGGCTCAATTTGAATGCGCTTTGCCTTGTATAGTTGTCCGATGGCTTGCTTGAAAGATTTTTTACTCATTCCCAGCACATTTTTGATCGATTCGGGTGATGATTTATCATGGAGGGGCAAAAACTTCTCTTTTTGCAGGGCCAACAGGATTTTTTCAGCCCCTTTTTCATATTTTTCTCTTCCTACAGGGTCAAGGCTGAGGTCTATTTTGCCGTCAGGCCGAACCTTTTTAATGTATACTTCTTCATAGCTACCTAAATATACTTTACGAAAAACTTCGTCGCTGTATAAGAGTCCCTCGTACTTGTCGCGCAGCAGAATTTTATAGCCAAGTGGACTTCGGGAGAAAAACAAACCCGGTAGAGCCTCCCCTTCCGTAAATACCCCTTCCGGATTTTCCAAAAAGTCTTCGTAGCGCGCCGAGCCGATGAGACGTTCGCCTTTGTAGTCTAAGCAGACCCGAATCAAGTATAATTTGCCCTCTTCCATGGTAGGGAGCATTTCGCTTTTCGGCACAAAAAGATCCTTTAAAAGACCCCAGTCCATAAAGGCTCCGATTTTCGTCAAGCTTTTCAGCTCCATGACAGCGAACTCATCTAGCATCGCTTTTGGCTGGTCGGTAACTGCCACGGGACGGTCTTCGCTGTCCGTATATATGAATACTTCTATCTCCTGACCTACTTGCTCTTCCCCTTTGAGATAGCGATTGGGAAGTAAGACTTCCTCCTGTTGTTTTGTCATCAGATAGGCACCGTTTGCGCTCAGTCGCGCAATGGGCAGGCTACTTAATTTTCCTAACTCCTCCATAGGACAAAGTTACACAAATTAATTCATCTGAAAATTGGAAAACCTTTCCGAAGCCAGTAGCTTTACAAGAGAAACAAAACATTTATTGGATTTTATGCCAGCTTAGGCGTATCCTCCAAATAAACCCAAATGATATGATAAAAAACATAGCGGTTATCGGTTCGGGCACCATGGGGAATGGGATTGCCCACGTTTTTGCACAGTTTGGCTATGCGGTAGTCTTAATCGACTTATCCGAAAAGGCTCTCGAAAAAGCTTTAGCTACCATAGGAAAAAACTTTGATCGTCAGGTAACTAAGGGACTAATTTCTGCGGAAGAGAAAGATGCTGCCCTCGGCCGTATCCAGACCGGAACAGAGGTGGCTTCAGGTGTGGCTTCGGCAGATTTAATCGTAGAAGCGGCTACCGAAAATATGGACATCAAGCTGCAGCTTTTCCGTGAAATCGATGCCAACGCCCCCGCACATGCGATTTTAGCTACCAATACTTCCTCCATTTCGATCACCAAAATAGCTGCGGTTACCCGTCGCCCGGAGAAGGTCATCGGCATGCACTTTATGAATCCTGTACCCGTCATGAAGCTGGTAGAAGTAATTAAAGGGTATGCCACTTCCGAAGCGGTATGTGCCCAAATTATGGAGCTTAGTCAGTCGCTAAACAAAATACCTGTTGAGGTTAACGATTACCCTGGATTCGTTGCCAACCGCATTCTTATGCCTATGATTAATGAAGCCATCTACAGCTTGTATGAAGGTGTGGCGGGCGTGCATGAAATCGATACCGTCATGAAGCTGGGCATGGCACACCCGATGGGGCCCCTGCAGCTGGCAGATTTTATCGGCTTGGATGTTTGCCTCTCTATATTACGCGTGCTGCACGAGGGATTCGGCAATCCAAAATATGCTCCTTGTCCACTTTTAGTCAATATGGTAGAGGCTGGATTTAAGGGGGTTAAGACTGGAGAGGGATTTTATGTGCATACCCCAGGTAGCAAGGAGCTAGTAGTTTCCCCGAGATTTAAGTAATTTTACCGAAAGGCGAGAAAAGCTAGGCGGATGGTGCTTCATCCGCCTTTTTTTGCGCCAGCAAAACAATAAATTTTCTATGAAACAGGGCATGCATATCGCTGTATCCGGTAATATCGGAAGCGGAAAAACGACGCTTACAGAAAAATTAGCCAAACACTATGGCTGGACTGCGACCTTTGAGGCTGTAGATGACAACCCCTATCTTTCTGATTTTTATGAAGACATGAAACGCTGGTCCTTTCATCTGCAGGTATATTTCTTGAACTCCCGCTTTAATCAGATCCGTCAGATTCGGGAGAGCCAGGAGACGGTGATCCAGGACCGCACCATCTACGAAGATGCCTATATTTTTGCGGCCAATCTCTTTCGCTCTCAATTGATTTCCGAACGAGACTACCAAAATTACCTCAGCCTTTTTCATTCGATGGTGGCCTTCGTACAGCCTCCTGACCTGCTCATTTACCTAAAGGCAGACATTCCCAAGTTGGTTGGACAGATCGAAAAACGGGGCCGCAGCTATGAAAATGCTATCCGTATCGATTACCTAAAAAACCTAAACACCCACTATGAGGACTGGATCGCACAGTACCAAGAGGGAAAATTACTCATCATCGATGTGAATCAATTGGATTATGTAGCCAAACCAGAAGATTTCTCAGCAGTCGTGAATCGCATCGACCGGGAGTTGTATGGCTTGTTTTCATAAAAAAGCGATCCACCCTTCTAGATGAGGTAGGAGGCAGCCCGCATAGCCCTAAGAAACGAAATCCCCTTCCGAATACTGAAATTGGAAGGGGATTTATTCCAACAAGTGAGGTGATTTAGCCGATTTTTCGCAAGCACCAGCGGCCGATACTTTCGCGCACTTCTGGGCTGGTCTGCAGCAGTAAGGCATCTATTTTTTGGAGCTGACCCTGTAAGAGCAAGCTTTCATAACAGGCGATGCGATGTAGTCGTAGGCCGTGCAGCTTGCATAGAATATCGTATTGGGCATCGTTATAGGCCGTCAGTTTCCAGCCCGGCGCCCCTCCCCCTTGCAGTTCTGGAGGTATTCCCGGCGCTCCGAAAAGCCGCTGGGCTAAGGGTGGTCCTAACCAGACCCGTTCCCGTACACCCCCTTTTAAGGCGGCTTTTTCATAGGTGCGACAAAGCCGTTTATGCGCGGCGATCCACTCGAAGGTCATCTCCTCATAAACACTTGAGCGAAAGGTTTCTAATCGGTAACGGTTAAAATGTACTTCATCATCATAGAGAAAGACATTTCGGCCTATTTTCAGGTCAAACTTAAGTTTCTTCAGGAGTGGAGCTCGGCCTTTGCCCCCCAGGGCGAGGAACACCTCTTCCAACCAGTTCTTTCCTTTTCCTGTCAGAAAATGCTCCTGTACGGTGACCTGGTTGTTCTCCTCCAGCTCTGAAGAAAGTGCATGGACGGCCTCACGGAGCACTTGAATTTTTACATCACGCACGACATAAAGGTTTTCAGGGTGAAAAAACACAAAACTACGCTTCGCGCAGGATTTCCCAGGTATGGTCGGCTAGTAATTTGACCTCTGCCACGAAAATTTGGTCGTTTTGCCGCTTGCGGCCCCACTCTTCCGGTGCGATCATGCTCAAAAAGTCTCCTCCCTCGTTTTTTTGATACAGAAAATAGCGGTGATTGATCAGCGGCTCGAAGGCGATAGAGGCTTGGTAGATACGTTCCGAAACCTCTACACGCTTCTGGATAGCCTTCGCCTGATCCGCCAGCAGCTGCATTTGTTCATAGAGTTGGGCCATTTGCATTTCGGTCTGCGACTGCATGGCAGCGATGGCCCTGCCGGTGATTTTGCCCACATCCTCTGGCTTGACCAGCGCCCCCCCCGAGGTATGCGCATACGGAAGAAGCCCCGGGTTGTCCGTGGTCATCTCCTTCATTTTTTCTAAATCTAGTTTATCGACGTCTATTTTTTTTCCTCTATCCATGGTTTATTCTGAAGGGGCGATTCTCTCCTTTAAGTTTCCTTTCGAGCCAGGAAAGGTTGTCCGAGAGGAAATATCATAGCTTACATACAAGATGATGGCCATAAAAAGAAAGAAGAGAAGCAGAAAGATAATCTTGTTTCGGTTCATAAGAGTAACAGCTTTAAGTTCCTTTCGGTTTTGCTGGCGCAAAATATACTGACAAAGATATTCAACCGAATCAAAGGAAAAAAGTTCGGTTTATGCAGGAGGAAGCTGACTACCGCTTCTCCATACTGAAGCGACTCAGCCGCGGTTTTCGTGCCATACGGAAAGCGACCACGCAACCTACGGCCGCGCCGGCCAGATGCGACTCCCAACTGATTTTTCTTTCGGTAGGAATGACACCGTAAAGGGTACTTCCATATAGAAATAAGGTTAAGGAAGAGATGATTAACGCCTTTATCGATATACGGAAAAAGCCGAGACAGATCAAAAAACTAGCTAACCCATAGACGATTCCCGATGCCCCAATATGAAAGTAGGGACGGCCAATTATCCAAACTATACAATTCGTAATCAAGTAAACCGACAAAAACACCTTGTCTGCTACCTTATCGTAAAAAAAGTAGAGTGTCGTGGTCAGAATTAAAAAGGGAGCCAGGTTGGCTAATAAGTGATACATGTTTCCATGAATGAAGGGCGCCATAAAAATACCCGGGAGATGGATGAGCTTTTGCGGATAGATGCCTAAAAAACCCAGGTCTACATTAAAGGAAACCTGCACCAGAAATATCAGAAAAAACAGGAAACTGAGCCGAACCGGCACCACCATCGCCCGCGTCAGCCGTGACCAATAATGTTTTTCCATATCCACATGTTTTTTTAACCAAACGCGCTTCCTTCCTAAAGGTTTGCATATGTTTTTCTGTCCTTTGCCAAGTGCATTCGTAAAAAAGGCTAGGCACTTTCCGACGAAAGCATGTATTTTAGCTTTTTGTAATGTGTAATCCAAAAAAATAACTCAAGATGAGGAAATGTATCTGGCTGTGTGGCGCACTCCTGCTGACAGCCCTGACGGGACAGGCTCAGGATGTGCTGAGCGTGGAAAAAATCATGCGGGATCCTGCCTGGATGGGGACCTTTCCGAGCAGTGTCAACTGGACCCCAGACGGTAAAAAGCTTTATTTCGGTTATAACCCGGAGGGCAATGCTGCGGATTCCCTGTACGTGCTAGACCCCTTTGGCGCTAGCCAAGCGGAAAAAATGACGCTGGAAGATCAGCGGATGCTCATCCCTCGTAATGCTGTTTACAACCCGAAAAAGACCCAACAGGCCTTTGTGCGCAGTGGTGATTTGTACCTCCATGAGTTAAAAACCGGAACGCAGCGCCTGCTACTCAGCTTGCCTGGCTCTATGGGTAGCCTCACTTTTTCTCCCGATGGAAAGGAAATTCTTTTTATTTACAGTAACAATGCCTACCGGTATACGCTGGCCACGGGGGCATTGGAGCGCATCAGCTACATACAGTCAGGCGCCAAGCCGAAGGAGAGCAGCCCTCCCGCACATAAGCATGATCGCTGGGTGCAGGAAGAAAACCTAGAGCTCCTTCAGGTGGTGCGCGAGCGCAAAACCAACAGCGAAGCTAGCGCTGCTTACCGCAAGGCCACCAGTCCTACCCCTGAAGGCCATTTTTTAAATGGCAAAGCTGCCAGCGCCATGCAGGTGGCACCTAATGGGCGCTATATCACCTTTTCCACCTTCGAAAGGGCTGAAAATAAGGGCACCATCGTGCCGGATTATGCTCATAGCAGTGGCTACACGACGAATTTACAAACCCGTACGAAGGTAGGCGACAAGCCTGCCACCGTGGATATGTATATCTATGATACCGAAAAGCATGAGGCGAAAAAAGTGGACCTGAGCGGGCTGCCCGGAATACAAGACAAGCCCGATTTTCTGGTCGATTACCCGGAAAAGGAGTGGCCTGAGCAGGATCGCGTCGTCTTTCCCAGCGCTGCCGTTTTCTCCCCGGATGGTACGCAGGCGGTGGTTTCCATTCGTGCCTATGATAATAAAGACCGCTGGATCGTGCGCTTAGACTGGGAAACGGCCGGCGTAGAAGTAATCAGCAGACAGCGCGATGAGGCCTGGGTAGCTGGCCCGGGTATTGGTTTTACCATGGGGACGGGTACGTTAGGCTGGCTGGCAGATAGCCGGCATGTGTACTTCCAATCTGAGGAAACCGGGTTTTCACACTTGTACCTGTACGATATCCGCACAGGCCAGCAGCAAGCGCTTACGACAGGAAATTTCGAAGTGTTCGATCCACAGCTCTCCCGCGATGAAAAATTTTGGTATTTTACTAGCTCCGAAGAAGATCCAGGCCTACGCCACTTCTATAAAATGCCCGTTATGGGCGGAAAAGCGGAGCGCCTGACTAGCTTGACAGGAAATAATGAAGTGGCACTTTCTCCTGATGAAAAATATCTGGCCATCCGCTACTCCTACTCGAATGTTCCGTGGGAACTTTACCTACAGGAGGCGAAGGCAGGGAGCAAGCCGAAAAAACTGACCTATGGTCAAAGTGAGGAGTTTCAAGCCTACCCTTGGTATGATCCGGAGATTATCCGTTTTCGTGCTGCAGATGGAGCGCAAGTCCCTGCCCGCATCTATCGACCCGACCCAGAGAAAAAAAATGGCGCTGCTGTTATTTTTGTCCATGGTGCCGGGTATCTGCAAAACGTCCATTACTGGTGGTCCACGTACTTTCGAGAGTTTATGTTCCACAACTTACTTCGGGAGCAGGGCTACACGGTTTTAGACATCGACTACCGTGCTTCGGCGGGTTACGGCCGGGACTGGCGTACGGGTATTTACCGCCACATGGGGGGCAAGGACCTTTCCGATCAGGTGGATGGTGCGAAGTATTTAATGGAAGTAGAAGGGGTTCGGCCGGGTAAAATAGGCATCTATGGAGGAAGTTATGGTGGTTTTATCACCCTGATGGCCCTGTTTACGGCTGCAGATACCTTCACCGCTGGGGCGGCCTTACGCTCGGTGACGGACTGGGCGCATTATAATCATGGCTACACCGCAAACATCTTAAACGAGCCTGCCGATGATCCCATCGCCTACCGTCGGTCTTCTCCGATATACTTTGCCGAAGGCCTAAAGGGCCACTTACTTATCGCACATGGTATGCTGGACGTGAATGTTCATTTTCAAGATGTAGTGCGACTAGCACAGCGTCTGATCGAGTTAGAGAAAGACAATTGGGAAATGGCCGTCTATCCGATCGAGGACCATGGTTTCGTGGAGCCTTCCTCTTGGACGGATGAGTATAAGCGTATTTTAAAATTGTTTAACGATACCTTACAGAACTGATGCAAAAGAAAGCTTCTGCCGTGCACCGGCAGGGAATGACCTTCCTGCTGGTGCTCCTTTCCCTCACAGGCTGCTATCAGCAGGAGACAGGGCCTAAATTTCGCGGGGAAACCGCCGAAAATGCCATGGTCGTAGCCGCACGTGATGAAGCGGCGCGCATCGGGCTAGCTGTCCTGGAGGCTGGAGGAAATGCCTTCGATGCCATGATCGCCACAGAGCTTGCCTTGGCTGTAGCCTACCCCTTCGCGGGCAACCTCGGTGGCGGGGGTTTTATGGTGTACCGCACGGCAGAAGGCGAAATTGGGAGTTTGGATTATCGGGAAAAAGCACCTCTGAAGGCCTCCCGAGACATGTATTTGGATGAGGCAGGCGAAGTGGTTCCAGGCTTGAGTACGCGCGGTGCCCTCGCTATCGCGGTACCCGGTACAGTGGCGGGCGTGTATGCCGTGCATGAGCGTTTTGGGAGTCTTCCCATGGAACAGCTGCTGGAGCCGGTCATCCAGCTGGCATTAACAGGGGTACGGGTGACGGAGAAGCAGGAGGCGCGCCTGGCGGCCAATCGGGAGGCCTTTATCGAGGTAAACGGTCCCGAAACGTTTTTTGCTACACCTTTTAAAGTGGGCGATCAGATACGCTATCCGGTGCTGGCCGCCACCCTACAAACTCTCCAGCAGGAAGGCCGGGATGCATTTTATAAGGGAAGTATCGGTGAGCGATTGGTGGCAGATGTGCAGCAGCGCGGCGGAATTTTAAGTATGGAGGACCTGGAGAAGTACAGCGCTGTTTGGCGGGAGCCCGTAACCTTTACCTATGGTCCGTATCGCATGATCACCATGGGGCCACCGAGCTCTGGAGGGGTGACACTTGGGCAGCTGTTTGGGATGCTATCGCATCAAAGCCTCCGCAGTCTATCCCATAACCGGCCAGATTATATACAGCTCTTGGTGGAGCTTATGCGTCGCGCCTATGCAGATCGCAATACCTATTTAGGAGATCCAGACTTCGTGGACATTCCTGTGGATGCCTTGTTAGCCTCTGACTACTTAAAAGAGCGGGTAAAGGATATCCGTCCGGGTGTGGCAACTCCCTCTGCTGAGGTGGCAGCTGGACAGGTAGTGATGAGCGAAAAGGAAGAAACCACCCACTATTCGATCGTCGATGCTTTTGGCAATGCCGTATCGGCTACGACAACTTTAAATGGGGCTTATGGTTCCAAGGTATATGTGGAGTCGCTGGGCTTTATCCTCAATAATGAAATGGATGATTTCAGTGCCAAGGCTGGGGTTCCGAATATGTTCGGGCTGCTCGGATCGGAGGCCAACGAAATCGCACCCGAAAAGCGAATGTTAAGTTCCATGACGCCTACTATAGTGGAAAAAGAGGGAGAACTTTTCATGGTAGTGGGTACACCCGGGGGCTCCACGATCATTACAGCAGTCTTTCAGACGATCTTAAATGTGATTCAGTTTGATATGAGCATGCAGGAAGCAGTAAATGCGCCTCGTTTTCACCATCAGTGGTTGCCAGATTTAATCAATATGGAGCCAAATGGCTTCGACTCCCTCTTGGTTAAAGCTTTACAGGAGCGGGGTTATCTGGTAAATGAAGCAAATAATCCTATCATCGGCAAGGTAGACGCTATTTTACGCTTACCGGACGGACGACTGGAAGGAGGGGCAGATCCACGTGGCGATGATCGTGCCCGTGGCTATTAAAGGCTGTCAGCGCAGAACCTGATTTAGCTAGAGGATTTCGTATATCCTTGCCTCATGGCTGGAGATATCGGATTTAATGTATACATCAAAAAGAAAGCAAACGAAAGTGTAAAAGAAAGAAAAAGAAAGGTAAAATTGGGAAAAAGAAAGCAAACGAAAGTAAAATAGAAACAAAACGAAAGTAGCTAAAAATGCCTAGACGTAAGTAGCATTAGCTGTCTAGGCATTTTTTTTACTGCTAGGGACAAATCCCAATAGTATGTTAAACCCTGCCCGGGAAAATGCGCCATTATAAGCTGGGTAATGCCAGCAACCATTCTAATGCATCGGCCAGCATCGCCTCATTTAAGGTCTCTTCGATACTTGCGTACTCATTTACTCCACCCGTCTCTGCACGCTGCATGAGGTGATTCAGCTCGGGGTAAAATTTTACGGTGAGGTTCTTTTTGTCGGCGAATTTCTCCTCGATCGCACGTACCTGCTGCATGCCTACTACCTGTACATCTTTTCCTCCCAACAAAATGAGTGTCGGTACCTCCAGCCTAGCGATGAATGGCTGTGGGTCGAATCGCAATAGTGAGCGGAGATACGGATTAAGCGCGCTTTGGTAGGCCTCCGTTAATGCTTTGGCCTGTGCCTGCCGCTGGGCTTCCGGCAGAGGCAAGTTGGCTGCGATCTCCTCCATCAAGGTTTTGATATCTTGTGCCACCTCATCGGTACTTCGCTCAGCCACCATCAAGGCATATACGGCTTCGTTTCGCTTAACGGCTTCTTCTACCTGCTCGAAGCTAAGCCCTGCTGTACGAGAGACTTCGGCAGTTTGGCGAAGCATCATGTCAACGCCAGGCACTGCGGCACCCGCCATGGATACTTGGAAATCCACTAGACCAGGTTCTGCAGCTAAGGCATGGCTGATGGTGCCCCCCTCACTATGTCCCCAAATGCCGATTTGACTGAAGGAATCTCCCATCT
Source organism: Nitritalea sp. (assembly GCF_054166705.1). Lineage (NCBI taxonomy): Bacteria > Pseudomonadati > Bacteroidota > Cytophagia > Cytophagales > Cyclobacteriaceae > Nitritalea > Nitritalea sp. The sequence goes on from NZ_JBSZCV010000006.1 coordinate 45,593, forward strand.
GCTGGCGAAATGCACGCACTAAAGAGCGGGCATCGTCCATAAAATCTGATAAAACGGCACTCTGAAAGTTGCCATCCGACTCCCCTACCCCTCGCTTATCAAAACGAAAGACCGCGAAACCGGCTTCTGTTAAGCGATGTGCCAACACATGGAAAGGGGCATGCCCAAAGAGGCTTTGGTCTCTGTTATTAGGACCTGAGCCATGCAGCAAGATGATAAGTGGAACCGCGTCTGTGGTTTGTGGCCGCGTGAGTGTGCCTGCCAAAGTATTTCCTAAAGTGGTGGGCAGTTTTAGTTCTTGAATTTGGTACGAAAAAGGGGGCTGTGGGGTCTGTGGTCTGCGCACTTCCGCTACTTCCTGAGCTTGATCGTTGGGCACAAAATCCAGTGGAAACTCCATTCCCATCTGCTTAAAATTTCCTTGAATTCGGTTTTCTGCTAAGATACCTTCATAGGTCACTTGGAGGCTATTAATTTCAAAAAACACCATAGGAGGCTGAAAAAGTATACGATCTAATTTAATGCCGCGCGCCTGCTGCGCAGGAATATCCATTTTACCACCCCAGCCCGCATCCGTTTCTTGAAGACTAATAAAGAGCTCTAGACTAGTACCCGGTAGTTGAAGTGTACCCTTCCATTCCCCGGAGGGACTTTGGGCCTGGGCCCAATGGAAAAGAGTCAGGATAAAAACGCATACTGTAGTGTACTTTTTCATGGCTTTCGATTTAGGCTTAAAAATAGGTAAGAATTCATATTTTCAGTCAGGAGGGCCAAATTTAATTTTTCGGCTTTGCTTCATTTACGGAGGTTGATCTTCCTTAAACGCCATTTAGAGCTATCTAAGTTAGTTTTGGAAGGAAAAAGATATCAGAAAATGTGGCTTAAGCCATATATTTAAAGCTTATCTTTACTGCATGGATCCAAATGCCCCTGACGCCGCCTTGTTAATTGCGCTCGTACGTGAAAAAATGCCTTTTGGTAAGTATAAAGGCACAGTGTATGCGGCACTACCTGAGGCTTACCTAGTCTGGTTTCAGCGGCAGGGATTTCCTCCTGGAAAGGTCGGAACACTTTTAGCGACCTTATATGAAATTCGATTAAATGGCCTGGAAGAAATTTTACATACGCTTAAAAAGAAGTACAGTACCTAACGTTTAACACGATCACTTAAAAAATGAAAAACATGAAAAAGTACGTAATGTCTTGGAGTTTACTGTTCGGTATGCTTGTTTTCCTCTCCGGCTGCGGGGGTGCAGAAAAGCAAGAAGGAGGAGATCCTGAGGTCTATGCGAAGGCTTTCCAGATTTTCGAGCAAAGTCTTGATATTCGGGAAGAGATGATGGAAATGGAAAAGGAAATGAAAAAACGCGACGTTGATTTTTCTTCCATGAAAGAGGAATTAAAAATCTGGGACCGTGAAATCATCGAAGTGCCTGGTTACGAGCATGATCATGATGGCAGCTATAACCGCAAGTATCATGTGCATAATCCGATGAAGCCTTTTTCGGACGAAGAGCATCTCGCCTTTCAAGAGACGATGTACATTGAAATTCAAAAAATTTACGATGGCTATGCGACCTTACTGAAGACGGCACTTTCGGATGAAGCCTTACAGGAGGCAGAAGAAGAGGAAGCTGAAGAAGAGACAGACGATGCTGCTGCGGATACTGCTGCTTAAGTCCTCAAGCAATTCATCAAAACCCCTCTTAAAATAAAAGAGACTCCTCCGGGGGTCTTTTTTTTTGCCGACACTCTTCTCCCCATTTGATCCCGGCATTCCTCATTTATATTTTTTTTAAGGGTCCTTTTTACAGGAGATATAAGTCCGGGAGACGCCTTTACTGCTCTTTTTTATAGGAGGTCTATTTCGGTTAATTTCTTTATATCGCTACAAACAGTGCGGATAAATTATGGTTTTTATAAGAAAGAGTAACCATGCCTAAGCGTACAAGTCCTCAATTAATTCAAGATAAAGAAGATTTAAACGATATCGATAAACTCGTAGTAGATAAACGCAATCAGCAGCGTGCCAAGGCCAAAAAAAATAGGCGCAACAGGCACTACACCAAGCAACTCTTGAAGAACAGTTTAAATCTGTTAGATGCTTCGGAGGAAGAAGATTAAACCCCCCTAGCTTTTTTACCTGTTTGTATTTCTTTGCCCTTTGGGCAAAAAAAAAGACATCTTCCGATGTCTTTCTAGAGAGCCCCCTGCCGGGATCGAACCAGCGACCTACTGATTACAAGTCAGTTGCTCTACCAGCTGAGCTAAGGAGGCGTCATTAAGTGATCAGAGCCCCTTGCCGGGATCGAACCAGCGACCTACTGATTACAAGTCAGTTGCTCTACCAGCTGAGCTAAAGAGGCTTGAAAACCCTTTCGCTTAATGACAGTGCAAATATAGAAGTCTTTTTCAGAAGTAAAAAGCCCTAAAAACAAAAAAATAGGGAGATAAAGCTATCTCCCTATTTTTGAGTGGCTTAAAATTCTCTTAAAATGGATAAGCGTTGCTTGAGCTTTTCGATTTCGTCCTCTGCCTTTTGAATTTTAGCATCGAACTGGTCTTTCAGCTTATCAGCCGTCTTGGACGAAGCGAAAAAGGCCAAATTATTCTTCCATAGAGAAATGTTATTTTCCAAATCAGCGATTTGCTTGCGAATGCCATGCTCTTTCTTGCCGATAATACGGTTTCCCTGAGGATCGTTTTGGAGCTTGGCCATATCCAGGCGGAAAAGGAACTCCTCCTTATCTTTACCTTCCATGCCTAGCTTAGCCGCATAGTTTTCGAGTGCGTCATTAAACAGGGAAGTGATTTCCTTCATATTTTTTCTCGGCACAAACCCGATGGCTTGAAAACTTCGGATAAAGTTTTCCATATTCTCAGCAGTAGCACCACCAGCTGTAGCTTGGGCGATCATCTCATCGATGAGAGAACGCTTCTTTTTAAGATTTTCTTCAAACTCCTGGTTGCTCTGCTTGTTCGCATTTCTTCGTTGCTCAAAAAAGCTGTCACAGGCTTGTTTAAAGCGCTTATACAGCTCATCGCGTACTTTTTCTGGCGTAGGTCCTAAGGTTTTCCACTCTTGCTGTAGCTCGATTAGTTCCTGCGTGGTTTTTTGCCAGTCGGTGCTGTCCGCCATGGCTTCTGCACGTGAGATCAGCTCTTCTGCACGCTGTTTGTTTTCTTTGCGTACCTCATCAAGACTTTTAAAGAACTGATTTTTGTTGGAGAAAAACAGTTTGAACGCCGTCCAAAAACGCTTATTGATTTCTTTTCCAGACTCCTTCGGCACCGGACCTACGGCCTCCCACTGTTTTTGGATGGCCAGTACCTCTTTGGTTTTCGCATTCCACTCTTTAATACGCGTGCCTTCGAAGCTGGTAAAGGGCGCTAAACTTTCGATTAAGGCTTCTTTTTTCGCTAAATTTTCTTCGTAAACTTCCTTTTGTGCTTCGTAGAACACCTTGCGTTTATCGTACACGGCATCGGATGCCGCTTTAAAGCGCTGCCAAAGGGGCTCCTGTTCATCTCGAGGAACGGGTCCGATGTGCTTAAACTCTTCGTGGTACTCGTTTAGCGTCTTTATAGCTGCTTTAATGTCGCTTTCAGCCCCTAAGGCTTCGGCTTTTTCACAAAGTTCAAGTTTTAGCTCTAAATTCTTTTTGCGATCCAGCTCCTTTAATTCAAAGTAAATCGAGCGGTTGTCATAAAACCGATCCATTAGAGCATTAAAGGAAGCCCATAGGTTTTTATTATGTGCGGCAGGTACTGGGCCTATTTTTTTCCAAGCCTCCTGAATTTCCTTTACTACGGAGCGATTATCTGTGGTTTCCTCCCCATCTACTACGTCGCGCAGTCGGTCGAGCAGCAGATTTTTAGCTGCTAAATTATTTTCTTTTTCGTGCTCCAGCTGCTTGAGTGCATCGGATTTTCTCTCCTTAAATAAGTTGAAATTAGCATAAAAGGCGCGGTCTTCATCACTCCCTCTATACTGAAAGTCATCCTCTGTTTGTCCAACTTCGGCGAGGAAAGCCTGTTTAGCAGCTTCTTTCTCCTGCTGAAAAAGCGCGTCGAAATAGTTTTTAATTTCATTTACTTGCTTGTCATTCTTCACGAACTGCCCTTCGTGTAAAAGCTCCTTAAGCGCTTCTACAAGCTGTTTTTTAGAAAAACTTTCATAATCCACCGTCTCCTCCTCTTCTGTTTCCTCCTGCTCCTCTTGATTTTCTGCACTTTCAGTAGCGGCTTGAGCGGCTTGTTCTTTACCCTGTTCTTCGGGAGAAGTTGGGGTCACCTTGTCTTCTGGCGACAATTCTTTGTCCTGATCCATCGTTATTTGGTTTTATCCTGTTAGAAGCAAATGTAAGCAATATATTAATTTAATCGAGGGTCTATGGGATAATTTGCCATTTGTTTAAACTCCCCTCCTAAGTGCTTGAGAATGTAGCGCCATAGCTCATCGGAAGTATGTTCAAAAAGGCATTCCGCACCGATTGCATTGGTAACAATCCAGGTATTCTCCCGCACTTCCTGATCTAGCTGACCGGCAGACCAGCCACTATAGCCGATAAAAAACCGTATGCAAGCTTCATCGATTTGGCCTTCGAGCAGACCTTTGACCACCAGGTCAAAATCTCCTCCCCAGTAAACATCCTCTCCAAGTCGTATGCCACCCGGAAATTTATGCTTACTTTTATAAATAAAGTGTAGCGTATTTTGTTCTACGGGGCCGCCTACGAAAACGGGGATATGGGGGAGCGGTATCTCCTCTAGTACTTCATCCAAGGTTAAAATGGATAATTTATTCAGGACCAAGCCAAAAGATCCTACTTCTTGATGGTCGCAGAGTAACACAACGGAACGCATGAAGTTTTCATCTTGTAGAAAGGGCTCAGATACCAGTAAGGTACCCGGGCCTAACGAAAGGGGTTGAGGTTTCTTAGGCATAGTGGTCACGAAATTCATGTGTTAATATACAGCTTACTTTCAAAAATGCCATAGGATTACGAAATTCACTTTAAATTTTAAGATAACATGGAATTAGCAGCTATACGAAAAGAGTACAAATTACGTACCCTCGAGCTTAGTGATGTGCAGGAAGATCCTGTTTTGCAACTAGAGGTCTGGGTAAAAGATGCTGTAGTGGCCCAAGTGAATGAGCCGAATGCGATGACGCTTTCTACTTTAAATAGCCTGGGAAGACCAAGTTCACGCGTGGTGCTCCTAAAAGGGATTCAAGAGGGTAAATTGGTGTTTTTCACGAATTACGATAGCCAAAAAGGGAAAGAGATCGAAAACTTTCCACACGTAGCGCTTAATTTCCACTGGGCTGAGCTAGAGCGACAGGTGCGAGTAGAAGGTTTCGCTGAGAAAATTACTCCGGAAGCCTCAGATGCTTATTTTTTTTCACGCCCTTTCGGTAGCCAAATAGGCGCCTGGGTTTCTCCCCAAAGTAAGACGATTCCCAATCGGGCTTATTTAGAGACGAAAGAGCAAGAACTCCGCGCTAAGTACCAAGAAGGCAGTATCCAAAGGCCTCCGCACTGGGGTGGTTACGCGGTAACAGTGGACTACATGGAGTTTTGGCAAGGACGCCCCTCTCGTCTGCACGATCGCATCGCCTATACCTTAGAGGAAGACAGCGGGCTTTGGACGAAGTCCAGACTGGCCCCTTAAAAGGGGTGTACACCTAGTAAGAGCTAAAAAAAGCCGGACAACATTCGGATGATGTTGCCGGCTTTTTGTTCTTTGGGCCTCGGCCCAAAAAAAGGCTATACGAACAAGACTGTTTTCCGCACATCAGCAGCAGTAATCTCATAAAAGGCCTGGTGAATGTTAAAGGGCTCTTCTCCTGCGGCTACCTGTTTCTTTACGTACGTACCATCCTCCTGCATCACATAGGCATTTTGGTTGTCCTTTAGGTTATAAGCCAAAATACTGATGAGCTGCTGCTTTAGAAAAGGGTCTGCAATACGAAAAAGCGATTCTAAGCGTTTATCAAAACTCCTTACCATCATATCGGCTGATCCCGCATAGGTGAGCGGTTTGCCATTTTGATGAAAATAATAAATGCGGCTGTGTTCGAGATAGTCGCCCACAAGCGAGATAACTTCGATGTTTTCGCTGAGTCCTTTGCGCCCAGGGCGCAAGCAACAGATGCCCCGAATGATCAATTTTATCGGGACTCCTTTTTGGCTGGCGCGATAAAGGGCATAAATGGTCTCAGAATCCTCCAAGCTGTTCACTTTGATGACGATGCCACTGCTTAAGCCTGCTTCTGCATTATCTGCCTCCTGATTGATGAAGGTAATCAACTGGTTGCGCATATCGCGCGGGGCGGTGATCAGGTTTTGATACGTGGTAGGCATGGAGTGACCCGTGATCACATTAAAGAACTCGGAAACATCATGAGCGATGGTTTCGTCCGTCGTGAGCAGCCCGATGTCGGTATAAAAGCGAGAAGTCTCTTCGTTGTAATTACCTGTACCCAAATGCACATACCGCGTAACCCGATTGTCGTCTTTTTTTACGATAAGCAGGAGCTTGGTATGCGTTTTCAGGTTACTGATGCCGTAAATGACGAAACAGCCGGCCTTTTGTAGGCGCTTGGCTTCGCGAATGTTATTTTCCTCATCGAAGCGCGCTTTCACCTCGAATAACACGGAAACGTGCTTGCCATTTTCTGCTGCACGAAGTAATGCCCGGGTGATGCGTGAATCTTTCGCTAAACGGTAGATGGTCATTTTGATGGCCATCACACTTGGGTCATCGGCGGCTGTCTCGATCAGCTCCAAGATAGGATCTACACTATTATAGGGATGATGTAGCAGCACATCCCGTTCATTTAGGATATGGAAAAGGTCATCCGTAGTTTCTTCCGGGTAGCTGAGGGGGTTAATGGGACTGGGTGCCTGCGGCAATTTATCCTTGAAGCGCCTATTGCCCACTATTTGCCATAGCCCCGTGAAGTCGAGCATGCTGCTTTTCTCGATGATAAAGATCGCATCGTCCTGGATCTTCCAGCGTTCTTTCAGCAGGTTCACCATCCATTTACTGTAGTTGTTTTCAATTTCTACACGGACGACGCGACCTGTTTTTCGCTCCTTCAGTTTACGCTTTACCTCTTCGAGGAAGTTGGCATCCATATCTTCATTCTCTTCAAGCGTAAAGTCTCCATTACGAGTGATGCGGAAGAGATTGACTGCCTCGATGGACACATTGCGAAATAGGGTTTTGATGTGAGAGCGAATAATTTCTTCGATGGGAATGCACATAACCTCCTCTTCCCGTTCGATCTCGAAGAAGCGGGGGATATTCGCAGGAATCTGGACGAAAGAAAGCTTTCTGTTTTCTTTTTTTTCTCCGGGGGCTAGGGTGACCACGCCGAAGACCAGCAGCTTATTCATCAGGATCGGAAAGGTTCGATAGCCATCGAATACCATGGGAGTCAGCATGGGGTAGATGGCTTTCGTAAAATACGCTTCGATGTACGCTTGTTCTTCCTCAGTAAGCTGGCTAAGGTTCACGAGTCGAAATCCAGACTGGGCAGTTTCAGGGAGCAGCACTTCCTCGAAGTGGCGCTGCTGTTCTTGGTAGAACTGCTGGCACTCCTGCATAAGCTTGGCCTTAAAAGGATCTTCTCGCAGCCCAGAATAGTCCACGCGCTCTTTTTCGTAATCTAAATAATTATAAAGAGAACCGACGCGAATCATAAAAAACTCATCCAAATTCGAAGCGGTGATGGCCAAAAATTTTAGTTTTTCGAAGATGCTTCGGTGGGCACTTTTCGATTGGTCTAGAACGCGCTCGTTAAAGCGCAGCCAACTGAGATCACGACTGACTAGGTCACTGGATTGTATGATTTGTTCGAACTTATCTTGGGTTGTCGCTAACATAACTGTATTTACGTTAAAATGATGTACTCGTAAAAAATTCCTTAAAGTTACAGAATAGCCTACATAAAAAAAGGGGCAAAAGCCCCTTTTCGTTTTCCTTATATTTTACGTATCGATTTTCGCGTATTTCGCATTTTTCTCGATAAAATCTCTTCGCGGAGCCACCTCATCCCCCATCAGCATGGAGAAAAGATGATCGGCCGCAGCGGCAGAGTCTATCGTTACCTGCTTTAGGGTGCGCGTGTCAGGATCCATGGTCGTCGTCCAAAGTTGCTCTGGATTCATCTCCCCTAACCCTTTGTAACGCTGGATGTTGACACTCTCTAGTTTGCCCTCTCCCGCCATTTCAGCAGTTAAAATCTTCCGTTCTTCCTCTGTCCAGCAGTAACGCTCATCCTTGCCTTTTTTCAACAAATACAGGGGTGGCTGCGCGATGTAGACATAACCTTTCTCTATAAGCGTTTTCATGTAACGGAAGAATAACGTGAGGATGAGCGTCCGAATATGGCTACCATCAATATCGGCATCGGTCATGATGATGATTTTATGGTATCGAAGGTTACTTAAATCCAACTCTTTATCGTCTGCTAGTGTCCCAAACTTTACGCCTAATGCGGTAAGGATATTTTTAATTTCATCGTTATCGTAGATTTTATGCTCATGCGCTTTTTCTACGTTCAAAATCTTTCCTTTAAGCGGTAGGATGGCTTGAAAATCCCGATTACGTCCCTGTTTGGCGGATCCACCGGCTGAATCTCCTTCCACTAGATAGAGTTCGCAAATGCTAGGATCAGTGTTGGCACAGTCGGCTAGCTTTCCAGGTAATCCACCCCCACCGAGTACATTTTTCCGCTGGACCATTTCACGTGCCTTACGTGCGGCATGGCGCGCCTGAGCTGCCAAAATCACCTTACCCACTATGATTTTAGCTTCCCGAGGATGTTCTTCCAGCCAAATCTGTAGCACTTCGCTCACGGAACCATCCACTGCGCCCACTACATCTGAGTTACCGAGTTTGGTCTTGGTCTGCCCTTCAAATTGGGGCTCAGCCACTTTCACGGAAACCACAGCTGTCAGGCCTTCGCGAAAATCATCGCCGGAAACTTCGATTTTTAATTTGTCGAGCATGCCTGATTTATCGGCATAACTTTTTAGCGTTCGTGTGAGCGCACGACGAAATCCAGAAACGTGCGTTCCTCCCTCATAGGTATTAATGGTGTTTACGTAGGACACCACGTTTTCGGTGTAGGAATTATTATAAGACATGGCGACCTGTACGGGAACGCCATTTCTTTCGGATTCGATATAAATAGGCTCTGCGATGATTTTCTCGCGTGTAGCATCCAGATACTGAACGAATTCAACTAATCCCCCTTCCGAGAAAAATTCATCCTTGCGCGGCTGACCGTCATCGTCTATTTCGCGCAAATCTGTTAGCGTAATACGAATGCCAGCGTTTAGAAAAGACATTTCTCGCAACCTGTTCGCTATCGTTTCATACTTGTACTCCGTTACCGTAAAAATACTAGCATCGGGCACAAAGTGGATGATCGTTCCGCGTTTATTCGTGGTTCCGATTTCACGAACATCGTGCTGGGGAGCTCCTATAGCATAGCTTTGCTCATAGATCTTCCCTCCTCTATGTACCTCTGCACGTAGATGAGTAGATAGCGCATTCACGCAGGATACCCCCACACCGTGTAGACCACCGGAAACTTTATAGGTGTCTTTATCAAATTTACCTCCCGCATGCAATACCGTCATGACGACCTCTAAGGCAGATTTTTTTTCTTTGGGGTGATAATCTGTAGGGATACCTCGTCCATTGTCTTCTACTGTCACTGAATTATCAGCGTTTACCGTTACGTGTATCGTGTCACAGTGTCCCGCAAGCGCCTCATCCACAGAGTTATCGACTACTTCCCAGATCAGGTGATGCAAACCTTTTATGCCAATGTCACCAATGTACATGGCCGGCCTTTTTCTTACTGCTTCTAATCCTTCTAATACCGTAATATTCCCGGCAGAATAATCTTTATTATTCTCCTTAATTTCTTCGCTCATAATCTCTGTTTAATCGGGCAATTAACGCGTTGAGAGTGTTTTAAAAAGGTTATTTTCAAAGTGTAATATTACACAAAATTACGGAATAAACCGCTTAAATGCCGCATTATTTGATGCTGATCGCTTAATCCCCTATGACCAGACAGGAGAGCAAAAAAGGTCTTGTCTACTTGCTCTGTAGGAAACACATAATTTACATTTTTGAGTCGTTGGTACCAACAAGAATCGGTTTCGGTATGCTATGTTTAATTTTTAAAACTTTAAGTTAAACAAAATAGAGGACTTTTGACTTTATGGAGGTATACACCAAAATTTATTTTAAAAATCAACACTCATCTAAAATCAATCAACAATGAACACAGTGCTCACAGCCGAAATGGTCGGACTCGACCGGATCATTAACACTGATCCAATTGCCATTACATTCTTCATTGGATACATGGCTATGTTTGCTTCCGCAGTTTTCTTCTTTGTAGAAAGAAGTTCTGTAGAAGGGAAATGGAAAATGTCATTACTTGTATCAGGTTTGATAACGGGTATCGCAGCTGTCCATTATTATTACATGAGGGACTTCTATCTCCAGACGGGCGAAAGCCCTACCGCCTTCCGTTATGTAGACTGGACGCTAACTGTACCTTTGATGTGTGTGGAGTTTTACCTCTTAACGAAGCCATTCGGCGCTAAAGGGGGCACACTCTTCAAACTAATCATTGCTTCTCTTGTCATGCTGGTAACCGGCTACATCGGTGAAACTTCTGGGATTGACAACAACGTAATGTGGGGTATCTTCTCTACTGCAGGTTATTTGTACATCGTGTATGAAGTATTTGCTGGTGATGTGGCCAAACTCGCTAAGCAGTCTGATTCACCTGCGCTAGGGAGAGCCATGTTCTTATTAAAAATCTTTATCACATTAGGATGGTCTATTTATCCAATTGGATACATGGTTCTTCCAGGCAACTTATTATCAGGTGCCTTTGAGGTAAGCAGCATTGACCTCTTCTACAACTTAGCAGATGCGATTAACAAAATCGGTTTCGGTCTCGTAATCTACTACGTGGCTGTCACTGAAACTGCTAGAGCGAAGAAAAATGTAGCTGCAACGGTTTAATTAATTTCTAAAGGTATTCTCCATCAGGGGAATACCTTTTTTCTACCCTAGCAATTTTAACTATGAAATACGACATCGTCATCTGTGGGTTTGGTTGTGCGGGTATGAGTTTTCTTTTTTATGCCCTTCAGTCCACCAAACTAAATCATCTGAATATCCTAGTCATCGACCCTCAAAAGATACGGGAAAATGACCGCACTTGGTGCTACTGGGCTGAGGAACCCCTCGCTATCCACCCTAAAAATGCTCCTTTAGTATCTTGGAATACTTTTCATGTCTCCCACCCTGATCATGGTCAGATAACACGGACACTTCAGGAGTTCAACTACTACCATATTAAAGGGAGTGACTTCTATGCATCGATCTTTGAGCAGGTCACCCAATTTCCTAATGTACATTTTCTGTACGAAAAAGTTATTAACTGGGCACCCCTGCCGAATAATCGCGTACGCGTACAGACAGAAAATCACAGTATCGAAGCCGCTAAGGTCATTTGGTCGATTCCGGAAAAACCCAAACAGCCTACGCTGAAACAGGTGTTTGTGGGCTGGAAGGTAACCTTTGACCGACAGGTCATCCGGCATCATGCTGTTACGTTTATGGCCTTTGACAAGCAGGATCAGCACATGCTTGGCTTCTACTATGTTTTGCCTTACAGCGGCGACACCGCGCTAATCGAATATACCATTTACGCCAAGACACCTCCGGACAAGGGATTTTTTCATCAAAAGCTTATCGCGTACTTAAATAATCATTATCCAGGTGAAACGTACACGCTGGAATTCGAGGAGCAGGGAGCCATCCCGATGAGTACACGCCCTCCTGTACGTAGCGAGGCACATCCGAATGTCATCTACTCGGGTACAGCTGGCGCATGTACGAAGGCTTCCACAGGTTTTACCTTTATGAATGTGCAGCGTTTTAGCCAACAGGTGGTCATGGCACTGCATCAGGATTTCGAGCGACCGGTTCGTCTACGAAAAATTGCCCGTTTTGGCTTCTATGATAACATTTTGTTAAATGCCGCAGTAAAAGGAATCGCCCCACTCGATGAATTATTGCATGAAATGTTTGTCAAAAACGACGGAGACAGCATCTTACGCTTTTTAGATGAACAGAGCCATCTTGGTGAGGAAGTGAAGCTTTTGGCTTCTCTTACCTTCAAACCCTACATCCAATCTCTTTTGGCCTATGCACGCTATTAGTCCAAGCGTACGCTGGATAGCTACAGGAATATTTTTGCTCATAGGTTCCTTAAGTGCACCTAATGGCCCTATGCAGTTGCTCATTTTCGCACTCACCATGGTCACCGTAGGTATACCCCATGGAGCGGTGGATCACCTTTTGGCATCTGCTACCCAGCCTTCAACTTGGAAATTTTATGTGCGTTACTTAGGCGTCATGGCTGCCTACACCTTGTTTTGGGTGCTCGCTCCCCTGCCCGCACTCCTACTTTTTTTACTGGTGTCCGCCTATCATTTTGGGCAGATGCACCTAGCTAGTACCTCACCCGGGCTACTCCAAAAAATACGCTACTGCAGCATAGGCTTCGGCTTTTTGGGTTTAATCGTCTTTGGCGACTGGGAAGCTTCAGCAGCTCTTTTGGCTAGCTTTTTTACCCTGCCGGATTTACATCAGTATCAAAATGCTTTCGTAGCGTTAAGTATGCTATTGTTGCTGCCTTTATATGCCCATTATCCTCGAAATGCCAGGTTGTGGCTTGCCATCACCCTACTTGCTTTTAGCCTTTGGATACTCCCTCTATATCTGAGTTTTGCGCTGTATTTTGGTTTTTGGCACAGTCTTCCCTCTTTAAAAATAGAATATATAGGCCTAAAGGCCAAAGGAGACGTAGCCCATCACACCGATTTTATCCGTCAGCTACTTCCTTTTAGCCTGCTTAGCCTGGTGGGTATCGCCTGTTTGCTCGTGGTCGGTATGCGCTATCTGGCCCCGGACCAATTGATGCTTCTTTTCTTTGTTCTCGTTTCACTTATCACAGCCCCACATGTACTGGTGATGGATAGGTATATCGAGAAGGAGTTTAAGGCTAAAATAGGCCGGTTCGAAGCATGACTAGGTTACAGTAATTCCGCGCCTCTATCTGCTCTTTTTCTAATTCAGCGGCGAATTCTTTATTTTCAGCTCCTGGATTAAAAATGACACGCTTTGGTTTTAATGAGCGGATGTAATCGTAATATTGTTCTTGATTTTTCGCTGACATATAGAGTGTCACCGTGTGAACGTCTGGAATATCAGGAAATTCACGAATGTCTAAAATTTCCTCTCCGAAAAGCTCCCCAGGTTTTAGTCCGACAGGGACAAAAGGAATATTTTTTTCTTTTAACAGCTCTGCTGCCATGTAGGAATAGCGGATGGGATTAGGCGATGCACCTAAAATTACGGTCTTTTTCATACTTTTACGGGTGGACGGATAGGCTTTTTGTGGTTCTCGCTACGCTTGGCTCTACGCTCTGGAGCCGAAGATACGATCCCGCTCAAAGGTATCCATGTGACGATGTTTTTTACTTTCATAAATATCAGCAATCGTAATTAAGATTCCTGTTTCTTCTACTGCGCCAAACTCATCATTCAGGGCAGTACCAAAGGTCTTCATGCTCGGCGAAAGATTCATATACGTATTAATTAAGGGAGGAATATTTTCGCCTAGAGCCCGAACACGCGCATTTAGTTGTTTATATCCCTCCTTATAATCTTTCCCTTCAAAGAGCGCACCAAATGCACTTACATCCTGATGATAGCTCAACTTTAATGCCGGCAAAGGCCTTACAAGCTCTTCTTTATCAGGGAAATAGTGCTGCATAAAATACAAAAGTAAATCGCGCGCTTCCTGATTATAATGGGGATACATGGTCACCTTTCCAAATAAATATTTCACATCAGGGTGCAGCATGACCACAGCTCCTAGTCCGTCCCATAAATTGTCTAGCGAAAAAAGCCCTTTACGGTTATCCTTGGAAGGCTGATATTTCGGCTGTACAAAAGACCGACCCAGTTCAATCGTGTAAGGAATATACTCTTCAACAAACTTATCCGAAAAAGAAAATAAATGGGTGGTAGAAAGGTTTAAGACTCCGTTCACCTCAGTGGCATGCTTGCAGTAAATCAAGCGGTAGCCCGCTACGATCTCTTCGTCTATCGGATTCCAGGTAATCAGCTGCTGATAACAATCCGCACAGGTGTCGTTTTCATCTAAATCCAACGCAAGGCCTGTTCCTCCTCCCGCTCCACGAAAAGTAAGCTCGCGTAATCGCCCGATTTCACGCACCGTCTCGGGTGCATTATGATGATCTACGAGGTAGATATGGTTATTGCCATTATTGGTGTAGCGTAAAAACCGCTCCGGACTTAATTCTTTCTTTAAAATAGCTCGATCAATGGGCGCTATAATCTCTTGCATAACTATTTCTTTAAACCATTTCGTAAACCCTTCGCTTCACATCTGCTGCCCACTCCATTTCGGTCTTCTGCTTATCGAAGTAGCTGTAAGCGATCGGTTTACCGATATGTATGGTAACGGTCTTTCCTCTTTGTGAAAACAGCTCATCAGCCAAATAAAACATTTCTATATTCGTCTGTATGCCAATTAACTTTCTAATTTTCGCTAAATTATAAAAAAAAGAAGAATTTCTACCTGCTATATAAACGGGAACCACATCTTTTTTATACCGTTTCGCATAACTAATAAAACTTTTTTTCCATTCTAGATCCTGGATGCCTCCTTTTTGCTTCCGCGAAACCAGCCCTGCAGGAAAAATGAGCACGGCATGCGGGCCTGCATAGGTGTCGCTAATCAGCTTACTCACAGCACGACTATTAGCACCGTGTTTGTTGACAGGAATAAACAGCGGCTCGAAATTTTTAATATGGGTAAGGATATCGTTTACTAAAAAACGAATGTCTGAGCGATACTTACCCAGTGCATGCATAAAGGCAATGCCATCCATCCCCCCTAGTGGGTGGTTCGCGGCGAAAATCACCGGGCGATCCAGTGGAATATTGTCCGCTCCTTCTAAATTAACCGTCACTCCGAACTCCTCTATCAGTGCATCCGTGAACTCCAAGCCCTGTAAATGACCTGTTTTCCCCATAACAGCATTTATCTCATCCTCGTGCACGATGTGCTTGATGTAGGAAAGTACAAATCCCGGCAACCAGCGATGCAGGGAAGGGTTTTTTTCCTTTAAAACCTGCTCGATATCGATAAATTTCTTTTGCATGCGTGACTCTTACCCGACTTCTAGAAAAAAGGGTGTATAAGCTTTTGATTTACACACTCCTACAGCAAGGAAGTGCAGACTTTCTCAATTATCTACTATTTAATTAAATTCAAACATACGAAAATAAATGCAAAATTCCCGTTCTTTTTGCGGCGAACAGCCGCGCAAACAAGGTCTATGGAAACTGAAAACTTAGAACAAAGTACCCAATCGAAACGTTTGTAAAAGAAAAAAAGCATGAAAACTTTAGCCATTACGGGCCCTACCTCGGGCATTGGAAAGGAGACCGTTAGGGCCCTCCTGCCCCACTTTCAGCGCATCGTACTTTTAGCGCGTGATGAAAAAAAAGCACAGCAGCTAATCGGTAGTTTTACGCTGGCAGAACAGCAGAAATTAGACTTTGTCGCTTGCGACCTGATGCGTATGGACAGTGTGCTCGCCGCCGCAGAAGCGCTCGCAGAAAAGCTACCGCATTTAGATGTCTTGGTGAATAATGCAGGTGGCATTTTCGATGAAAAAACCATGACAGCGGATGGTTTCGAGCAGTCGTTAAGTGTAAATCACATGGGACATATGCTGCTGACGCTTAAGCTGCTCCCTTTGCTGCTCCGCAGCCAACTGAAAAAAGTCATCCAGGTAGCATCCGAAGCACATAAAGGAGCCTCTCCTCGATGGGAAGATCTGAGCTATGCCCAGAGAAGTTACAAGGGGTTTCAAGCCTATGCAAACGTGAAGCTCTTTAACATCCTAATGGCCAAATCGCTTGTGGATCACTACGGCGAGCAGGGGCTACAGGCCTTCTCACTGCATCCGGGAGTGGTGAAGACGAATTTTGCAGCCGACACGAAGGGGATTTTTAAATTCTTTTGGAAGTTGGCGGGACCCTTCATGATTACGGCTGAGCAAGGTGCGAAAACGACAGTGAAGCTGGCAAAGGAAAAAATTCCATCCGCCTATAACGGTGCTTACTTTAAAAAAGAAAAGGCAGCCTCTTGTTCTTCGCTAGCCCGTAGCCAAAAGGCCCGCGAGCGGCTTTGGGAAGCAAGTATGGAGCTCCTGCAGCCCTGGCTGGCACGCTAGGCAGAAGAAGTGGCCACGGGCTGAATTGCGTATGCCCACAAAAAGCGCTTTCTTTGCACGGATATTTTGCCTTTATGAAGCACGACATACAACTGCTCCACCCGGAAAATTGGGATGCCTATGCCCTGATCGACTGCGGTGGATTCGAGAAATTAGAACGATTCGGAGATCGCATCATGCGCAGACCGGAACCACAAGCCATCTGGGATAAAAGCCTTTCGGAAGCAGAATGGAGCCGACTAGCAGACGCTTCCTTCCGAAAAGAAAAGCACAACCCCGAGAAAGGACAGTGGGAGTTTAAGCATAAGCTGGCTCATAACTGGCAGATTCCCTACCAAAATCCGGAGGGACTCCAGCTGAAGCTCAACCTCGCCACGACTTCTTTTAAACATATCGGCTTGTTTCCAGAGCAGGCGGTCAACTGGGACTACATCTACCGGCAGGTTAAGGCCATGCCTGTGGAAAATCCGCGGGTGCTGAATTTGTTCGCCTACACAGGAGCGGCCAGCCTAGCGGCCAAAGCGGCTGGCGCAGAGGTGACCCACTTGGATGCCGTGAAACAGGTAGTGACCTGGAGCAGGCATAATATGGAATCAAGTGGACTACAAGATATCCGTTGGATCGTAGACGATGCCATGAAATTCATCAAGCGGGAGCAGCGCAGGGGCAATACCTACCACGGGATCATTTTAGATCCTCCCGCTTATGGGCGCGGTCCAGACGGTGAAAAGTGGGTGCTAGAAGAACAGGTGAATGAGCTGCTGAAGACGGCGATAAGTTTACTCGAGCCGGAGCATCATTTCTTTTTGCTCAACATGTATTCGCTCAGCTTCAGTGCGCTGATCGCGGCGAATTTAGTCCAGCAGATCAAGCCCGACCAAAGGGAGTTCAGCTATGGAGAGCTATTTCTTCAGGATGAGTTCAAGAAAAAACTTCCGCTAGGTATTTTCTATCGTTTTCATACCCAAAACGCCTAATGTATCATGCAGCATCGCCAGTTATTCCTTTCCTATATGGCCCAAACCACAGACTTTCCTTTGCTTATCGATATCGAGCGAGCCGAGGGAGTGTACCTGTATGGGCCTGATGGTAAGCGTTACCTCGATCTGATTTCTGGGATCGGTGTCTCAAATGTAGGCCATCGTCATCCAAAGGTGCTGGAGGCCATTCAGGGGCAGCTGGACAAGTATCTACACACGATGGTGTACGGCGAGTACGTCCAAAGCCCCCAGACCTTACTTGCTCAAGCGCTAGTAGAGACCCTGCCTGCACCGCTCGACAATGTATATCTGATGAATTCGGGAAGTGAGGCAGTGGAAGGAGCCCTCAAACTGGCCAAGCGTTACACGAATCGGCGGGAGTTGATTTCCTGCGTGGATGCCTATCATGGCTCCTCTCAGGGTGCACTTTCGGTGGGTGGAAATGAACGGTTTAAACGTGCCTACCGTCCTCTTCTACCCGGTGTGCGGCATATCGTATACGGGGCCTATTCTCATCTCGAGCGGATCACCACCGATACCGCTGCGGTCATCATCGAAACGGTGCAGGGAGAGGCCGGCATCCGCGTAGCTTGCACCAATTACTTTCAGGCCTTACGCCGCCGCTGTGACGAGACGGGCACGCTGCTGATCTTAGATGAAATTCAAGCCGGATTTGGACGCACGGGGAGTTTTTGGGCCTTTGAGGATTTCGGTATCGTGCCGGACATTCTCGTCTGCGCGAAAGGCATGGGAGGGGGTATGCCCATCGCCGCTTTTATTAGCTCGAAAGAGAAGATGAAGGTCTTTGCGAACAACCCGATCTTAGGCCATATCACCACATTCGGCGGACACCCTGTCAGTGCGGCTGCCTCCTTAGCCACCCTGCGCTTGATTCGTGACGGGGGCTTAGTGGATGCGGTGCACCGCAAAGCACGGCGTTTTCACGAGCTGCTGAAGCATCCGCTGATCAAAGGTATTCGCAATAAAGGCCTGCTGATGGCCGTCCAATTTGAGAGCTTCGAAGTCCTGAAGCCCATCATCGACTTAGCCATTGCCAAAGGCGTCATTACAGACTGGTTTCTTTTCTGTGACGATGCCATGCGTATCGCTCCCCCACTGACTATCAGCGAGGAAGAAATCGCCGAAGCCTGTGCGATCCTCCTGGAAGCCATCGAAGAAAGTCCCGCAGGCCAGGGCCTCCGCTAAGCCCACCTATCCCCTACACCCACTAACTGCTCGTATGAAAAAGCTCCTTTGGATTGTTCCCCTAAGCCTGTTGCTGGTCCTACTTATCGGCTTTTTTTGGCTACGCCAAAGCCATCTCCCTGCCTACTCGGGCTCTCTTCGACTCAGCAGTTTACAAGCTCCCGTAGCCATACACTACGACGCTTATGGTATTCCGCATCTGTATGCAGAAAACCTGAGTGACGCCTACCAAGCTTTCGGATGGGTGCATGCGCAGGATCGGCTTTTTCAACTGGAAATGATGCGGCGCGTGGGCACGGGAACCCTTGCGGAACTACTCGGTGAGGATTTGGTGGAAATTGATCGCTTTTTTCATACACTAGGTATTCCTGCCCATGCACGGGAGAGTGCGGAAGCCTTTCGAAAAAATGCGCCTACACCTGTACAGGATGCTGTGACCGCTTACATCGAAGGCGTAAATGCCTTTATCCGGGAGGAAAAGTGGCCACTTGAATACCGACTGCTCGGTCAAGACCCTCGTCCTTATACGTTAGAGGATATGCATGGCATTATCGGTTACATGTCCTTTACGTTCGCGATGGCGATGAAAACAGATCCCTTGGTCACCTATATCGCCGAGCGTTTGGGCCCAGACTACCTCAGCGCCCTTCACGTACATACCGGGCCCGAGCACAGCCGGATTCCCAACCATTACGAGGGACGCTGGATGCAGCGTGCTGATCCACGTGTTCCGCAGGCAGCACTGGCGAAGCTTCTTGAAAAGCTCCCCGTCCCCCTTCTGATGGGCAGTAATGCCTGGGTGCTTTCTGGGGAGCGAAGTGCCTCAGGACAAGTGCTCTTCGCGAATGACACACATATCGGCTTTGCACAGCCTTCGGTCTGGTACGAGGCGCATTTGGAGACGCCCGAGCTACAGTTTTATGGCAATCATCTAGCCGGTGTTCCTTTCGGTCTGGTAGGGCATAGCCGAACGCATGCCTTCGGCCTTACGATGTTTGAAAACGATGATCAGGATTTTTTCGTGGAGACAGTTAATCCAGAAAATGAGCTGGAAGTACGTTTTGGAGAGGCTTGGGAGCCACTGAAAGTGCGTGAGGTGACCCTAGCGGTCAAAGATGCCGATTCGGTTTCCTTTCAGGTGTTTGAGAGCCGGCATGGGCCTCTTATGCAAGAAGTTTTGCCTGAATTACAGGCCGTAACCGAGCAGCCTGTGAGTACGTGGTGGATCTATACGAAACAAGAAACCCGTGCACTAGAGGCGCTTTACCGATTAAACCATGCCGAAAATCCAGAAGAGGTAGCTGCGGCTGCGGCCCTCATCCATGCCCCTGGCTTGAACATCATGTACGGAGATGCTGCTGGCAATATCGCCTGGTGGGCTGCCGCTCAACTTTATGAGCGCCCGGAGGGGGTGGATGCGAAAATTTTTCGCGATGGCAGTAAGCCAGAACAAGCGGAGCAGCGCATGCTTCCGTTTTCTCAAAACCCACAAAGCATTAACCCACCCTCAGGCTACGTGATTTCGGCTAATAATCAGCCGGATACTTTGGCCAACGGCCTCCTCTACCCGGGCTATTACTATCCCGGCGACCGCTGGGCTCGTATCGCGGAGTTACTCGAGACACAAGAAAAATGGACCCTATCCGGGATGCAGGCGATCCATTTAGATGTAAAAAACAAGCAATTTCCTAGCTATGCAGCGGCCCTATTAGAGGCTATTTCATCGGAAGATTTTAAAGATATAGCACCTGCTTTAACGGACTTAGCTGCTTGGGATGGAGACCATGACCTAGGCAGCAGCGCTCCACTTCTGTACTACACCTGGCTGTACTACACGCTACAGGAAATGATGGAAGACGAGTTGGGCGCTGATTTTTTTGAAGGCTATTTGAAAACGTTTCTCCATATCCGCAGCGTGGGAAAGCTGCTGCTTGATCCTTCGCATGCTTGGTGGAACCGGGTGGATGAGACAGGCACGCAGACTTCTGAGCAAATTATCCGACGAGGCCTGGAAAAAGCGCAGGAGGTTCTTTTGGCTCGTTATGGAAAGGTAGAGACTTGGACCTGGTCGCGCGCGGTAACGCTGGAACACCCCCATCCACTGGGGGCTGTAGCACCCCTGGATAAGCTATTTAATGTGCCTGCACCAGTGGTGCCCGCCAATGAGGAGACGGTGAATAAGCTGGCTTTTGATTTAAATGGCACAGGTGCATTCTCGGTACGCTCCGGTCCTGCCATGCGCATCCTGTTGGATTTTGGAGATGTCGATGCAGCGCTTTCCGTTTTGCCTACCGGCCAAAGTGGGAATCGTTTTAGCCCACACTATGCGGATCAGGTGAAGCTGTTCACGGAAGGAAAATACCGTCCGATGGACATGAACCGGGAACGGATTCAAAACCAATCCCGTTCAAAATTGGTTTTACAACCGTAAACTAGACCCAATGTCTTAACGCCTGAATTATGAAAAAGAACCGTGTTCCCCATACCTATCCGCATCAAAAGTCAGAGGAAGAGTGGAAGCAGCTGCTTGACGACAAGAGCTATCATATTTTACGGGAGAAGGGCACGGAAAGGCCTTTTACCGGCACCTATTACCTGAATAAGGAAACGGGCATCTACCAGTGTAAGGGCTGTGGCCAGGAGATTTTCCATTCTGCCGCCAAATACGATAGCGGTTGCGGCTGGCCTTCCTTCACTGCACCCGTACGCCCGGAGGCAATCCGTGTGGAGATGGACTACAGCCATTTTATGATTCGGGAGGAAATTCTATGTGCCAACTGTGGGGGGCACCTGGGACATCGCTTCCCGGACGGGCCTGCTGACCGCGGGGGAATTCGCTACTGCATTAACTCTGCATCGATGGATTTCGAATCACAGGAAGAGTAGCGATGGGTGCCATAAACAGTCGTCTGTTCGGCTCCTTCCCTGCTGCCGGCCTTATTTCTTCTTTGGGCGGAAAACCTGAATAGCTTCCGGGTTTCCCTCCAAATAAGGGCCTTCGATGAGATCGATACAGTAAGGTATAGCGGGAAAAACAGCCTCTAAGCACTCGCGAATAGCCGCTGGCTTTCCTGGAAGATTGAGTATCAAGCTATTGCCTCTAATTCCCGCTGTCTGTCGGGATAGAATCGCTGTAGGAACAGACTTTAGGCTGACAGCTCGCATCAACTCCCCAAAACCAGGAAGCATTTTCTCGCATACCGCCTCTGTAGCTTCGGGTGTGACATCGCGTTTAGCAGGCCCCGTCCCTCCCGTGGTGATGATAAGACAGCAGCTCTCTTCATCCGCTAAGGCTTTCATCGTGGCTTCCAAAAGGTCCTGCTCATCGGGAACGACACGGTAGACGGCCTCATACGGACTTGCTAAATACTCATCCAATACCGTCAAGATTCCCTTGCCCGAAATGTCCTCATAAATTTTGGCCGCCGCGCGGTCTGAAGAGGTAATAACACCAATTTTGATCATTGTTCTCTCGTACGTTTTAAGTATTTACTTTCCATACATCTCCCCCATCTTCAAGTAATTCCTTCCCCCAAATAGGGAGATCGAACTTGACCCGCTCCACCAGCTCTCGTTCTGCTGAAAGCGTGGCATCCCGACGGGCTCCTGCGACGAAAATCACCATGCACAGCTGCCCCACAGCCACTTCCCCTTCACTATGTATGACAGTCATATCCTGAATGGCATAGCGTGCGGCTATATCTTTCACTATGAACTCGAACTCCTTATACGCCATTTCCTTATAGGCGCTAAACTGAATTGCACGCACCTTTCCTGCTGCTTTGACATCACCACGGATACGTCCTAAGAAGAGCGCATGCGCACCGATTCCATTTTGATCTTCATAAGCAGCCACTAAATGAGCTACCCGATTGGCGGGGATAGGTCCCGACTGAAATTCTAAACTACTGGCCATCGTTATTGTGTTTTATCCAAGCGTTTATTCCTCCTGCGATTCCAATAAATTGATGCTCCGGAAACTGCGTTTTCAAAGTAGCTACAGCCCGCTTACTCCGTATGCCGGACTGACAAAAGACGGCCACCTGGCGTGGGACTTTAGCTTTGCCGAATACCTGCGTCGCCTCCTGTTCGAATCGACTTAAAGGGAGCTCCAGGAGTCGATTGGGATTGATTTCTAATTTCGGTTGCTCCGCCTCCTCCCGTACATCCAAAAGGATGGTCTGCTGGGTTTTGGCCTGCCGCAGCGCTGTTTCCCAAGGGATTTCTTCTTCCTGTAGGCCACAGGGTACGGCGTATGACTGTGCCAAAAGAGCTTCCCAATTGGCAGGGGCTGCTGCACGCCCTTTCGGATCTGCTACTAGACGAATGGACTGCATGCGGTACCCTTTTAAAGAAAACAGGCAGAGGGTATTGTGCAGGTACAGCTCCTTTCCCACGATGAAAGAGAGCGTCTCTGCGGCCATCATATTTCCGATTATTCCCGGTAAGACCCCGAGAACACCTGCCTCGGCGCAGTTCGGCACCTCACCTGGAGCTGGGAGAGCTGGAAATAGGTCGCGATAATTCGCTGCATAGCCTGCTGCATCTGGATGGTGCAGTAACACTGCATGGCCACTATCTCGGAAAATAGCCCCAAAAACTAAGGGCAATCCGAGTAGAGCGCAGCTGTCATTCACCAGATATCTCGTCTCGAAATTATCGCTGCCATCCACGATCACATCATAGTCCGACAGCAGGTCCTTTAGGTGCGCGTCTGGCTGAATTCCGCTGGCATGTACCCGAATGTGGAGTTCAGGGTTTAGCGCCCGCAAATAGGCCGCTGCGAGTTCGGCTTTGGGCTGGCCCACTTCAGCCGTTTTAAACACCGTTTGGCGATGTAAATTGCTCAGTGAAACGGTATCGAAATCGCAGACCCCGAGGGTGCCTACTCCTGCGCCGGCTAATGCCAAAAGTACGGGTAGCCCTAGACCGCCTGCTCCTACGACCAGAACACGCGCTTGGCTTAGTTTCTTTTGGGCCTCCGGCCCAAAACCTGGGACCAACTGCTGTCTGCTGTAGCGGTTATCTTCCATATTTATCCTCCTGAAAAGGGTGGTAAAAGCGCCACACGATCCCCATTTCGGAGGGGCTGGGTGTCCTGTACCAAGGTCTCATTAATGGCTAATTTAAAGGTTTTCGCCTGTAAAAGCGGGTAGGTGGCATACAAATGCGACAGCAGCGCTGCGGTATCTGCAGCCTGATCTGGGCTTAGCGTAAGTGTTTCCTGACCGACTAGCTCGGCCAGCTGCCCATAGAAATGAATGACCATGTCTGAATTCAGTTAAAAGGTTCGGACCGAAAAGGATAAACACGCACGGAGCCCCCTTTTTCTACTTTTTCTTGTGTCTCGGGCACTTCCACGATGCAGTTTGCCTGCGCGAAAGCATCCATCTTGTAGGACTCTTGCCCCCCTAAAATGCGGACCCCTGCGGGGGTGTAAATTCCTTTTAAGAGTAGCGTGAGCGGCACTTTCTTGTCGAAAACATCGCTACTGGGGAGCAAAATACCCTCAGGAAAGTCTTCCCGCTGTCCACTTAGGAGCTGGAGTGCTGGCAACACATAGGTATAAAAACAGGTGAGTGTAGAAGCCGGATTGCCTGGCAGAGCAAAGACCAGCTTGCTTCCTTTCGTGCCGGCATAGAAGGGCTTCCCGGGGCGCTGCTTGACCTTGTAAAACAAAGTTTCTACACCGTTTTCCTGTAGGGCGCGGTAGACATGGTCATGATCGCCCACGGAAATGCCTCCCATAATCAGGAGTACCTCATGCGTGGCCAGCCCCTCGGCGATGCTGTCCCGTATCGTTTCGTAGTGATCCGGTAAGGTCGGACGGGCGCTTACCGTAAAATGCGCTTCGCGCAAAGCGGTCTGAATGGTGTAGGAATTGCTCTCGTATATTTGACCAAAGTTCAAGAGTTTTCCGGGTGTGATGAGCTCTTCCCCTGACTGCATCAGTTGGATACTTGGCTTTTTATAGACAGGGATTTCAGCGAAGCCCATGCCCGCTAAAAAGCCCACCATGGCAGCATGTAGGGGCATCCCCGGACTGGCCACCTGATCTCCTATTGCAGTTTGACTACCGGCGAGCCGAATATGCTGACCTGTAAATAAGGGCTTCGGCGGCTGCTCTCCAGGAGTTATATGACCGTCCCGAAGGGCTACCCACTCCTGCATGACAACTGTATCGGCACCTTTCGGAATCGGCGCCCCCGTAAAAATGCGGGCTGCAGTTCCTGGGGCTAAGGCAGGAACATGGTCGATCCCCGCCGGAATTTCGCCCTGCACCCGAAGTGGACCGGCCTGAAATTCCGCCAAGCGGAGCGCATAGCCATCCATCGCCGCATTATCAAACATGGGCACGGCGATCGGGGCATGCAGCTCGGAGGCGATACGATGCCCATGCGCTTCGGCTATCGGCAGCTGTATGATGCTTCGCTTATCGGCTAAAAAGGTACGTAGATGTGTTTTGGCTTCTTGAACAGAAATCATGTGGGGTAAAGGCTGTTTGTTTACAGAACGAAATTATCGGTACTTTGATTTGGAAACAACCTTATTCCCCCCATTTTCTATGATTTTTATGATATTACTCTAGTATTTTCACCTCGCAGGACCCTCATTTCCGCTTTTAGCGCATACCTGGAACTTTGAAGCTGACTTTCTAAAGTACGTAAAGCGGCCCGATCCTCCGAAGTCAGGGCCATTTGACCTTCGGTCAAAAGCGCTTTGTAATAGTGGATTCCTTCCAACAAGTTTTGGCGGAAGGTCTCGGCACTGGCCGGAATCTTTTCAGGTGTATGGCGTAGAGACTTGGCTAGTTCCTTCTTCCAGTAGTCCACATATAGGGAGAGCTCTTTCACGAAAAGGTGGGGTCTTTTGACTCCTTTTACTACATCGTTTCGCCCATAAATATGTCCGACCAGTTCGGATAAGGTGTAGATGGAACGAAAGTACGTAGTATTCGGTCCTGGACAGATGGATACGGCACTTAGCCCGCGCGGAGGAGTCACGCCATGTTCCAAAAGGGCTGATGCACCTAGCCCCTCACAGAGGCAGTCTTTCGCCAGTACATCTTGCTTTTCACCACATGGCGGCAAAGCCTGCTTGCTGGTAGCCTCTAATGCTTGGAGCTTAAGCCGCTGATACTGGCGGGAGGCGGTACAAATGGCCTTTTCGGTGTAGCTGGTATCGAAGGATAAAAACTTTTTATAGCAGGGAGAGCCTGGGCGGTTTTTTTCGATCCGCGCTATGCGTTGCTGCTCGCCGGAGCTCTTACGAAAATTATTGAACGGCACACCAAGTGGGGACGCATGGGAAAGGTAAAAATCGCTGGGCTTGGCCTGCGTAAGCGCCTGACGCGTGGCTGCATCTACCTGAGTGGCTTCCGGCACCAGCAGAAAAGGCGAGCCCCAGCCGATACGGTCCAGCGCATAGGTTTTTAAGAGCCAAGCATGTTCTGCGGCGGTACCCACACCGCCCTGAGCCGTGAGTTTCAGTCGGTACTCTTGACCTAAGGCGGGCAGTCCGAGCTGTTCCCAGGCCACTTCGCATGTGCTGCGCAAGGTGTGAGCCAGCTCTGCTCTTTTTTCTTTGAACTCAGCCAGTATGGGGCCCAAAAGATATCCGGGAGTTGCGAAGGCATGTCCCCCACAGTTGAGCCCCGACTCTACTCGAAATTCATCTACCCACAGCCCTTTTTTTGCCAAGAAGCGCCCTTGGATCAGGGCAGACCGGTAGTCGCTGACTTTAAGGATGATACGTTTTTTCAGTTGCCCATACGCATCGGGTAGAAAATCCGGAAACTGAGCGCAGTAGCTATACAGCCCGGGGTTTAGCCCTGCCGAAAATACCACTGCACTCCGCAGCTGGGACTGTGCAAAGCCTCTGAGTGCGGCCATGGCATCGCTATACTCACGGCCTAGTGGATTTCCGGCTTTATCGAAATTAGGTTTATCTACCTTAGTCATGATATTGACATCCAAGCTGCCGACAGGAAGCTGGGCGGTCCAGCGCTGCCACTGCTGCTGAGAGATGGCTTTCCCTTTGGCCCGCAGGGCCAAAAACTCCGCCTTCAAGGAAGACCGGTCGGGAAGCAAGTCCATATACTGCTCCAGCTCGCGGGAAAAGTGCTGTCCATTTGTCCGCAGGCGGGCCACCTTTTCCTGCACCAGGTCTTGCAAGGTGTCCAAGTAGGCAGTAATCCTTTTGGCGCGGGAATCTGTTGCCACTTCGGAAATTTCGGTGTAAGGGCTGCCATACTTTTCCTGCCAAACGCGCCGAAGGGATTCGAGCAGGCCATCGTCCATAATGGACATGACTGAGTCGATGCCCAGGTGCGCCACTTTTAAGGGGGTTTCGAGGGTAAAGCCGAGGCCCATGACGGGAATATGAAAGCTGTGTGGAGAAACAGAAAGTGTAGCCATAAATGCAGTAAAATGGTGATTGGAATTCATACAAGCTCAAAAGTAAGGCTTGTATCGGGGGAAAAAGCTTGGTTTCAGCAGGCTAAGAACTGATTTGGATCATAAAAAGGGCCAGTCATACACGCTATCACTTAATGATTCGGGCTTGAACCATTATTAAAAGAACAAAAAATATCATTTCAATTCATATGAAACAATAGTTTTTGTACATGATTTAAAATCAATACCATATTCTGCTAAACTTTCACGAAGGGTTGCCATCGACCTTCCGTCAAGCCTGAATGAGTAAGCCCCTCGGTTTTTTCCCTCATCGTAATAAAACCTCCCCAACTGCCTGTACTGAGTTAGTTTATTTGCCAAATCGACCAGACTGTACCCATCTAAATGAATTTGGGAGCGGATGGATTCATCTATTTTCAATACTCCATTTTTTGGGCTAAAAGCATGCTTTTCCAGCTTTTGACTAGAATCCACTTGAATACAATTACCGGATTGGTTTACAGAAGATTGGGTGGCAGTAAATTCTTTCATTTTATTCAATTCATTCCAGATTTGATCTAAAATCGATTTATCCAAGGCATTGGCAAAGTTCACTCGTAGCGTGTAAGAATTTTTATCAAATTTCCGGGAAACTTTAAACTCATAGTCCGGCCAGAGTTTTGAAAAGATCTCTTCTAAAGAGCCTCCTGCAACAACATAACCTAAGCCTGAGGAGGAACTGAGATTCTCCTCGCCGTCGCCCTCATAGCGATGCAATTCAAAAGTACCTCCCTTAACTTGCCCTGTAGCCACTAAAACTTTTTTTGCTGGTAATACTTGGGCATGTGAAGAGTTAATAAGGCAGTTCAGACAGAGGGAAACGAATGAAAAGAAAAGGAATTTCATAAGATTTTAGCTTTTGGAATGGTTCGGGATAAGATTTGTTTTTATTCAATTCAATAAACGCTTCATCTGTAAACAATAGATAAACATGATCTTGATATACTTGAGCCAAAAATGGCAGTTGGATATCATCGGAAAGCCTTACCTTATCTACTAAAATCTTTTTACCAGTAGGTAAATGATGGACAAGGGTTTGAAGAGAATAATTTTTTATCAAAGAAAAAAAACGCCACTCAGGAGATTGTGATAGGTATAACGGAAAATAAAGCTTTTCTTCATCCACCTCAACTTCAACCTGAGCGTCAATTTCTTCTGACAAAACATGTAATCTTTCTGCTCCTATTAGGTTACCAGCATTGTCAAACTTGACCAAAGTATCATTCAGCATCCGGCTAAAAATCAATTCATTGCCTGTATTAGCAAACGCTTGATTAACCAGAATATTAAATTGGTAAGAATTGGTGGTGGAAGCTGAATAGGGAAAATACTTTTTTCGCTCATCTTGATTGGAAAGAGGAAATGTGAAAATTTGGTAATTTAGAGCAGGGTCCTGATTGAGTGTATTTGGAGTCTGGTAAAGATAAATCCGGTCTTGAAGAACTTCTATCCTAGAGGCATCCACCCCCAAATCCATCGATGCTACATAAGATCCCTCTTGTAGGTTAAATTCATGTACTATTCCTTTACCGTCGCAAAGAATAAAAATTCTATTCCCTGAGATTGAAAAATTCCTAGGAGTACAACCGCTTAATTCCAAATATGTATCAGAATCAAGAACAAAAGGCTCAGTGTCTGATTGGGGATAGTGATATAGAGTAGAACCAACCAGAAAAGTAAAACCTTTCTCTCCAATATTCCACTGATCTATACTTCCTATAAACGGTATATACTGAATCTCCAATACCTCAAAGTTTGATAAATTGATCATTTGGCTTGATAGATCGGAAATGATTTCCTGATCACGCGAAGTTTGCGTACAGGAGACCAAAAAAAGAAGTAATAATCGAATAAACTTGTATTTCATTTAAAAGAAAGATTTGAATAGGACGTCAAAAAGACTCCGATACAAAAGAATAACAGGATACCTTTTTTCATTTTTGATTTAATCTAAATGTGGAACATAATTTAAACTTGCTCCCGGGGACATCACAAATTTACCCCCCCCCCTCCTCAAAAAATTAGTTAAACAAGTTTAAAAACCAACTTAAACTAGTTGAATAAATCAAAGCTTTCTCCTCGCCTTTAACTGTGAAATGTACTGTGGAGTAACCTTGAAGTAAGTAGCCAGGTGTTTTTGCGGAATTCTAATCCACAATCCTGGGTTGGATCCTTTAAAATATTCCCACTTTTCAAGAAATGACTTTTTCCCATTGATCAATTTCCATTGGAGGTTGTGCTTATACTTAAGCGTGGAGATTTCTTTAAATACATCTAACAATAACCGGGGCTCTATATCTGCTTTTTGAAAAAAATCCATTGAAAAGCTCACAATATTACAGTCTTCCAATGCCTCTACGGTAAATGAAGACCTGATATGACCTCCAAAATAAAAAGCTGTAAGGTAATAACTACCCTCAAATATAAATGAGTTGGTAATTTCATCTTCGCCATCAGCATGAAATTCTCTCAAAAGACCTGAAACCACAAAATATATAGCCCCCATAGTTTGACCCTGGGCAAGCAAAACTTGTCCTTTTTTTACCTCTATGACATCCATCCAAGGTAAGAGATTAAAATTAGGGAACCGTTCGGAAACAAAATCAAAACCCTTCATAACAAAATACTTGCATCATCCAACTAAAATACAAGAATTAGTTTGATTTTAAAATATACCTCAGGATTTTTTCATAAACTCTCCCCGAATTGCCAATTTTACACTGGCTAATACCCTAAGCACGACGGGTTATCACAGTGCTGTCAAAATCGACGGTAATATTGTCAACACTGATCTGATCAAAAAACCAGTTTTGAAGAACGAGAAAGACTTCTGTATTCTTTTCCTGGGAAAATTTCCCGAAAAACCTGCTATAGGTACTCTGGAACGGCATCTGTTCCCAGCCAAACATCGCCCGTAGAACTTTGTCATACCTAAGCCAGTCACAGAGGATATGGCAGCTCGCCCCGGTCCAGATACTAAGCCAAAATGAAAAAACAATATCGCTCAGGTCATATCCACGGTTCGAACCGGAGACAGGTAAATCAAGAGTGCCTAAATGTTCCTTAATCTTGGTCTGATCTATGGATCTTTTTATAAAACACATGCCCCGAAAGGAGTCACTGGCTTGTCGGAATATTCTGCGGGAAGGTTAACCATTTTGGTAAAAATCTGAAGTACCTAAAATCGGCTTATTATCGTTTATTCAAGCATTTTTAGCAATTTTGAAAATCCTATTGCATAGTTTGGGATATAAGCTTTTGAGCGCATACGAAAAATGCCTTAGCGGGTGGGAGCAGAAAGGCAGAGGTATCCCAGAAAAAAAGCCCCCAAAAGCATTGAAGAGCATTTTAGGGGCTTATGCGGTGGATTTTGGCCCGTGGGCCAAAGCAGGAGAAGAAGCTTAGGCGAAAATCTTCTCTAGAATTTTATAGGTAATCAAATAGGTCGGGCGCACCCCTTCCATACCTAAGGCACCAGAGGCTAGTGTGGACCCGGTCTCCAGCGGATTATCTGAGGCATAGTAGGCGTAGAGCACTTGGATAGTATCAGAAATGCTGTGACGGATCTTGCTCGCCGACTGGATGGCTTTTTGGTAATGTGCGCCTTCCATTTCCAAACCAGCTGCTTTCCAGGAAGACTCCATGAAGTAGCGGAGAACATCTTTATTTTGGAGCGAGGTACCCAGCACTGTGATCATCGGGCCTTCGTAGACACCGAGGCCGTAGCCTTTAAAGTCTTCGGCTTTTAGCACATTTTCGAAAGGATAGTTATCCGCTGTACCTTCGAAGACGTGAGCGTTCGGAATCATCAAATCACCTTTATTTCCTTCTAAGATACCCGCTTTACCCATGATAGAGGCGGATGCTACGTGAAGGGGTATGCTTTTTCCATTTACTTCGAAGGGCTTCAGCAGCTCGTCGAAGCATTCATAGGCTTGTTCGCCGAAGGCATAATCCATGACGAAGATGACAGGCCGCTCCGCCTCATTTTCAGGAAGCACGACGCCTGGAAGTAGATGCGTATGGCTCATCTTGGCCGTGTCGATAAGTTGCACCCCGATGTTCGTTCCGGAAAGGTCTGGTAAGTCGATAAACCCATTTTTCTGGGCATAATGTAAAATTTCTTTAGCCTTATTTCCTTTGGCCTTCATGGAAATATCCATCGCCACTTTTTCCACGCCTTCGAAGTCTTTCAGGCCGAGGAGTTGAAAACCATAAATGGTATTTACGACGCTGTGCAAGTTGGCCGAAATAACATGTAAGGGGCGCTCAATAAGGCCATTGTCGTACAGCACTTGTTTGATGCGTGTGGCCCAGAGTTCTCCGTAGACGTGATGACCGACGCGCTCGCGTAAGGTGGCGCTGAACGAAATTTCCCTGTCCAACTGCTGGTTGCGCTCATCGATGGCTAGTTTTCCCAGGTGGTAAATGATGTGGAATAGACTGTTGCTATTCGCTGACTGCTCGAATTTCAGGACCGCATCGTGCGTTTCCTCGAAGGTACGACCAGTGATATGACTGAGGTAACTGCAAGCTGCTTCTTTGTCGAAGTCTTCCCCATTTTGCTCTTTTTCGACGAGCCGCTCGAGCATGCTCCAGTTCAGGCTGATACGGCCCTTATGATCGGTAGAGTTCGTGCGAATTTTTTCAGATTCGATGTACAAAAAGGTCAGGTGAGTCAGGATATCATAGATATCTGACTTTCCCCGTGTCATTTCCACATACATCTGCTCCTCATCTACGCGGTAACAGTTGCGTCGCCGCTTAGCAGGAACAAGGTTAGGAAAATGGGCATTTTCATATCCTTCACGGCTGATGAGACGTACATAGCGACACTCTTCGATTCCGCGGGGAAGGCGCTCCATCACGTAGAGAAGACCATCCAGCTCCACTTTCTCCTCATCGGTCACTAAGCCATAAATTTCTGGGCTAAGCATCAGGAGGCTGCTCACTAGGGATTCACCCGAAACACCCATAGGCTTGTAGGAGCCGCGCATAAAGAGGTGACGCATGGTGATGTAGAGGCGTTCGATGGCTGCACGGGATTCATGTGCTCGTGTTCTTTTCATATTTCGTCTTTTATGTCGGATAAAATTCGGCAAATATACTAAAAAAAGAAGAAAGGATTAGTACCTTTCTTTAAGAATTTCCATGTGATGCGCGATATGGCCGGGGATCATGTGAAAAATGGCTCGGACGCTGACCATGCCGCCATTAGCCTGCCCTTGGCGCTCAAAATGCTGGATGCGCAGATTTTTAAAGAAGGAAAGTACATGGTACCGCAGCATTTCGAACTCTTCCAGCAGGCTGACGAGCGGCACCTCGTTAAAGTCCGCGGCAGCCACATAGGCATTTTCGTCAAATCCAGGCAGCGCCGTTTGATCGCCTCGAGCGATCGCCATAGCCCGATACAGCATGACTCTCTCTGTATCGATCAGGTGGCCTAACAGCTCTTTCGGGGTCCATTTTCCGGGCGCATAGGCTGTTAGGGCTTTTTCTTCCCCGGCTTCTTCATAGTACATACGCAGCTCATCTACCTGCGCGAGAAGTAGTTTAAAAAGGTCCTTATGCTGCACACGTGCTACATAGGGCGTATAATAAGCAGGGTATTCACCTGCAAGTGGTCGTAATAAACTATCCATCAGCTATTCGAGATTTTTCTTGCCCCCCGCAGCCTGAGACGACGGAAGGATAAATTGTAAACATAAACCAAAAAGCACCACCGCCAGACAGCCGATAACATTATACCACAGAAAACCGATGTTGACGGGTATCCCCGCTACTTCACCCCCATTCACGAAGTGTAAAGATAAGATGAGCACCTGTGAAAGAATGGCTGCCAAGAACACGGCATGGCGCTGCACGACCTTCACATAAAAGGCTACAATAAAAATACCCAAGATAGTTCCATAAAAGAGCGATCCCAATAAATTTACTGCCTGGATCAAGTTTTCGAAGAGGCTGGCGTAGGTAGCAAAAAGGATGGCAAAGCCCCCCCAAATCGCTGTAAGCCACTTGGAAGCCGCCAGGTAGTGGGCATCTTCTTTTTTTGTCACTAGGGAGCGCCGATAAATGTCTACCGTGCTGGTAGAGCCCAGCGCATTAAGCTCGGAAGCGGTGCTCGACATGGCGGCGCTGAAGATGACGGCGAAGAGTAGGCCGACGATGCCTTTCGGCAAATAGTCCATCACAAAACGCATAAAGATGTAATCTGTGTCACGTGTCTCTGCACTCGGGCGCATCTGTAAGACGATGGCCTTACCCTCCTGACGAAGGGAATTTTCCTGCTGGTGTAGGGCTTGAATTTCCGCTTGGTGGGAGCGAATAGCACTTTCCTCTCCAGCTTCCACAGCGCGCAAAAGTGCTCCGAGCTCCACCTGCTTTTGCGCGAAGAGCGCCTCGTGATCGGCCTCCAATGCTAAGAAAGCCTCGCTAAGCTCAGAGTTTAGCACCTCACTGCGCTGTACTTCATTAAAGAGCAGCGGCGGCTGAAAATACTGATAAAATACAAAGACCATCACGCCGATAAAGAGGATGATAAACTGCATGGGGACTTTTAACAAGCCATTCATGATCAAGCCCATGCGGCTTTGGGTAAGGGAGCTGCCGCCCAGGTAACGCTGCACCTGAGACTGGTCCGTCCCAAAATAGGACAAAAACAAAAAGAGGGCTGCCGTCATGCCGGACCAAATGTTATAGCGATCGGCCAGGTCAAATTCCAAGTTGATCAAATTCAAACGCTCCATTTTTCCGGCCACGTGGAGCGCCTCCTGAAAGCTGACAGGCAGCATGCGGACGACGAGGATTCCTGCCAGGATCATGCCGCCCATCATCACCATCATCTGTTGCTTCTGCGTGATACTTACCGCTTTGGTTCCTCCGGAAACGGTATAAATAATGACGAGAATGCCGATAAAAATATTGGTAAAGGTAAGGTTCCAGCCCAGCAGGGTGGAGAGAATGATGGCCGGTGCGTAGATGGTGATGCCGGCGGCCAGGCCACGCTGGATCAGAAAGAGACTGGCGGCTAGTGTTCGCGTTTTCAAGTCGAAGCGACTTTCTAAAAACTCGTAGGCCGTGTACACTTTTAAGCGGTAATACATCGGCACGAAGGTTACCGAAAGTATGATCATCGCGATGGGCAGTCCAAAATAAAACTGCAGGAAGCGCATACCGTCTTCATAGGCCTGCCCGGGTGTACTCAAGAAGGTAATCGCCGAGGCCTGCGTGGCCATAATCGAAAGGCCGATGGTCCACCAGTTCATGTCCGAACGCCCCCGAAGGTAGCTGTCCATGTCCTTAGGTCCATACGTTTTATAAACCCCATAGCCTACGATGAGTGCTAGGGTCCCGAAAAGTACTATCCAATCTAACTGACTCATGCGTAGTGGGCTGACATCCAATAAAATAGACCAATTAGCACCAGCAGTGTAAGCACTAAGGCGAAATACCAGCCCTTCCAGTTGACCTTATCTTCCATGAACTTCCAGGCTATTGATGAACAATTTCAGCGCGCCGGGAACCCCCGCGGGCAGCTGGCGGAACCACGAAATACCGCTGTAGGTGTAGTGGCCTTTGCCGTAAGGCGCCGTCACCAGGGCCCCTCTCGTCTCCTCTTCTCCCGGATCGGCGAAGACCAGTGGTGCGGCATACCGTTCATCCCACTCGCCCAGAAAGTAAAGGCCACGTTCCTGTACCCAGCCGGAGAAATCTTCCTCCCGGATCGGATTAGGACCTGTTAGCAGCGGATGCTCCGCATCAAAACGCACCGGCGAGCCTTCCACCGTCACGCGCGCACGGGAAATCTGTAAGGGGTAGGGCCCAAATTCACGCGTAAGCAGCGGCGAAAGGGTATTGTACTGAAGCACCAAATTCCCTCCTGCTTCCACATAGGCAAGCAGTTTCTCCATGTGATCGGCCAGGCTTTGGTTCACATTCAGGCTGCGGATACCCGTCACGATACTGCCGTACTTCTGGAGCGCTTCCTGGTCCAACTTTTCCAAGTCCAGCAGCTCCACCTGATAGCCCACCATGCTCAATACCTCCGCCACATCATCCCCGGCACCTGCGATATATCCGATTCGCTGCTGGCTGATCTGAAAGTCATCATGTAAGATTTTTATCCGGGTGGGCTGGAAATAGGTCAAATTTGGGATGTGTGGATAGCTGATGCGCTGCATATTTTGGGCAAATCGCTCTCCAGAGCGGGTCTGGTAGTAGACAAGCGCTTCCACCACAGGTTGAGCCTGACGCTGCTCGAAGCGTACCGTATAGGTACGTGTCTGGCGCCGTTTATCTTCTGCGATCAAGCGGACACGGTAGTGGCTCGCATCCACGCCTTCCACTTGAATTTCCCCTTCCCGGATCTCGGAGCGGAAACTCACTGTCACGCGAATCTCCGGCGTAGCGGATTTCTGCGTAAAAACCAGGTTTTGGTTCATGCTGAGCAGCACGTCGGGGATTACGGTGAAGGGCTGCTGCACCTCTCCGTCGACCTGATCGTTATACCGGAAATAAAGGCCTATCTCCTTCTCGAAGCGCTGTCCGAGTAGGGTATACTGCAGGGTGCCGGATACTGCCGGCGGGTTCACAGGCGGGCCTACGGCCAAAGGATCTTTCAGTGTAAATAAATTATCTTCTATGGGATTTGCAAGCCAGAAGGGCTGCGAAATCGGATGGTCTTTGGCTAGTTGTAGCTGAACTTCTTGGTTAATCGCTTGATTCGGTTTCAGATTCCGGTTGAGGTTTTCCTGAAACCCTTTTCCCTCGAAGCGCTCGAGCTGAAACGGAAAAGTGCCATGTTGATTCACCTCCAGGTTCACTGTCAAGCTTTCCCCGGCATAGCCGATCTCTTTTTTGGCTAAAAATTCTGCTTGAAAATGCAGAGAGCGCTCGATTATGGATTGCAAGCGCTGACGCTTTTCCTGTAGCCAGAAGGCGGGTACTTGCGCATAAGCAGCCGACATTTCTCGGTACAGCTCCACCAGCGCCGGAACATTTTGGCTGGGGCTGCGGAAATCAAAGTTGTCAAGTGCCTGCTGTAACCCCTCTGCGATGGTTTTGCCGTTCGGCAAAAGTTCCCATCGGCTTGACACCCCATCGAAGGGGTCCTGATCAAAAGACTCTCCTTGTATAAATTCCAAAAAATCCGCAGCAGCGCCTTTCTGAGGGGTGGCTCCGAAGCCTTGGGATTTATGCATGGTCCGACTGTCTGCCGCTATTTGGGAATAAGTTGCACCTAGGAGCGGGTTCTGCATACCTACCTCGTAGCGGTGGTAAGGAATCTCTTCTTTCGGTTCATACTGTCCTCCCCAGTTGTAAGCATTCCAAAACACACGCTTTGCCTGCCAAGGCTCCACCTGTTCCAACTGTTCCGGATAGGCTTGCGGGTCGGCTGCCAGGCGAAAGGCCTCTATGGCAAGAATGGCGGAAGCAGTATGATGGCCATGTGTTATACCGGGCGTGGTGTTAAAGCGATTTATGATAATATCGGGCTGGTATTTTCGGATAAGGAAAACGACATCTCCGAGAAGAGTTTCTTTGTCCCAATTTTGAAAAGTTTCATCTGGGTTTTTACTAAAGCCAAAGTCCAGGGCGCGAGAAAAGAGCTGCTCTCCCCCATCTGTGGCGCGGGCTTTTAAGAGTTCATGGGTACGGATATAGCCTAAGCCGATGCCGAGCTCCTTACCGATCAGGTTTTGACCCCCATCCCCGCGTGTAAGCGACAGGTAATGGATATCGGCCTTCTCCTCGTTGGCTAGGAAAGCGATCAAGCGTGTATTTTCATCATCAGGATGTGCAGCGACATAGAGGACACGTTTCGTTTCTTTCACTCTTTCCAGGTCATGATACAGAAGGGTGGCAGGCTGATAGCTGGCTTGCGCCAAAAGGGCTACAGGGTGCCCGCAAAGTAACAAAAAGAGTACTACTATAGGTAGTCGAGTGAGGTTCATAGCGTAAGTTTATCGGCGATCGAAAGCAGTTTGTGGGCTGTCTAAGCATAAATCCATGCCAAATTTAACCGCTCTTTGAGGGAAAGGTTGCGCCACTCATCAAAAAGCAAGCACAAAAAAAGGAGACCGAAGTCTCCCTTTTTATCCTTTTACAGCAGCACTTAACCTTCTAACCAGTCAGGTCCAAGTAATTCTACCAAGCGCTTGTTATACTTTTCAGCTTCCGCATCATTTTTTAGACGCGAGTGAATGTTATACAGAATTTCTAAGATTTCTGTGTTATCTTCTTTTTGTGCGACAGCACGCTCAAAGTAAGGTACTGCTTCTTTATATAAGTTTTCTGCTTGCTCTGTCATTTCAGGAGCACGCTTTTCCCACTCATCATCCGAAAGATCGTTGATCTCAGAAAGAATCTGACGCGCTTTGTCAAGGTACAGTGCACCTGTGTAGAAGTTGCCCTCAAAAAAATCAGGCTGCGACTCTACTGTTTTTTTGTACTGCTCTAAAGCACCGTCGATATCTCCCGACTGCTCTTTTAAGTAGCCATAACGCAGGCGAATATTCACATTGTCAGGATCTTCTACGAGCGCTGCTTCTACTGATTTCACCGCCTCATCGAGTTTATCCATTTGAAGTAACAACTGAATCTCAAATTCTGTCAGCGTTTTGTCTTCTGGATAAATTGTCCTCGCCTTTGAAACGACATCGTAAGCGCCTTCTGTATCGTTATCATTAACAGCCATCTGGATAAGGAAATAATACGCATTTAATTTATCGTAGTCATCCACCTCTAAGAGACGATTGAAGAATTTCTTCGCTTCTTCCGGCTTACCTAAATCATTTGCTAAGAAGCCAGCGTTAAAGTTCAACGTCGTATCCGTTGGCTCAATATCTGCTGCTAATGCGAAGTATTCATACGCCATTTCGAAATCATCTTCTTCATACGTATCGATAGCACGCTGGAAAGCGCCTAGCTTAACAGAAACCAGTGAATATGGACGCAAGTTGTCGGGCATGCCAGGAATTTCTTCCTTGTAAACATCTTTACCGATTTTACTATTCTGATCCATGTCCACCATTTTCATGGTTTCCATAAAAGCATTAAATGCATTGCGACCTTTCTCCACACTTTGCATATCGTACTCCTCGTACTGGTCAAACATCTTGGTTAAGATTTGAGCCTTCAGGAGATATGTTCCTGGATCATCTTTGGTATCTTCATGCGCAGCTGCCTCTTGAATTTCCTGAAGAGCCACCTCTAGGTTGTCTTTCTTGAAATTCTTATTGGCAGAGCGAACTACCTTTTTTTGCGCAAATGCCGCTGTGGAGAGCACGACAATGGCAAGGGATAAGAGTAACTTTTTCATTTGAGTTTGAATTGATTTGGTTTTTATAGTTTAGTCTTTTTATGCTTGGGGTTTATCTCCTTCTGGATCGCTATCTGCTGCCTCTGAACCAGTAGATTCAGGATTATGCGGAAGCGATTGGTTCGCATCTTCACCTAGTACCCTATTCTCGTCTACTTCTACGACGTCTTCACGTGTGATTTTTTCCACCGAGCTAATCTCATCGGTTTCACTTAGCTTGATCAGGCGAACACCCTGCGTCGCCCTACCCATCACGCGAAGGTCAGAGACTGGGGTGCGAATCGTAATCCCTGATTTATTAATAATCATTAAATCATCTGTGTCCACCACTTCTTTGATCGCTACGAGATTACCTGTTTTTTCCGTTACGCTCATTGCCTTAACTCCTTTACCGCCTCGATTTGTAATCCTATAAGCGTCTAGTAAAGTGCGTTTACCGTAACCTTTTTCCGAAACAACTAAAAGCGTCGCTTCTTCTCTTTCTGCACATACCATGCCAATTACCTCGTCCTGTTCATCCTGTAAACTGATCGCTTTTACACCCGTGGCTGTACGTCCCATAGGGCGAACGGTAGACTCGTGAAAATGAATCGCTCTCCCCGATTTGGCCGCGATAATAACATGTGAATCACCATTTGTTTTTTCTACCCGGATTAGCTGATCCCCTTCCCGAATATTTAAGGCAATGATGCCATTGGTTCTGGGTCGTGCGTAGAGCTCTAAAGAAGTTTTCTTAATAACCCCTTCTTTCGTCACCATGATCAAGAAGTTGTTTTTCACATAATCCTCATCTTCTAGGTTCGCCACCTGAATGATGGAGCGAATTTTGTCATCCGAACTAATATTAATAAGATTTTGGATCGGTCTTCCCTTAGCTGTCTTGGAACCCTCTGGGATCGCATAGGCTTTCAGCCAAAACAATTTACCCAGGTCTGTAAAAATTAAAAGATAATTATGCGTGGATGCCGAGAAAATGTATTCGGTCCAGTCATCTTCTTTGGTGCTGACTCCTTTGGAGCCCACTCCTCCTCTACTTTGTGTTCGGTACTCGGTTAGCGCAGTTCGTTTGACATAACCCTGATGAGAAACGGTGATGACTACCTCCTCATTCGGGATCATGTCCTCATAGCTGAAGTCTTCCGCGTTATGCTCGATCACGGTACGACGCTCGTCTGCATAGCGTTCTTTCATTTCTTGCAGTTCATCTTTTATGAGCTGCATACGCCGCTCTTCATGTGCAAGAATATCTTTCAGTTCTTCGATCAATTTCATGATCTCATCGTATTCGGCTTGGATTTTCTCTCGCTCCATACCCGTTAAGCGCTGCAAACGCATGTCGAGGATGGCTCTAGCCTGAATCTCACTAAGTTCGAAGCGCTCGATCAAGCCATTTCTGGCTGTTTCCGGATCCCGAGAACTACGTATAAGCGTAATCACTTCGTCTAAGTGATCTAAAGCGATGAGATACCCCAGTAAGATATGTGCTCTTTTTTCCGCTTCGCGCAATTCATACGTCGTCCTTCTAAAGATGACCTCATGCCGGTGTTGCACATAATGCTTGATGAGATCCTTTAAATTTAATGTCTGCGGACGGCCTTTTACTAAAGCAACATTATTAACAGAAAATGAGGTCTGTAACTGTGTCTGCTTGTAAAGATTGTTTAATACTACACTCGCGACCGCATCTTTTTTTAGCTCATACACGATCCGCATTCCCTGCCTATCAGATTCATCTCGAATAGCAGAAATACCATCAATTTTTTTCTCATTGATAAGTGCAGCTGTCTTTTCGATCATGCTGGCCTTGTTTACCAAGTACGGAATCTCCGTGATGATGATCATCTCACGGCCATTCGCTTTGGTTTCCACCTCGGCCTTTCCGCGCACGACCACTCTACCGCGTCCTGTCTCGAACGCATTTTTTACGCCTGTATAGCCATAAATGATGCCTCCTGTTGGGAAATCTGGCGCCAGCACATACTGCATCAAGTCGGCAATGCTGATTTCCGGATTATCAATGTAAGCCGTAATCCCATCGACGACTTCCGCTAAATTATGAGGCGCCATGTTCGTAGCCATCCCCACAGCGATACCGGATGCACCGTTTAATAAAAGAGCCGGGATTTTAGCCGGCAGCACGACAGGCTCTTTTAAAGAGTCGTCGAAGTTAAACTGAAAATCTACAGTCTCTTTATTGATATCCACTAAAAGCTCCTCCGCGATACGCTTTAGACGCGCTTCCGTGTAACGCATAGCAGCAGCGTTATCCCCATCGATGGAGCCGAAGTTTCCCTGACCGTCCACGAGTGGATAACGCAAAGACCAAGGCTGTGCCATCCGTACCATGGTTTCGTAAACGGCAGAGTCACCATGCGGGTGATACTTTCCGAGAACTTCTCCCACGATTCTGGCAGACTTTTTATACGGACGGTTATGCAAGACGCCAAGTTCTTGCATTCCAAATAAAATTCTTCTGTGAACCGGCTTTAATCCGTCGCGAACATCAGGAAGGGCGCGTGATACGATAACCGACATCGAATAATCGATGTAGGCTCCACGCATTTCATCCTCAATGTTAATAGGAATAATGTTTTCGTTTTCTCCTTGAGCCATATTTCATTTTCTCAATAAGCTTGCAAGTTAATAAAAAGATTAGGCTTTTAAAAGACGTAAAGCCACACATAGACCTTCAGGATGCATATCCCTAAAAGTGCTGCCCGATACGGCGGTTTTGCAAGTTAAAGATCGAACTTCCCCTGTACTCTACGCCATCATGTAAATGCCTCATCTTCACCCCACAACCAGGAACCTTACAACGTTTAGAGCCGGGTAAGTTGATCGCCAAGCCAATTTGGGCCGTTAGGAAGCGCTGGCGAAATTCCTGCGAATCCACCAATGGATCCGAGCCCACCAGTCCAGGAGACAAATTTTCTTCTGGTAAAAAAGGGACTCTTCTGGCTTCAAACTCCAAGTTAGAGAACTCTGCCCCCCCCTTTATAAAAAGTCTAAAATACTCCCCTAGCAGATACTCAAAGCGTAAATGAAGCGCAAAAAAATTAGTTTCTTGCACAACGAAGCGGCTATCAAGCGGCTGTCGGAAGGTGATCGTCCCGATCTCCGCTTCTGTTACCACTTTAAAGGGATACCACTGCCGCAGTAGTTGATTCCGCGTACTCTGCATCATGTAGTTATTGCCATCGTACTTTCGGAAGCGACGGTTAATAAAGGAGGCTCGGCGGTTTGCATCCCACAAAACAAGCCCGACGGTACCGTAAATTTTGTCCATCACAAATTCCTCCTGCTCGAACACAAACTGATGGGGGTCGTGAATCAACAAGCCCGGATCGACCCCTAAGTCCTCGGAGAGCGCTTCACTCAAAAAAACAGGCGAGCTCGATAAAGCACCGATTTGGCCCACATTTCTCCCATAGCCTACACCTAAAATCAGCATATTAAAAAGCTCTACACGTAGCCCCGCATTGATAGGGATCGCCCTACCCCGACCCCGAAAAGGAACCGTCCCCAATGTGGTGTCTGGCAAGAAGGTTCGTAAAGTATTGGGAAGGACATCTGTCTCCGGATTCGGACTCGTAAAACTAGGTTGGAAAGGTGCAAACCGGTCCAGAATGACCGGGAACTGACTGGGGTTCTGTAAATGAAATTGGTTGGAAAGCTGGTACTGTGCTCCCCCTGCGGAAAATTCTATACTTAAGGCCTCTATAAAGTTTCGTGCACCATTGCCTAAATTGCTCTTTGCCTTTCGACTCGGTTTTAATTTACGCTCTATGCCAAAGATATCTTCTCCCTGCGCATGTACTCGTGCAGTAGTTCCCAAAAAAAAGAGGCAAAAGCCCGTAATAACTATAAGTGGGAAAGAAACTCGTGAGGGCTGGCGCATAGCTAACATTTTTACAAAGTAACGAAAAAAAGGGCTTCCCCATTTTAGGAAGCCCTCTAAACTTATCAAACAAGAAGCATTATTTTACAGGTTATCACCCGATGTAGCTTCTTCCACCGTCTGATCTTCAGAAGAGCTTCCTTCTTTAATTTCAGCTATTAAGTTATCGATCTGCTCTTTTACCGCAGGATCGCTGTCCATCGCCTTTTTTACCTTATTGTAAGTAGCAGCACCTAAGACATCATTGTCCATGATGAGTTCTTTCTTATACTCTACCACGTCTTTCCCTAAGGAATCGATGTAATCCTGTATCGCCTGAAAAGCATTTTTTTCCTCTTCCGTAGCTTCGATTTCAGCTAACTTTTCTTCATTTCCCCAAGCTCTCTTTAATTCATTATAACGCGCAGCACCACCTAGTACCTCATCCGACTTGATCATCTCCTCTAAAGTCGCTTGCTTCTCCGCTAAATAAACTGATACTGCGGCTTCCATCGAAGCAAATTTAGTCATCTCCTCTTCTGTGATTTCATTTTCGTCAGCAGCCTCTTGTGCTTGCGCGTTCATACCTAGCATTCCCACGAGGAGAAACGCAAATAAGAATAACTTTTTCATGGTTTTATATTTAATCTTGGTAGTTAAGAATACTAATTAAATAGAAATAAAACTTTTTTCCAACAAGAAATTGATTTTATCAATAAATTACTACTCTCCTAGCCGATTGCTTTCAACTTAGCGATCGTGGCGATCGGGTTCTCTGACTGGAACACAAAGCTACCTGCAACTAAAATATCAGCACCGGCCTCGATTAAGGCTGCTGCATTTCCGCTCTGCACCCCCCCATCGATCTCGATTTTCGCTTGACTCCCTCTTTTTACGATTAAATCCTTAAGCGCCCGCACTTTATTATAGGTTCGGGGAATGAACTTTTGGCCCCCAAAGCCAGGATTTACCGACATAATACAAACCAGATCTATATCCTCGATGATATCTTCTAATAGTGCTACCGGCGTATGCGGATTAAGGGCTACGCCCGCTTGCGCTCCTGTCTGTTTAATCCCCTGAATGCTGCGATGCAGGTGCGTGCAGGCTTCTGCATGTACCGTGATAATTTCAGCTCCAGCCTCCCGAAATGCAGCCACATACTGATCCGGATTCACGATCATTAAATGCACATCTAATGGCTTGGTCGCATGCTGCTGCATCGCCGCAGTCACGGGTAGACCGAAAGAAATATTCGGAACAAAAACCCCGTCCATAATATCTACATGGATGTAATCGCATGCAGAACGGTTTAACATTTCAATTTCACGCTGAATATTAGCGAAATCACAAGCAAGTACGGAAGGGGCGATCTGAACAGCCATATCTATTATTTTTGAGGCAAAGAAAAGAAAATTCTGTCTATACCCCTTATTGTTTGATGAATTTCTTACGAACGGTTCTTGAAGTTCCCTGTAGCTCGAGCACATAA
The DNA here is from genome assembly GCF_054166705.1 of Nitritalea sp. Classification (NCBI taxonomy): domain Bacteria; kingdom Pseudomonadati; phylum Bacteroidota; class Cytophagia; order Cytophagales; family Cyclobacteriaceae; genus Nitritalea; species Nitritalea sp. The sequence goes on from NZ_JBSZCV010000006.1 coordinate 89,315, forward strand.
ACCCCTGAGCCTAATGCATCGACCGAAAATTGCAAGGTAGCCTCCTCTACTGGTCTTTCCACCTGTCCCGATAGTACCTCTTGACCCAGGCTATTCCAAACGCGCCACAGAAAAGATGTTTCATCCGTCGGCATGCGCACGAAAAGACGCTGACCCCTCGCTACAGGATTGGGATATACGGTAATGGCCACCTCTTCCTTTACTGGAACATGTGTGATCACCCCAAAGTAAGCACGCTCAAAGTTAGGCAAGCCAAAGCCCAACTCATTCGACACGCGCTCTACTAGATGTCCACTTTCTTGCAGATTTTGAATCAGTTCCATTACAGTAAAATCGGGATAAGCCTGCCAGAGGCCTACGGCTAAAGCCGCCACTTGGGGAGCACTGAAACTCGTCCCATTCCCGAAGCCGATGCTGCCCTGTAGCCCTGGACGGGTAAGCGCGGTCCGCTCCCCTATGGCCACTACATCCGGCTTGATGCGTCCATCCGCTGTGGGTCCAAAAGAACTAAAGAAAGCACGTTCTTGGCTGCGGGTTAGCGCACCAACGCTTAAAATCCCCATCGCATCCGCCGGAGCGGTAATACTTTGCGCCCCGCGCCCCCCATAATTCCCCGAGCTGGTCACCACGAGGATCCCTTTTTTAGCCGCCAGCCCCGCCGCACGCGTTACAAGTGCTGTCTGCCCATCCATATCGGAAATGCTGTAATCCATCCGGGGATCATCGAAATCCCAGTAGCCTAAGGAGCTATTGATCACATCTACCCCGAGACTATCCGCAAATTCCGCTGCCAGCAGCCAGTTGAATTCTTCTATTCGGTATTCGCTACTTACATCTTCGGTGATACAAAGTACATAGGAGGCATCCGGCGCACCTGCCAGCAGGCCCTCCTCATCCGCAGATGCGATGAGAGAAAGCACCTGCGTTCCATGCGGATGCCCATGAAAGACCTCCTTCCGTCCCCCTGCCACAAAATCCCTCGTACCTACTAATCGGCTAGAGCTGCCTAAATGGGCTAAGTTGGGTAATTCCAGCACCCCAGGAAAACCCGCATCAAAAACCGCGACACGCATCCCCTCTCCGCGAAAACCTTCCGCATGCATAACAGGGATTCCAAGTAGCCCATTTTGCATCGCGACAAGCTGAGCATCCGTATTTAGGAGTGGTGCTAACAGAGGATCAGCCTCATGAAGACCCGTTTTCCGTGCATTTTGGCCTTCCGGCCAAAGCAATCGCTGCCCTGAGGCGGGTACTCCCCCAGGAGCTAAAAGGCTGACCTCGCGAATAAAGGAAAGTGCCTCTAAGGCTTCTACTGCCGTGCTATCGACTAGCACCATGGCAGCGTTCAACCAGCGGGACGACAGGAGCACAGGCGTACCCAAGCTCTTGAGACTGTCCAGATAAAGCGAAGAAACGGGAAGGTCTAGGCTATCGATGGAAATACCGTAATGGGCTTTGCGCTGTAAGGCCTCAGGGCTTAAAAAATCCTCCGGTGCGTCCAGACGAAAAGAACTGCCCGCTTTATCTGTAAAATAAACGGCATAACGATTTTGAGCCTGCAAGAGGCCTGCCCCTGTTCCAGCTATCAGCAAGAGCAGCAAAACACACAGCGCCCCTGCGCGCGCAAAAAAAAAGCGATCGATAAACATGTGCACAGCTTCCAAATAGAGCACTAAAATAGAAAATTTCAGGCATATTTTTATACATTCGCGATTTTAAGCGCTTTTCCTTAATTTAGCCGCCCTAACAGAGACAAACTATGGCCTTAAAAACCTTCGTGAAAATAAATCAAGTGACGAACCTGAGCGATGCCCGCTACTGTTCAGGCATGTATGTAGATCTTTTGGGCTTTTGTATGGAGGAAGGACAGGAAGGCTATGTGCTCCCGGAGACTTTTCAGGAAATCGCCGGATGGGTTTCCGGCGTGGGCTTCGTGGCGGAATTTTCTGTGTCCCACCCCGACAGCATATTAGCGAAAGTACAGTCGTTACCACAAGTGACACATATTCAGGTACGGGAAGCGCATCACCTGCCCCTGCTGGCGGGCAGCAGCTATTCGCTGATCTTTGCCCAAAAGGTGGAAAGTGCTGCAGAAATCGCTTCCCTGGCTACGAAGGCGCAGGGATTCGAAGCGCTAGATATCTTGCTGCTTTTAGAAAGTGACACCCTCACAGTAGCTACGGCGGAGGTGCGAGAGGCGATTCAAAGCCTTGCCGCCAAGGTTCCCGTGCTTTTAGCCTTCGACTTAGAGGCGCAAACGCTGGAAAACACACTGTCAGTCCTTCAGGTAAAGGGTATAGCGCTTAGCGGCGGACAAGAAATCGCCCCGGGATTAAAGGATTTCGATGAACTGGCCACTATTTTAGAAGCCTTAGAACAGGAAGATTGACATGTTAACGAAAGAAACTATCGTGGCCGACTTTAAGGCCATCCAAGATCATATTTGTGCCGAGCTCGAAAATGCCGACGGCACAGGGCGCTTTAAGGAGGACCTTTGGGATCGACCTGAGGGCGGTGGCGGCCGCACGCGCACACTGACGGGGGGAACAATCATCGAAAAAGGGGGGGTGGCATTTTCAGCCGTTCACGGCCCCACTCCGCAAAAGATTTTAAACAAATTACAGCTGAAGGAAGCAGATTTTTTTGCCACCGGGGTATCTATCGTGATTCATCCGAACAGCCCCATGGTGCCGATCATTCACATGAACATCCGCTATTTCGAGATGAGTAATGGCGTCAACTGGTTCGGTGGGGGTATCGACTTGACTCCCCATTATGTGGACAGGGAGGATGCCCGCTACTTCCATCAGCAAGTAAAGGCGCACTGTGACCAGTACGACCCGAACTATTACCCCAAATTTAAAACTTGGGCAGACGACTACTTTTACCTCAAGCATCGCCAAGAAACACGTGGTGTAGGCGGTATTTTCTTCGATCGTCTGCAGGAAGAAGCGCCGGATAAAAAAGCCGAGCTCTTCGATTTCGTAAAAGGGGTCGGCTACCTTTTCCCAAAGGTGTACACTCACTTTATGCGAAAAAACAGTCTTTTGCCCTACGGGCCAAAAGAAAAATCCTGGCAAGGAATCCGAAGAGGCCGTTATGTGGAGTTCAACCTGGTCTGGGATGCTGGCACTAAGTTTGGCCTGGACACGAATGGGCGTACGGAGAGCATCCTGATGAGCATGCCACCAGAAGCCAACTGGGCCTATATGCATCCTGTCGAGGTCGGCTCAAAGGAAGCCGAGACCCTGGCGCTACTGAAAAAAGACATCGACTGGGCCGGCTAACGAAAAGGTACGGATGGAAAGAATAATTGCTTGGGACGAGCAGATAACTTTGTGGTTGAACCAGCATCACCACGAGCTCCTTGACCCGCTGATGTTTAGGGCCACGCAGACTTGGCCATGGATTCCGCTTTATCTCCTACTCAGTTTCTACCTGATACGCAGTTACGGACTGGGGTCTTGGGTCTACTTTGTGGGCTTAGCCCTCGTAATCACACTGGCTGACCAAGGCACTTCTTCGCTCATGAAACCCTATTTCGAGCGGCTGCGCCCCTGTCACGATGAGCGGTGGGCAGAAGCCCTGCATAACTACGGTAAATGTGGCGGTATTTATGGTTTTGCCTCCTCGCATGCCTCGAATAGCTTCGGGATCGCTGCTTTCTTTATCTTTGGCTTCGCCAAAAAACAAGGTCTGATGCGCTTGCTTTGGGTCTGGGCAGCCTTTTTCTCCTACACCCGAGTTTATCTGGGGGTACATTATCTGGGAGATATCCTGGTGGGTGGCGCCGTGGGCGTATTAGCTGCAGGGCTGGTATGGCTCCTGCTAGGATATTTTGGCCAGAGGCCAAAACAATCCACGCTGTCACCGAGTCCTATGTGAGAGATGGCGCTACCGTTCCCAGCCGGAGACACCTTTCAGGGGGACGAAAGAGAAAGAGGGAAAGGCCTCCTGCTCGATTTCCTGTTCCGATACGCGACGCAGACGAAGCATTTCCTGACGCTCTCGGTCACCGACGGGAATCACTAAAATGCCACCGATCGCTAGCTGGCGAAGCAGTGCATCTGGCACCACAGGGGCTCCCGCTGTTACGAGAATCCGGTCAAAGGGAGCCTCCTCCGGCAAGCCCTGAGAGCCATCTCCCTGGTAAAGGTACGGATGAATCCCAAAGCGGGCGAGCAGCTGCCTTGTGCGTGTGTACAGCTTTTCTTGGTACTCGATGCTATGTACTTCCGCCCCCATTAGCTGGAGCACAGTAGCCTGGTAACCAGAACCTGTACCGATTTCAAGTACTTTATGGGAAGCCTCAACTTCCAGCAGGCTCGTCTGGAAAGCTACTGTATAGGGCTGAGAGATCGTCTGCCCCTCCCCTATGGGAAAGGGTCGGTCCTCGTAAGCTTGCAGCTCGAAGGCGGAGTCTAAAAAGAGGTGGCGCGGAATTTCTGCCATCACCTGCAGGACACGCTCATCACGGATGCCTCGCTCACGAATGGAACGAATAAGCGCGCGTCGAAGGCCTTTATGTTTATAGCTGTCTGTAAATGTGGGCATAAGAATGAAAAACAAAAATGAGCCTGCTAAAGTCTTAAAAACAGGTTAATTTCGCAAACAACACATCATATATAAACAGTAAAAATCGCATGTTCACCGGAATCATAGAATGTCTTGGAGAGATTACCGCCATCGAATCAGAGGGTACGAATCTTCATTTTCATATCAGTTCACCCTTAGGGCGAGAGTTGAAAATCGACCAGTCTCTTGCCCATGATGGAGTATGCCTCACTGTGGTACAGGTCTTGGATAACACGCACGTGGTGACTGCCATTAAAGAAACGTTAGAAAAGACGAATTTGGCTTCTTGGCGGCCAGGCCGCAAAGTAAATTTAGAGCGCTGCATGCCGGCCAATGGTCGCTTTGATGGCCATATCGTGCAGGGACATGTGGACTTAACGGGAACGGTAGAACGCATTCAGGAGCAGGATGGCTCCTGGTTGTACGATTTTCGCTATGATGCCAGTTCGGCACATGTTACAGTAGAAAAAGGAAGTATTACCATAAATGGAACCAGCTTGACCTGCTTTAATAGTGGGCCCGGATCATTCCGTGTGGCGATCATTCCTTATACCTACGAACATACGGTTTTTCATCAACTGGTCGTGGGCGATACGGTAAATTTAGAATTCGATATCGTCGGAAAATACATTCAGCGTATGCTGAAGGGCTATGCCTGACCTAAAAATCCTGACACTATTTAGGGCCTTGTCTTAAAATAATATTTGTCAACCGACCAATATACTCCGTGTATTTAGATAAAAATTTTGTATTTTTGCTAAAAATAAACGTATGTTAGTGAAGAAGAAAGCTAAAGACAGTGCTGTGGTGATGACTGAAATGGTCTTGCCGAATGATACCAATACGCTCCATAACCTAATGGGCGGTAAGTTGATGCACTGGATGGATATCGTAGCGGCGATTGCAGCACAGAAGCATTCGAATCGGATCGTCGTAACAGCATCGGCAGATAGCATTTCCTTTAAGCATCCGATCGCCTTAGGAAACGTAGTTACGCTTAAAGCACAAGTAACGCGTGCGTTTAATAGCTCGATGGAGGTATTTATCGAGGTTTGGGCGGAGGATATCCCTGCGAACAAGAAAATTATGACGCATCGTGCTTTTTTCACATTCGTGGCTGTCGATCAAAATGGACGCCCCATCGAGGTACCAGAGGTAGCGCCTGAAACAGCTGAGGAAGTGGAGCTTTACGAGGGTGCTCTTCGAAGAAGGCAGCTGCGTCTTGTGTTGGCCAAACGGATGGATCCCAAAGATGCAGTAGAATTAAAATCTATTTTTAATCTTACAGACGAAAAGGAGGGTTAATCTCTCCTTTTTATTTTTTATTGTCCCATATTTTAAAGATTTTAGGGAGATGGAATCTATAGCTCCTCAGGCCCATGCCACCTTGTATGCACAAGACATGCTTTTCTTAACACAAGCAGATGTAAAGCAGTTTGAACAGGCGATTCAGGCGCAAGCTTTGCAGACGAAGTATGCCCATGGGGCAAAACCACCAGTAGCAGAAATAACTGCACCCAAAACGATTCAGCGCAGCACCTCTAACACAGCGCTTAGTTCAGATAAACAGACTTTGGTGACTAGAGAATCAGTACAGTCTCCTATTTCTGAGCGGAGACAGTCTGTCACACCTTTAGCTCCGTCACGCTCTTTAACGGATCTGGTTCATAACTCTACCCAGCAAGAGCAACAGGAAGAGCGACCATTAGACGCTTTACTGCCGGCTTACAGGGGCGCCTATGAGCAGCAGGTGCTGATCGTTCACCGTGGCGGTAGGCTATCGGATGCAGAGGATCTCCTGCTTCGAAACTTAATCACCGCTTGTCAGCTAGGTCTTAAAGATGTAGCCATTTTAGACGAAACCAATTTGGCTGCTAGCAGCAAAGCAGGCTTGGAGAGATTAAACCCCAAATTCATCCTTAGTTTCGGGATCAACCATCCCTTCTTAGGCGGTTTTGAAGCTAAATACAAGCGTTCTCATAATGACCTGGCAAACTATATATGGGCAGATGATTTACGCGATTTAGAACTTGATAAAGCACTTAAACGTTCTTTATGGAATGTTTTAAAGGAGCAATTTAATTTATAAGTTCATGAGTGTAGATAGCAAGAAAAGTAAGCGTTTGAAGACCTTTCGAATAGTAGGAATAGCAGAAGGTATGTCCTTTTTATTACTTCTTTTCATCGCGATGCCTTTAAAATATGTTTGGGACTGGCCTTTAGCCGTAAAATATGTAGGCTGGGCCCATGGTATCCTGTTCGTAGCCTATATTTATGTGGTATTCCCCGCTGCGCGCATCATGAAATGGAGCTTTTCGAAAACCTTTTTTGCTCTAGTAGCTTCTTTATTGCCTTTTGGACCCTTTATTTTCGATCGCAACATGACACAGGAAGAAAAAGAATATAGTAAAGCGTAGCACTTCGTCTATGGCCTTAATTAGCAAAAAAAAAATCACCTATCCCATCGGAAAACCGCTTCGTAACTATCTCATTAAATACGGGCGCCAGGTAAACTTTCCGATACACTACAGTGACCTCTTGCGGTACACTGGTTCTATTCCTTTGTATGACTTTAAGGGAAACGACACCTTATGGGAAACGGTGTTCTTCGCTGAATCCGATCGCGAAGAAATTCACCATAATGTGAAGAAAATATATGCGCTTCTAAAGGCCGAAGGGGACATGAGCGTCATGTCCCACCTCTATGTAGATCGGATCGACCTATGTATTTATGGAAATACGCAGCCTTTTCGTGTGCGTATCGTAAACCGGATTAACGACAACTTCGACTATTATTACGTCAAGCACGCTGACGCTTCACGCGTTTATGGCTTAGAGCTAGAACACTTACTTTCTCCTAATCGAATTAATTACCTCGTTCATGAAAATACCCTCATCGAGGAGCATATCGCAGGAATCCCGGGTGAGCAGTTTATGCGCCAGCATATCCATGACCCGAACTTAAACCCTATCCGACTAGCTAAGGAGTTTGTTAAATTTAATGAGCGCTGCTTTGTACGACTTTTAGGCGATATGCATTCCTCTAATTTTGTGGTGGATGTTACGCCCGATTTCGAAGAAACACACTATCGTATTCGTGCGATTGACTTTGACCAGCAATCCTACGAGGGAAAAAAATCCATTTATCTGCCTCAATACTTTAAGCAGAATAATGCCCTTATTCAGTTAGGAATGAAATATATGACCCCTGAAAGCATGGTGCAGTATCAGCGGGAGGAAAGAGCCTTAATCGCGAACAGGGTGAAAAGTTCGAAAATAGAAATCGAGGATATATTAACAGCCATGGAAACCGATACGATCAGTACACAGACGAATATCCATTCACTACGCGAAGAGTTGGGCAAACACTATAAAGAACCTCGCTTCTTAAAATGCCAAAACATGGGACAAATTTTACGCGAAAGCCTACGGCAGCTACTGATAAAATCAGAGCAACAAGCAGAACAACTTGGCTGATGCTTGGATCGATTATTTTGTGAACTTATAATAAAAAGGGACAGCCATATTATGCTGTCCCTTTTTTAATGCCATAATAAAGTTAGAAAAAGCGTACAGTAATCTGTGGATTAGCAGACTTGAACTTATCGATCACGCGACTGTTGATTTTCGTGTTAAAACAAATAACACTTGTAAGCTCCGGTAACTTTTCCAATTGTTTGATAGACCGAACCGTGGTGTTCGCCAAATCAATTTCTTGTAATTCAAGTAAACTTTCCACGCCGCGAAGGTTTTTCACATTTGTACCGGAAATATTTAATTTTTCCAGCTGTGGAAAAGCCGTTAACTCCCGAAGATCACTGATTCCTGTATTCGATAGATCCAATGCCTTCAATCGGTTCAAGCTCAGAAGAGGACTTAAATCTTGAAGTGGTACCTGGGAAAGTTGTAATTCCTCCAAAAGCGTGAAATGCTGCAAATGACTTAAATCATAAAGGGGAGCATCAAAAACATGCAAGGAACGTAAGTTATTAAAGACTTCAAGCGGTGCTAAATCTTCCACTCGCGTTCTTTCGATTTGCAGCTTATGCTGCGCAGTAATTTTATGCAAATGCGTGTTGGAGGGTAATTCATGAACTGCGTCACCTTGAAAGAGTAAACCTCTCCACTCGGCACTAAGGCTTTCATACCATGCCGTTAGCTCTTCCGTACGGTAAATCAACTCCACATCAGGGCGTTCTAGATAAAAGGTGGGCGTTTCCTCTGCTCGTACCTCTGTCCCATCCGCTTCGATGCGCTTTAGTTTTTCTAATCTAGATAAGAAATTGATGTTTCGGACAGCCGTACGGTTTAACTCTAAATGTTCTAGGTTAACTAAGCTGATGAGCATTTGAATGGAGCGCACCTCCGTGTCGTTTGCTATCAGATGGGTTAGTGTGCCCAATTGTGCAACAGGATTTAAATCCTCAACTTGGGTACCACTTATATCTAAGTAATTCAGCTTTTTAAAGCGTGTAATAGGCCCTAAAACGGAAAGCGATGACTGGGATAGATTGAGCGAGTCCATCCCTACTAAGCTAGATAAACGCTCCACGCTGGGCATATCACTGTGTAGGCCCTCGTAGCGCTCAGCAAGCACACTTCTCCAAGAGGAAGGCAATTCAGCCCACCAATTCTGCAAATTTTCAACATTGTGAATAAGCAAAACTCGTCGATTTTTCCGGACAAAGCTATCTGCTTCCCGTTCAGGAATGCGTGTTCTATCTGCATAGACTCGCTGAAGGCTCGATTTACCAGAAATAGGATCCAAAGAAGCCACATCCGTTTGATTTAAGATCAGGATGCGCAGCTTGTTCAGGTCACGTAAAGGATCTAAATCAACCAAATTGGTTTCTCTAAGATCCAATTCTTGTAGGCCCGATAAATTGGCGATCAAATCAAAATTGATCAAGAAATTTTTACCAGCATCTAAAATCTCTAAATTTTTGAGCTCTTGAATATGCTCAAAATTGTTAAACCCGGATTCGCGCAAATACAATTTACGTAGTGCTGTAAAGGAGTTCAATACCGAGAATGATACCACAGGAGTGCGCTCTGCACGTAGTACTTCTAAGTTTTTCAAATTACCCAGCTCCGAAATATCATCCACGCGCGTATCTGAAATATTCAAAGCCTTTAGCCGGTCTGAATATTTTAAAAATTGTAAATCGCGTACTTGAGCCCCAGAAACGTCCAGATATTCTAAGTAGGTAACATTACTGATGGGGCCAAGGTCTTCGATTTCTGTTCGGCTCATGTCAATGTACTTCAGCTCCCTAAGTACTGATATAGGTGCTAAAGAGGTGATTAAAGGATTATCACGAATGATAAGTGAATCCAAGTTCGCTATCTTGTACAATTGATCCGAGCTCAGCGAATCGGAATAGAGATCGAATTTTTCACGGAAATAAACCTCCCATTCAAAAGGGAGTGCGGCCCACCATTCTGCCAGCTCTTTATCTCTGGAGAGCCGTGTAGTGTACACGCTAGCAATTTTAATTTCATTGCTATTTTTGTCCACGTTAATTTCTACAAACCGTGGACGGGTATTAGAAATTTTCTCCTTATTTAAACCCACGGCAGTTAGCGTGCGGTCTAAGGAAACCAGGAAGCTGAGCTCACCGTTGTCCCGCTCGAAAGGCTTCACCTCTCGAACTTTAAACTTAAAGCTGGCATCTTTAAAAAAGAATTCTATATCCTTTAAATAAGAAGTAATGTCTTTATTCGTGATGACTTGACGATCTAGTAACAGGTCATCTTCTACCTGCACCTTTCCATCGCGGAAAATTTTAGAATAACTTTCCCGTATAATCACGTCCTTATCACGAGCAGGGGTATCCTTACTTCCTACCGTATTAAGAAAGTATTCCAAAAATAGAATCTGATCTTCTACTTTTTTGGAAAGGTCTTTTACCTCTTGCTTTGAATAACCTGCTATATCTTGGGCGAAAACAGGCGGATAAATAATAGTGGTTAAAAGCAGTAAAAGTAAACAGCGTAAATTGTTACTTTTGATCATAGATGAAATTTTGAATAATTTCTTTGTCCCCTGGATTTAACTTCACAAGGTTACTAATCAACCAGCCTGTGTTAAAGCCTGGGCGATTAAAATTTGATAGCTCAAAATACCAGCCATTAATTTGAAAGAAATGGAATTTTACATCCAAAACACTTTCATATTTAATATTGCCCCGCTTAAGCTCGTATAAAAACAAGGTTAAATAGTCCGGGGTAAAGTCCGTTGGCGTAAAAGACTCAGGTTTTGGCGTATCATCAAATGCCCTCCTCAGGTTCATAAAACCCAGCTCATGGCTTAAAGGGTGTAGGAAACTCTTATTCTCACCCTGAGGCTTATCAAAGATCCCTTTAAACCCATTGAAACTCACTTTATCGATTACCCATTCATATCCAAGGCCTTCAGCCTGTAATTTCATAAACAGCGTACAAGTTTCTCGTTTGCCCCTGAAGTTGACCTGAACTTCTACTTCTGCAAACCAGCCTTCACGATGAAAATTTAAATAGTAGGGAAGACTTTCGGAGAGAACATCTTGGGAAAAAGACCGTCGGAGTTCCCTGTCTAAATCTTTATTGTCCTCATCAAACAAAATGCCAAGATACTTACTTCTTAAGGCACGATCTCTATAGTCCGCGTCCCCGGGATTCAATCGATTGCCCGTGTCAGGAGACTCTTCACCGTTAAATCTTCTAAAAAATTGGTTGACTTGCTTGGTGGATGCCGCGAATCTACCATCATCTTGGATGCGTGCAGGGCTGTTTAACACCTGGCCCTGCACGTATTCCATAGTAGATAACGCGATTATAAAGAATAAAAGCGTTAATTTTCTCATGCTGATGTCTCCGTCACACGGATGTCACCTAACATTACGTCCCAGAACTCAATCGTTCTACCCGCGATTTGTGTTGATTTTTTCTCTACGTATATGGTGATGTCTTTTTTCGTGGTATCACGATAGTTTAGACCGCTCTCCAAAGATGTACCTTCGAATCGCTGATAAACAGTAACTACACCCACATACTTTCCATCAGGCTGACGCTCTAAATCTGAAATGTAGTGAATGTCATACCAAGAAATGTTCACACGGTCGTAGTTAAGTGCCATTAAGCGCTCAAAGTATCTTCTCACTTTATAGTAAGCAATTTCTTTGCGGTTGATAGAAGAAACGCCCATTTCAGCGCCTGGAGCGAACAACTCTTCTGCACGATCCATAACACGGTTCGCTTCAGAAAACTGAGTTTCCTTACTACCGATGATCGAAATATATTTACTTAAATCCCTAACTTTTTCTAAAGCTAAAGAATCGATAGCTTGCTTTCTAGACGGGCTAATGTCATCCTGAGCAAATGCTGCGGACATACCCAAGGCAAACAGGAATGCAATAGATGCGATGTATTTTTTCATCTTTTTAATGCTTAAATTTATTTACGTCTTAATTCGATTTCAGAAACTCTTCCGTTACCATCTAAGCGTACATCGCTTACAAAGTTTAGGTTCTTTTTTGTGTCCTTTAAGTAGTGTAAGTACTTATTGATCGTCGTCGGCTCATCATAATCCTTTATACCGCGCTCCTCGTGAATCACGATAAGAACAGGAGTATTCTGATTACTGAACATTGACATAGAATCATCGATCATGCGATTGGCCACAGGAACAGAACTCGCGTTCGTTACGCTCTGGAATAAGTTCTCTAACTTCTCTACAGCCACTTCCTCAGCAGACGGTGCAGGCGGAGCTACTGGTGCCTCTTCTACTTTCTCCACAGGAGGCGGAGGCGGAGCTTGTTCGACAACCTTTTTCTTACTCTTACAAGCGCCCATCGCTAAAAAAGCAAATAAGGCTAAAGTGAACAGCCTATTGTAGGCCCGAGAGGTGGTTTTTTGTTTCATGTTTAACTTAAAATTAATTGGTTTTCCAGTCTAGAAATCTTTGCTCATGTAGCAATTACCATTCCACAATTCCCCTAGGAGAAGAATGTTTTTGACACATGATTTATGCCGCAAATGTAAGCGAATTTAATCATCACTTGTACACGGTATGACCATAATTATTTTTAGAAAACAGATACTTAAAAGCAGTATTAACGCTTTTTAACATCTTTTCCCATTTAATCAAAAAGCTCCGCAAGCTTCTTCTCTAAAGACATCCCTCGTAAATCCTTCGCTATAATTTTTCCTTCGGGATCCAGCAGGTACGTAGCTGGTATCGCATTAATCTGGTAAGTAGCAGCAGCCTCGGAGTTAAAGTAGGCTAAGTCAGAGACTTGTGTCCAAGTTAAGCCATCATCCTCAATCGCTTTCACCCACTGCTCACGCGTTCTATCTAAGCTCACTCCGAAAACTTCGAAACCCTTTTCATTGTACTGTTGATACAAACGCACGATATTCGGATTTTCTTCACGACACGGTCTACACCACCCCGCCCAAAAGTCAATTAACACATAATTACCCCTTAAATCCGATAAGTTGACCAGCTCCCCATCTGGATTTGGCAAACTTATTTCCGGGGCTGGCTGTCCTACAGCTAATACACGCATGTCCTCCAGCTGATTCTTCAAACGATTCACCATCGGATGACCACTGTAAGAAGCATCTAATTGAGTAACCAAATCATCCATGAAGGTAAATTCATTTCGCATATTCAGCATCCCCAGAGCAGCTAAAGACACAAAGCTACCGTCAAAACCTCTGATTAACTCCTTCACCTGATCAGCATGTGCAGCCTCCATTTCTATCGCCTGCGCCTGAATTTCCCTAATCTTATCCTGATCCCGAGCGGACATCGCATCGTAGTAAGCCGTATTCAATCCATTAATCTCTTCCTGAAAAGCATCGACCAACTGCTCGATCTGAACCAGTTGATCCGTATACTTCGACCCTTTAACCGTCACCACAGGATCATTTTCTCTATCGATGAGCAGCTCTACATCCTCGTTATACAAAGCCAAAGTGCGCTCAACTTGGTTTTCATCTGTAAGCTGATAAAAGCCTGCATGTGCTAAATTTAAAGTGTAAGCAAATTTGCCATCAGCAGCCACCTGAATCGTATCTACAAAAACGACGCGCTCATCCTCAAACTGATTCAAAAGCAAAACAAAGTCCGCATCAGCATCTTTCACCACACCCACTAGCATCACCGTTCCATCGAACGCTTTTTCTTTTTGCTCCCCGCAGCTGGAAACAAGAAATCCCACAACTGCTAATAGAATTAGGGAACGAGCTATCCTATACATGATTTTCATTTTTCTAATTGTTCTGTTAATAATTGGGTAGCAACTTTTGGGTCTGCTTTGCCCTTAGAACGCTTCATCACCTCTCCCATAAACATGCCGAGAAGTCCTTTTTTACCTCCTTTATACGCTACCACCTTATCCGGAAAAGCCGCTACCACTTCTTCTACGATAGGTAAAATAGAGGCCGTATCACTTTCCTGTATTAAATTTAACTCCTGGGCTAGCGCCAAAGGATCCACCTCCGGACGTTCTAACATCTTCGGAAATAACCGCTGCGTCGCCACTGAGGCACTGACCTTCCCCTGATCCACTAAATCCACTAATTTGGCCAAACTCTCCACAGGAATAGGAAAATCAGCTATCGATAACGTCAGTTCATTCAGATAAGACTTCACAGGTCCCATCACCATATTAGAAGCGCCTTTATAGGCACGGGTGTGGGTACAAAGCGCCTCAAAATACAGCGCGATATCCTTACTTTCGGTTAACACTCCCGCGTCGTAAGCCGGCAGCTGGTACGTCTGCATAAATTTCTGGAAAAGATAGCGTGGCAAAGGAGGCATTGCCTCACGCACCGACTGCAGCCACTCCTCAGAAATTACCACCGGACTTAAATCCGGCTCAGGAAAGTACCGGTAATCATTTAAATCTTCTTTCGTACGCATACTAGCCGTGGTTCCGGTAGTCGCATCGAAGGTACGGGTTTCCGACACGATCTCCACGCCCTCCTCCGCCAGCAAGACCTGCCGCTCAAACTCATGCTCGATCGCCCGCGCCACATTCCGGAAAGAGTTCATATTTTTCACCTCTACCTTTTTGCCGTAGGCGGATTCCCCTCGCTTACGCACTGATATGTTCGCATCACAGCGCAGAGAGCCTTCTTCCATATTGCCATCACAAATATCCAAGTAACGCACCAGCTTTTTGATCTCGACCAAATACGCATACGCCTCTTCTGAAGAACGCATGTCCGGCTCCGATACAATTTCGATCAAGGGAACTCCCGCACGATTAAAATCGACTAAAGTGTCTACCTCGCCGGCTAAGTGCATGGATTTTCCAGCATCTTCTTCCATATGGATACGCGTCAGGGCCACTTCCTTTTCTGTGCCGTCCGGCAAAGTAATCGGAACTACGCCTCCAACACAAATAGGATCCTTATCCTGGGTGATTTGATAGCCTTTCGGCAAATCAGGATAAAAGTAATTTTTGCGCGCGAAAATATTTCTTCGTGTAATTTCCGAATTACAGGCTATCCCCATCTTTACTGCATACTCCACCGCCCGCTTGTTCACCTTCGGAAGTGTTCCGGGATGTCCTAAAGTGATGACAGATATATGGGTATTCGGTAGGTTTCCGTATTCTGTAGAATCCGAGGTATACATCTTGCTTTTTGTCAGTAACTGCGCATGTACCTCTAGACCAATAACCAGTTCGTAGGTATCTTTTATACTTTTATCAAGCATCTTTCTATCTTTTTCAGCCCAAAAATGGGTTCAATTCTATAAAAAACCAAATGAAACCAGGCTTATCCCTCTTTTATACCCAGCAACTCTTTAGCATGTGGGATTACCTTAGGAAGTCCTTCCAGTGCCTTTCCTCCTGCTGTCGCAAAGAAATCCTGGCCACCACCGCCGCCTTTAATCGACTGAGCCAAGATCTTCACGAGCTTACCTGCATGCAGGTTTTTCTCTCGTAAGACCTGCTCATCTAACATCACCGCGACCTGGGGTTTTCCTTCTATATCCGCTGCCAAAACTAAGACCAGCTGCGGGACTTCTTGTTTTAACTCATAGGCGAGCTTTTTAAGTGCATCTGCATGTGGCAGGCGCACCTGTGCTAGTATATAAGCAGCCTCTGGCGTCCTGTGCTGCTGTTGGAGCAGTTGGCTTTTCACGGCCTTAACTTGCTCTAATTGAAATTGTTCTATCGACTTACGCAGCTCCTGGCGCTCGTCTAAGAGCGCCTGAATGGCTTTCGAAACATCTTTGGGATGCTTAAGCAATGCCTTCACCTCTTCTAAAGCCTCCCCTTGCGCTTGCACCACCTGCTCAGCAGCCGCTGCAGTCACCGCCTCGATACGGCGTACACCTGAGGCAATGGCCGTCTCAGCGGTAATCTTAAAGTAACCTATATGTCCCGTAGCAGGCACGTGGATACCCCCACAGAGCTCCATCGAGTAGGCCTTATCGAAGCAAATAACACGTACATGATCCCCATATTTCTCCCCGAAAAGAGCCGTGGCTCCCATGGCTTTTGCTTCCTCTATCGGCATGGAGCGGTACTCCTCTAATGGAATGTTTGCACGGATCTTCGTATTAACTAGGGCCTCTACCTCCTGTAACTCTTCCTCCGTCAACTTCGCAAAATGGGCAAAATCAAAACGCAGCATGCGCTCATTTACCAATGAACCTTTCTGCTGAATATGTTCGCCTAACACCTGGCGTAGCGCGGCCTGAAGGAGGTGGGTAGCCGTATGATTATAGGTAATCAGTTGCCTTCTGTCCGTATCTACCACAGCATGTACAGCTTGTGTCGGATCGCCAGGAACCTTGTCCACAAAATGTACAATCAGATCATTTTCTTTTTTGGTATCCAACACATGGATACGCTCAGTGCCGACGGTCAGCCAGCCAGTATCTCCTACCTGACCACCACTTTCCGCATAAAAAGGCGTTTCTGCAAGTACAAGCTGGTAGCGAGTCCGCTTCTTATCTTTTACCGTCCGGTATTTAGTCAGTATAGTTTCGCGGCTGCTATGGTCGTAACCGACAAAGGTGGAGCTGCTCTCCTTCCCTACCAGCACCCAATCGCCCGTCTCCTGCTCCGCTGCAGCACGGCTTCGACTTTTCTGAACCTCCATGGCTTGCTGGAAACCGGTTTCATCGATGGAAAAGCCCTGCTCTCTCGCGATCAGAGAAGTTAAATCCACCGGGAACCCGTAGGTGTCATAAAGCTCGAATACCTGTGCTCCCGGTACTAAGGTATTGCCCTCCGCCCGCAACTTGGCCGTTAACGACTCTAAAAGCTTAAGTCCATTCTCTAAGGTGCGAAGAAAAGCCGCCTCCTCTTCCTGGATGACTTTCGTAATAAAAGCCTCCTGTGCAGCTACCTCCGGGAATATCTTACCGAAATTTTGCGCCAGCAGTGGCATAAGCGCATACATAAACGGCTGGTCGAACTGCAGAAAGGTGTAACCATAGCGCACAGCTCTTCTCAATATACGGCGGATAACATACCCCGCCTTGTTATTCGAAGGAAGCTGCCCGTCCGCGATGGTAAACGCTATCGCACGGATATGATCCACGATGACACGCATAGCGATATCCGTCTTCTCACCTTTGCCGTAGGCGATACCCGAACGCTGCTCCAGGTGTGCGATAAAAGGGGTAAACACGTCTGTGTCGTAATTAGAAGACTTGTTCTGAATGGCGCGGACGAGCCGCTCAAAGCCCATGCCGGTGTCTACATGCTTGGCAGGAAGCTCTTGTAAAGAACCGTCTGCTAGACGGTTAAACTGCATGAAAACGAGGTTCCAAATCTCAATTACCTGCGGATGATCGGCGTTCACCAGTTCATAGCCAGAAACCGCCGCTCGCTCGTCCGCCGAACGCAGATCAATGTGAATTTCGGAGCATGGGCCACAAGGACCTGTGTCGCCCATTTCCCAAAAGTTATCCTTTTTAGAACCAAAAATAATACGATCTGCACCTACGATTGGCTCCCAAAGCGCGAAAGCCTCCATGTCTTTTTCCAGCTTATCTTGGGCATCCCCTCCGAAAACAGAGACGTATAACTGCTCTTTAGGTAGTTTATACACCTCAGTGAGCAGCTCCCAAGCCCAGGTAATGGCCTCTTGCTTGAAATAATCTCCAAAGGACCAGTTTCCAAGCATCTCGAACATGGTATGGTGGTACGTGTCCACGCCAACTTCCTCGAGATCATTATGCTTGCCGGACACGCGTAAACACTTCTGGCTATTCGCCACGCGCGTCTGCGCAGCTTGATCGTTTCCTAAAAAAAAGTCTTTAAATTGATTCATTCCCGCGTTCGTAAACATGAGCGTAGGATCATTTTTGACGACGATAGGAGAAGAAGGGACGTAGGCATGGCCCTTCGATTCAAAAAAACGAATAAACGTATCACGTATCTCTTGAGCGTTCATTAAGAGGCAGTTTATATGTTTTGTGGAAATTTTTTCTTACATTCGCGGCTGTTCCGTATAGCTCCCAGCCCGCATAGCCCACAAAATTATAAGAATTAGCGCGCAAATAACAATGAGTAAGATAAAATATTATTACGATCCCAAAACCTGTAAGTACGAACGCTACGAAAGAAGTAAATGGGATGTAGCTCTGAATACGCTCGGTTTTTTTGCTTTTTCTTTACTCCTAGCAGGCGTTTTTTTAGTTGCCTTTAATACCTATTTTGATAGCCCTAAGGAGCTTTTGCTTAAAAAAGAAAACAAGGAACTTACCTTTTACTACGAGGCCATGGATGATGAAATCAAGCGACTGAGTAGTATGTTAGAAGACCTGCAGCAGCGCGATGATAATTTATACCGTGTCATTTTCGAGTCTGAGCCTATTCCCTCGGAAGTACGCAAAGCAGGCGTAGGAGGAGCGGATCGCTATGCTGAAATCCGCGCAAAAGGGCTGAAACAGGAAAAGATGATCGTTTCACTTCGCTCTAGGATAGATTTACTCAAGCGGCAGCTCTACATTCAGTCTACCTCTTACGATGAAATCGCCGAAATGGCGCTAAATAAGGAAGAATATTGGGCCTCTATTCCAGCCATCCAACCTATCCCAAATGAAGACTTGACGCGCCTGGCTTCGGGCTTTGGCATGCGTATTCATCCGATCCTAAAAGTGCGTAAAATGCATGAAGGCATCGACTTCTCTGCTCCCATCGGCACGCCTATTTATGCCACAGGGGATGGTATCGTGAAAGTGGTCAAAACTATTTTTGGAGGCTATGGAAAGTATATAGAAATCGATCATGGCTTCGGTTTTACGACACTCTATGCGCACATGAACTCTTTCGATGTGAAGCCAGGTCAAAAAGTGAAGCGAGGAGATAAAATCGGTACCGTCGGTAATACAGGCACTTCTACAGGGCCACACCTGCACTATGAGGTACGGAAAGAAGGTCGTATAGTAAACCCGGTCAACTATTTCTTCAAGGATCTCTCTCCTGAAGAATATGAAAAAATCTTAGAGCTCGCATCGAAAGAAAACCAGTCTTTGGGTTAAAATAACCCGATCTAAGCCTTTGGCCGAGGGCCAAAAGAAAAGCCTACCCAGAATCTTCTTTCCAGGCAGGCTTTTCTTTTGAAATGAAACTCCTTCAGTTTTTTATGGCGCTTCTTTCATCCATGCCCGAAATGAACGCCATACTTATACCTCGGTATCCGGTATAAAACGAAAGCGCAGATACTTGATTTTCTCCCCCTTTTCGCTAAATATTTTTTCATAGCGCGTTTGGATGCCCAGATGCTCATCCTTGTAGGCGGATGCATAAAAATCATAGGTGATGACCTCCAGCTGCACATCCGGACGCTCTCGTAGCACCTCTTCTGTGTACAGGAAAAGGCCCGTATTATCGGTTTTAAAATGAATTAGCCCATCGGGACGAAGGAGTTGTTTATACATATCTAAAAAACGCGGTGAGGTCAACCGGCGCTTTTCATCTCCATCTCTGGGAAAAGGATCTGGAAAAGTGATCCAAAAGCAGTCCACCTCCCCTTCCGCAAAGAATTGATCCAATAGCTGAATCTGCGTGCGCAAAAAGGCAACATGATTCAAGCCCTCCTCCTGCGCTTGGGTACTTCCCTTCCAAATCCGCGAACCCTTGATATCCACTCCGATAAAATTTCTATCTGCATGGTTCCTGGCTAAGCCAACAGTAAATTCACCTCTTCCACAGGCGAGTTCCACCGTTAGCGGCAGGGTATTTTTAAAATGCGTAGATTGCCAATTACCTTTAATCGTTTCGAAGCTCGGCTTTCCGGCTTGGATGACATTATAGGCAGCATCATTCGCCTCGAAACGAACCATTTTTTTTCTTCCCATTGCTTGATTTAAAGTTCTTCTATTTCTGCCACCACAAAGGTACTGCCTCCCACATAAATAATATCCTCAGGAGCAGCATTTTCTTTGGCAAATTGAAGTGCTGCATTTACACCTGAAATAAAGTGACGCTTCCAGGGTTTTGGCGCTAGCGCCTTTTCTAAATCTGCTAGAGGATACGCGCGCGGAATGTCTGGGGCGGTAAAAATATACTCCGCATCCTCTGGAAAAAGAGCAAAGATAGGATCTAATGCCTTGTCAGACACAAAACCCAGCACCATCCATAATTTTTTATAGGAATACCCTTTTAGCTGTTGCATCACATGTCGGATGCCGTCTACATTGTGGGCCGTGTCGGCCAAAATTAGGGGTTGGGTCCCCAGCTCCTGCCAGCGCCCCTTCAGCCCCGTAAGTGCTTGTACCTGATTTAGCCCTTGCAAAATGGCCTTTTCTGGAAGCTCCCATCCCTTCGCTTGAAGAAGCGGAATTGCAGCCAATACGCCACGAACATTTTCTAGCTGATAACTGCCCTTTAAGGAAAGTTCAAACCGGTCAAAGGTAAAAGTGGCCTTCGAACGGCCCATCCTATAGGTCCCAGGAGCTGCGGTCGCTTGTAGTTGAATCAATTCCTGAGCGAAAACCAGCGGGGCACCCAGGAGCTGGGCACGCTGCAAGAACACCTCTGCCACTTCCTCCTGGTAATGACTAATGACGACAGGCACCCCAGCCTTTATAATGCCCGCCTTTTCTCCCGCTATGGCGGCTAATGTATTTCCTAAGAACTGCTGATGGTCCAGACCGATCGTAGTGATGATACTTAATTCCGGATGGATAACATTAGTGCTGTCCAAGCGGCCACCCATCCCCACTTCGATGATGGCGATATCCACTTCCTTTTTTGCAAAATACCAAAAGGCCATAGCTACTGTAGCTTCAAAAAAGGAAGGTTGGATTTCAGCTAAAAGCGCTTTGTGCTCCGCCACGAAGGCCACCACAGCATCCTGCTCCATCTGCACACCGTTAATGCGCATGCGTTCTGTAAAGCACTTTAGATGCGGCGAGGTGTAAAGACCCACCCGATAGCCTGCTGATTGCAGGATGGCGGCAAGCATATGTGAGGTACTCCCCTTTCCGTTCGTACCCGCCACATGAATGCTCGGAAATCGACGCTCGGGATTCCCTAAGTGCGCACACAAAACCTCGGTGTTTTTAAGATCTTTTT
Organism: Nitritalea sp.; assembly: GCF_054166705.1. NCBI lineage: Bacteria > Pseudomonadati > Bacteroidota > Cytophagia > Cytophagales > Cyclobacteriaceae > Nitritalea > Nitritalea sp. The sequence continues at coordinate 110,428 of NZ_JBSZCV010000006.1, forward strand.
TAAACGCAGCAGCTCCCTGACGCTGAAACATAGGGAGCATGCCGTAAAGGTAGGAGACAGTTTCCTCGAAATTCATGTTGATTAATAAATGCAAGCCTATACTTACGGGTATGCCGGTAAGGCATGCCTTGGACACTTAATCCACTTTAATAATGAAGGTAATTTTTCCCGTAGAAAAATCGGCAGAGGCAGCTCCCGCCTGACGACGGAAAGAAACCTTATTCACTACCGTCCGGTAATAGGCCAGCACCTCATTCGACACATTATACTCCAAGGGAATGGCTTGCACCACCTTCCCCGCATCATCCACGGTGATGCTGAAGACGATACGACCATTTCGGGTGCTGACACGATCGGAAATATCTGGCTTGGAAGCGAAATCCCAGCCAGCTAAATCCAGATTATACCCCGACGCAGGCCCTGGATTCCCTTGGCCCGTTCCCGAGCCCATAAGCGCACGACCATCCACAGCCCCTTCGGCTCTTCCTGCAGACCCAGCTTGATTGTCTGTACCGGCACCGCTGGCCGTCGAGGCACGATTAGCAGAACCGGACTGTCCACCACCTCCAAAAATAGCGCGCTGATCCACTTTGGACGCTTCCTTAGCGACTACGGCAGTTTCCTCCGCTTCGCCTTTTTTCGGGTCAGCAGTAGGCGCAGCAGTAGTTTTTCTTTCCGTCGGCTTGACCTGCTCTGCCGGTTTTTCCGTCCCTTTTACCGGACTCGGTTTCGGCTGTACAGCTTGCACGCTGGGCTGTACGGGAGTCGGATTCGCGCGCGCCTCTTGTGCCTGAGGAGCGACTTTAGGCTGAGGAGCTTCCACCACCTGCGGGGCTACCTCTCCTGGAGCGGCTGCCTCGGGCCTCGTATTTTGCTGTCGACTAGGACTAGGACTGGGTTGATTCCCACTGCCTACATCTGAAAAACCCAGTTGTAGCTCCATCCCATAGCGCGACATAGGAGGGTCTGGCGAGCGCCAAACGACCACAAAGTAGAGCAAGAGGAGTAGTGCCACATTAATACCCACGGTCCACCAGGCGGCTCGTTTACGCTGCACATCTTGCCCTTGCTCTATGGTGAAATCTATGTTCATTTGCTTATTTAAACGGTTTTGTCGCTATCGTTACATTGGCCTCCAAGGTCGCTGCAATCCCTCCAATTTCCACTAAATATTCCACAGGAACATCTTTATCGATATGCAGGACCACCTGTCCTTTCTTGCCTGCCAAAATACTGGTTAGGGCCTCTTTTACTTCCTCCCGGGGCATCACCTTATCATTTACAGAAAAACGCAGATCTTTCGATACAGAAACGGTCACTTCCTGCATCACTATTTCTGCTGTCTCACTCGAGGGTAAGTTCACCGGAAGACCAGATGGTGTAATAAAAGAGCTGGTTAGCATGAAAAAGATGAGCAACAAGAAAATGATATCCGTCATCGATGACATGCTGAATGCAGTTTCTACCTTATGTTTTGATTGTAGTGCCATTATTTCTCCTGTAAAAGGTCGATAAACTCTATCGTGGTGTATTCCATTTTATGAACCAACTTTGACACCTGACTAACTAGGTAGTTGTAGCCCAAGTAGGCAATAATACCTACCACCAGCCCACTGGCTGTCGTGATCATGGCCTCGTAAATACCTGTTGACAGCAACTTAGGAGAAACCATCCCCTCTTCCTGTGCCACTCCGATAAAGGCGCGGATCATGCCCGCTACAGTCCCTAAGAACCCGATCATTGGAGCTGCTCCAGAAACAGTCGCTAAGATATTTAAGTTCTTCTCTAACTTATAAAGCTCAAGTTTGCCCACATTTTCGATGGCGACTTCGATATTTTTCAGTGGAGAACCGATGCGGCTTAGCCCTTTCGCAATCATATTCGTCACGGGACTATTTTCCCCTTGGCAGAGCATTTGCGCCTTTTCTACCTGCCCCGATTGCACGAGCACCTTTACATTATCCATTAAAGTTACTGGCGTCTTGGCAGCCTTCTTGATGACCAAAAGCCGCTCGATGAAAATAAATATGGCCAAAACAAAGAGCACATACAGTGGCACCATAAAATAGCCCCCTTTAATCAGTAGCTCAAGTAAACCGATTTCGGTTTGTCCGCCTTCCATAAGCGCTAAACTGTCCACTGCCAGTGCCGGATCAGTTGTAGAAAGTGTTTGCAGTAGTAACATATTAGTATTTCAAAATCCAAGCTCCTTGTCCAAATGTTTTTCTGGCCTCCGGCAATGCCCGTTGACCCTCTTCTACCGTGTCATAGGACGCTACCGCTATTCTAAAATTACTTTTGGCATCCAAAGGAGCTAATAAATAAACGTTATTGGTTTGGTTCAAGTATTTTTTTGCTTCTGTTAAACTCACAGCCTCCGAGGGAAAACTCGCAACGATGAGGTAATAATTTCCCTTGCGGTTACTGCCATCTAAGCGCATCACTTCCGCAGAAGTGACCCTTTCTGGTGCACTCGCCTTGGCTTCAGACACTTCCGCAGAAGTGACCCTTCCTGTTGCACTCAACTCGATTTCAGGTGCTTCTGCCTCCTCACCCGTCTGTTGAGCATCTAACCCTTCGCCCGACTCACTGGCCCCAGAAAGTGATGGGCCCGCTTCTAGGTCGGTACCTGCTACCTCCGTTTGGCTTGGCATTTCTTGGCTCAACTTTTCCTCTACAGCTACCGCAACTTTTTCCGGCATGGGAAGGCCAAACTCCAACATATACCACAAACCGAACATTAGGAAAATCAGCAGGAAGACCGCCGTGATCGCTACTCGGCTTGGGCCTCTTTTTGCTTCCTTGCGCGAAGCGCTCACCCGCTTCCTCGGTTTTTCCTTTGGCGGCGAACTAGCAGCCACCGCTGGTGACTCCATTGACTCAGTGGAAGATTGCGCTTCTTTTTTTCTTTTTATCCGTTCATGCTCCCGCTTTTGATTAAGCTGGTACAAATTTACCGTCTCTACAAAAGGAAAACCAAAATCCTTTTCTCGCTTTTCCTGCTCTTCTTGCATGTTATCACTGGGTTAAAATTGAATCGTCACCCCCGCTATTCCTTGAATGCCCCGCGCCGGATAATTTAAGAACCGTGCATTCGAGCGGTTGAGTAAATTGTTTCCTGTCACAAAAGCCGAAACCCGCGGTGAAATACGATAGTCGGCATGCAGCTGCACATCGATTACCGCCGGCAAAACTTCCGGTGCTATCCCGATCACAGGCGCATCAAAGTTGAGCAGCGGCGCCTGTGCATTAAACCCTGTGATACCGCCCAAATAGAGGACATTGGCCTGAATCAGCCATTTATCAGCTGGCTTAAATTCGTTTTGAATACGTATTTCCACATCTGGACGACCGAAAGCGGCCACAAAATCCGTCAGCGTATAATGAAAGTATTTCGCGCTACCACTCACTTTATACCAGTCTTCGAATTCGAAGCTTACCTCTCCAAAATACTCCAGCACCCGTGTATCGGTATCATACAAGAGCTCAAAACGTGTTGAGTCTGAAGCCTGATTGCCAAATAAGTGAAAATTTTGGAGATTAGCTAAAGCTAAGCCCGCCTTATAGCGAAAGGTGCCATCGATCTGGCCCTGAACCCCGGCACTCGCACGAAACTGCTGACGCGTATTCAAAAGCTGTTCAGAAGGACCCAAAAAAGGATTCTCACGCACAAAACTCAAATACGTATTGCGCAACATGTCCCCCTCAAAACCGGCAAAAACCCCAAGGGCATCCACTACCGCATAGGAGGCACGAAGCTGCGGAAAAATGTGAAAATCAGAAGGTTTGTTTTCTGTTACATCATTTTCGATCACCATATTGGCCCCCGCGACCACATCTAAGCCATTGGCGCGGTAGCGCACCTGTGGATTAATTCGGTAAAAATTACGACTAATGCCTTGATAGGGAACATCCTCTGGAGAAGTGGTCTCCAAAAAAGAGTTAAAACCCACCTCGAAGCCATTTTCGAAACGATAGTGAACGTTTGTGGTAAAGCTGGCCGCCGCCTCGCTCGCCCGAAAACCATCTGTAAGATTGCGTACATCGAAGGAGGCCACATACTGCAGGGGCGCATCTTGATCGATAGGTTGAATTTTACCGCTCAGCCCCACTTCCTGAAGCACATTTACATCTGGAGTGAAGTTCAACAGTTGCAGCACTTCATTTTCCGGATCGAAACCATAAAAGCGGAACTCATCCCGCCTATAGCGCAAATTCCCATGAAAGGTAAAGTAGTCCGTAAACCAGCGCGCATCCGCTCCCATTTCAGTCAGGTGCTCTGCTGAGTTCGCCCCATCCACCGGGCCTCGATAGAATCCTTGATGCTTCAGGTAGCCGCCTAAGGCGAAGTCCTGCTCCTCCCAGAGGTTATAGCGCGCCTCCAGCAGTGGGGAAATAAAATTCCCGAAACCCGCACGTACAAAACCCGGATAAAGCTCTTGCTGCTTGCGGGGAAAATTTCGCACCGCCGGCTCCACCTCGATGGCCTCCGGCTGGGTGGCTAAATAAAAAGGGGTAACCGTATAGGTAAACTGAGACTCACTTTTTGGGGTCGGCAGCACCGGAACCGGTGCAAAGGGTCTGTTTTGCTTCGGCAGCGTGAGCACACGGTCTTTTCGAATCACAAACTCCTGATCCTGAACTTCTCCACGCTGTCCCTGCTGCGCCCGAACCTGCTGCAGACTGCCGATAAAAAGCAAGCCTGCCACAGTAGAAAATAAAAATGGAAATACCTTCATGTATTGTGCTGTTACTTTTTATCAAGTTCCTTTAAACGCTCCCTGGCTTTCGTACGAATCTCCGCATTCGCAGAACCCTCGATCACTGAATTGAGCGTACTCTTCGCCTGGAAGGTCTCGCCGAGCTCCTGATAGTTGTCTGCCAGAAGAATAAAATACATCCCATACCAGTAATCATAGGCCGAAAATGCAGCCGACTCATCGAATATCAACTCATTCGATGCAGCAAAAGCCCGCTCCTTGCGCTTCATTTCCGCCACCATGTACAGCGCCTCAGCCCCTTGAATGGTCTTATGGGCCTTATAAAGTTCTGTGAGGGTCCCTGAAGCCTGCGCGGTTCTGTTTTGCGCCAGCTGTGCCTTCCCCTTCATCAGCAGGGCCTCTGGCTGCGACTCCGGAGTAATTGAGCCAAGGCGCAAAATTTCCTCTGCGAAAAATACGACAGAGTCCGGATTGCTGAGCGCCGCATAAGCTTGCATCAGCCCACGATTAGACTCGTACTCATCCATCTTCGTTCGCGCCGTTCCACGCCACTCCCGGAAGAAAGGCACCGCACGCCGATACTGCTTGTTGGCCAACTCAATACCCGCTAAACGCTGAACCGCACGTACCCGCTGCGGAGAGGTCCTCACCTGCACGATCTCCTGGTACAGCCTCGCCGCTTCTGTCGTGTTTTCCAACCTAAAATGAGACTCGGCTAAAAAGAGTTTAGCCTCTAGCTGATTAGCTGCTTGCGGATAATTCCGCATGTATGTTCCAAAAGCTGCCACTGCATCGCGAAACTTACCTGATAAAAACAAGCTCTTCGCTGACTCGAATTCCAGCTGCTGCACACTTTGGTTGTCTGGATTTGCCCGACGATAGGCACTCATGTAGTTGGAAAACTCACCTGCCCGCCCTAAAAGCACCAGTGACTCCTGAAGACCCACCAGCGCCTGATCGATATTGCTGGCATTGGGAAAATTATCCAGCAGCGACTTATAATCCTTCACCGACTGCTCATACTGCTGCAGCGAAAAGTTAGCGATAGCACGCCCTTCCAGGGCAAAAGGCTGAAAAGGTGAATTTGGCCGCGTCGTGATCAGCTGCCCGAAACCCTCTATCGCCTCCCGATACTGTAACTCCTCCATGTGAACCTGAGAACGCTGAAAGAGTGCATCCTCTACGTAGCGACTATTCGGAAATTGCCGAACCACTGTAGAAAAAGACTGTACCGCTGCACGATTATTCCCCTGAAAGTTCTGAATAACACCTAAACGGAAATGCGCATAATCTTGGTCAGCAACGCGCTCGTCCAGGGCACGCTGAAAGAGAAGCGAAGCATTCGTGAATTTTTTCTGCACATAATACGTATCAGCCAGGCGAAGTAGCGCATCCTCATAACGCTCCGTTCTTTGTGATCGGCTTTGTTTGTTGATATAGGTTTCAAACTCCCGCTCGGCTTTCTCATACTGCTGGGTATTAAAATAGGCATAAGCCAGGGCGTAATGCGCCTGCATAATCGCTGGACTTACCTCATTGCGATGACCAGAGATGAGCCGCTCAAATACCCGGATGGCTCCCGCCTCATCCCCCGCAGCTGCTAGGGCCTCCCCTTTCCAGAAAGTAGCTTCTTTTACCAAATCTGCATCGAGGGGCTTGCTGAGAGATTTATCGAAAAATACCTGTGCCTGTCGATAGTTTGCATCCCGAAAATAAACGATACCCTGATAATAGGTAATGCGCTGATAAGCACTTTGGATGCGGTTCGAGCTCCCCTGCCGTCCCATCTTTTCGATCATCTCGATGGCCCGCAGATAGTTACTCGTATTGATCAATGCATCCGCCAAAAGCTCTTCCGCCTGCCGTTTGTACTTGCCATTCGGATAATTTTCGATGTAGGTATCGATGGCATTTACGGCCTGCTGGAAATTACCCCGCTCTAAACTTAGCTTCGCAAAGTTAAAATACGCTTCCTCCTTGATATCGGGGCGCGCATCCAACCGCGCTGCGGTTTCGAAAGCGTTTAGCGCAAAGTTGGGGTTGTTCAACTTAACATAGGCATGCCCCAGGTAGTAGCTGGACACTTGCGCGATCGCATCATCACCCACCGCACTCACTTTAAAATAGTCCGTAGCACGCTGATAATTCTTGATTTCAAACTGCGCAATTCCCGCCTTGTACACCTGTCCGATGCTTAGATCTCCTCTACGCGCGTTCACGAAGGCATCGAAATGAAAAGCCGCACGCTCGAAGTTACGCTTCTCGAAATAAGCCTCCGACACATAAACATGAATCCGCTCCTTCCGCTCTACATTCCCTCTTTTCTGTAGCACCTCTTCGGCATAGGCGATAAGCTCTTCATAGGCCTTTTGCTCGTAATAAAGGGCTGCCAGTAAGTATGGTACCTTGCTTTGATAAAAAGGGTAGCGGTCTGCTTCCCGCAAATTTTGCACAGCGGCATCGGTGTTGCCAGCCTTTAACTCTAGATAACCCGCATAATAGTAAGCATCCGGCCGATAATTGCCCTGGCGCTCCTTTAAATAGTTGAAATAATGCAAAGCCTGCCGGTCTTGCTTGAGCTGCATGTGAGCATAGCCCTGCTTGAAGGTGGTTTCATCTCGCTGCTCTGGCCACACGTCCGCTGCCCGAACGGACGCGTAGGCACGTAAAGCTCCCGCATAATCGCGCTTATCAAAACGGAAATTACCCAGATAAAAAGCCGCCTCACTCGAACGTGGATGGGAACGATAGGTCCGAACCAAAGCCTGAAATAAGCCCTCCGCATCTTCGTCTTCTGCCTCTAGGGCAGCGATCGCACGCTTAAACTGTGCTTCTAGCAGCTGATCTGCATACAAGGTATCCTTCAGAAAACGCTCATAGGAGAAACGCGCTGCGCTAAACTGATGCAGATGGAACAACTGGGAAATTTCATCCAGTCTGGCCTCGGAGCTTCTCTGGAGTACACCCGACTGGGCGCGAGCACCCTGAAACAAGAGTAGTGCGCCAATAAAAAAAAGGACTTGCCTCATGCTTTTCTAATGGAATGGGTTGGGTTTTTAGTGCATTATTTTAAAAATGAGCTCTTTTAAGATGGCAGGCTCATCCATCTCGCCGCTGCCGACGCCCTTAGAACGTAGATCAGCTTCTTTTAAGTATTGCATGATATCAATAACCTTGCCCATTTTATAGCGATTCGCAGCGATTTTATACTCCTTTACAAAATAGGGATTCATCCCCAGCTGCCGGGCCAGGTCTTGATCCGAAGCCCCACGTGCCGCATGCGTTTGAGCGATCTTCTGAAACTGAGTAAAAATTAAAGCCAAAATAGGAATCAGCGGATGATTTCGCATGTTTTGACTGAAATAATGTACGATTTTATTCGCCTTTACCACATCCCCCACCGAAATGGCCTTCGTCAGCTCAAAATTATTGTACTCCTTATTGATGCCGATGTACTGCTGAATGTGCTCCGCCGTAATTTCGATGGACCCAGTAAAATTCAGCAGCAGCTTGCTCACCTCATTGTGCAGCACCTCGATGTTATTCCCAATGCTGTCGGCCAGCAGTTTCGCATTTACAGGCTGTATCCGATGGCCCAGTGAGGCGATATAGCCCTCGATCCAGTCTGCCATCTTATAGTCAGGCACCTTTTCACTTGTCACCAGCACCGCATGCTTGTCCAGCGCCTTAGTGAGCTTCTTTTTGCCGTCTAGCTTTTTGTACTTGTGTGCAAACACTAAAATCGTGCTTGGAAGTGGATTTTGGACGTAATGCATCAGCATCGCTTCATTTTCTTCCTTGCCAAAAAAAGGAATTTGTTGCGCCTCCTTCACGATGACCACTTGCCGCTCAGCCATCATCGGAAAACGTTTTGCATTCCCTAAAATAGCAGGCATGGTGGTATCCTTTCCGTACATAACCATCTGATTAAAGCCCTTTTCATGTTCGGCGATCGCGTGCTTCTCGATAAAATCACTGATCTGATCGATGAAAAAGGCTTCTTCTCCATGCAAAAAGTAGACGGGAGCATATTTACCCGCCTTCAAATCCTTTAAAACAGCTTCTGGTTTACTCGGCATCTAATCGTCTATTTCCAGCTCAAAGATACAATTTTCTAGCACCCACAAGCGGTTTTAAACCGCTCTTTTTTTCAGCTCCCAGCAGCCCCTCTTCTTCCTACCGTTCCTGAGGACACTTTGCGCTTCGCGCAAAAAAAAAAGGCCCCAAACCACCCTCGGCAGCCCGCGACCCTTTTTCCTGCAGGAAGCCCTACTAGTAAAGCATGCGGAAACGAATCGTTCCCGGAATTTTCTTCAGCGCGTCGATTACATCCGGCGAGTAGGCCTTATCGATATCCGTGATGACGTAACCGATTTTCTCGTTCGTCTTCAGGTATTGACCGACAATGTTAATGTCGTAGTCGGCCAGAGTACGGTTAATCTGCGCTAAAACTCCCGGCTCATTCTGGTGAATATGAATGAGGCGATGCGCATTTTTCAGGAAAGGCAGCTGAATATTCGGGAAGTTGACCGAGTTATAGGTATTCCCCGTATTGATGTACTCCATAATTTTATTCGGCACAAAATCAGCGATATTTTCCTGCGCCTCTAATGTAGATCCTCCGATATGAGGGGTCAGGATCGTGTTTCGTACGCCGATAAGCTCCGAAATAAAGGGCTCACTATTGTTTTTCGGCTCCTCAGGAAAAACATCCACCGCGGCACCCGCCAGCTTACCGCTTTCTAGGGCGGCTTTCAAAGCGGCAATTTCCACCACATGCCCCCGACTGAGGTTCACCAGGTAGGCACCCTCCTTCATTTTAGCGATAGCCGCCGCATCGATCAGGTTTTCATTATCTCCACGCCCATCCACATGCAAGCTCACAAAGTCGCAGGTGCTCAGGAGCTCGTCTAAGCTGCTCAACTTGGTCGCGTTACCTAAGGCAAGCTTCTCGATGACATCGTAGTAGTAAACGTCCATTCCCATATTTTCGGCCAAAACGGAAAGCTGTGCGCCGATATTTCCATAGCCGATGATACCTAATTTCTTTCCTCTGATCTCAAAACTTCCAGTGGCTGACTTGTCCCACTTACCCTGATGCATGGCCAGAGATTTATCATGAAAGTTTCGCGCCAGGAAGATGATTTCCGCGATAGCCATCTCCACCACAGAGCGGGTATTGCTAAAGGGGGCATTAAATACCGCTATCCCCTTTTCGGTACAGGTTTCCAGATCGATCTGATTGGTTCCGATGCAGAAGGCCCCGATGGCGATCAGGCGATTGGCTTGCGCCAAAACCTTCGCCGTCACCTGCGTCTTCGAACGTATACCCAGGATACTGACGCCTTTAATTTTTTCGGCCAGCTCCTCCTCACTAAGGGCAGAGCTGATCGTTTCCACCTGATAGCCTTCTTGGCGCATCAGTTCCTGCGCCACAGGATGGACATTTTCCAAGAGCAGAACCTGAATTCGGCTTTTCGGATAGGAAAATTTTTTATTCATTTTATTGATGTACAGGATTTCATCCAAGCTAGGCGCGATATGGTCGGCCTTACTACTCACTTTCGGGCGGTCTACATTTTCAGTGAAGGCATAAAATTTATTAGCTAAGCCTGCCTCTTTGATTTCGTAATCGGTATACCCATCCCCGATCACATAAATATCACCTTCTAAATTTAATTTCGCAATAGTGGCTGACTTACCACCATTATTGGAAAGTACATTCTCTCTATTAAAATCCACAATCCTGCCCTGCTTGTCGTAAACGAACTCATTCGCGAAGACATGGTCTGGCAAGATGCCATACTGTTCCACGATAGGGACGATAAAATCCTTAAAGCCATTCGAAATGATGATGATATCCTCGGCATTCTCCTCTAAAAACTCCCGGTTACGCGAAAAAGAGACCGACACTTTTTGCTTCAGCGCCGCGATGAGCTCTTGAATCTGCGCCTTGTCCGCTTGCAGAATCTGCAGCCGCTGCTCTAAGGATTCTCTTAGATTTAAGGTCCCTTCCATCCCCCTGTCGGTAATTTCCTTTATCGCCTGGAGTTTAGCTGCTTTTTTTGGGTCTTTCTCTAAACTGATTTCACCTAAAACATCTAAGGCTTCCACCTGCGTAAAGGTACTGTCGAAATCAATGATGAATTTTTTACTCGTTGACATGTAAGTGATTAGTTTCAATAGGTTGCTGCGAAATTACGGCTAAAATAACTGTTTTTTATTTTTATTATCAAGTTTCACAAGAAAAGGCCGAATATATTTCCTTTTTGCTAATCCTTCTGCGACTAAAGGCACATAGGCGGCAGGCGCAAAAGAACCAGTCTGAAACCTAATGCATCTCCTTTTTTCCCCCAGAGGCTTCTGTCAACAGGCAGGATGGCTTCTTTTAAATTCCTATCTAACATTTGAATAAGCCACTTACAAGGTTTTTTTGAATTAGATAAAGGTGTTTTTACTTCTTTTATTCATTTTTGACTATATTTAAAAGCTTCTAATGAAATCCTGCGAGTACGCAACACGCCAGCTATGCTTGAAAACCTATGAGTATCTTTTTATTAGCCCCAGGAAAAGACCTAGCCCCATGGAAAAAGGCCTTCCGCCGAGAGGCTCCTGAAATCCCGCTCCTGACGGAACAGGACAGTCCCCAGGAGATCGCAAAGGCGAAGATGGCCGTGCTGTGGCAGCATCCTTCCTCCTGCTGGGAGCAGCTACCCGCCCTCCAACTGATCGCCTCCATGGGCGCAGGCGTAGATCATTTACTTCAAGATCCGAATCTGCCAGAGGGCATCCCTGTCATGCGCATCGTCGATGAGGGACTTAGTCAATACATGAGCTCCTATGTCCTCTGGGGCATTTTGCAGCACCATCGCCGCGCCGGACACTTTGCGCAGCTACAGGGCCAACAGCGCTGGGACATGGAAGCCCCGACGCAGGAAGTTCGTGTGGGCGTGATGGGAGTGGGTGCGCTCGGCATGGATGTCATTCGTAAATGTCAGGCCCTGCAGCTACCCGTATGTGGCTACGGCAACAGTCCGCGTGAAAACACCGATTTTCCATACTTTGCAGCCGAGAAGCTGCCCGAATTTCTGCAGGCAGTAAATGTACTGGTCTGCCTACTGCCTCTGACACCGAAAACGGCGGGTATTTTAAATGCAGCCCTCTTCGCAGCATGCACGCCCGGAACGTACCTCATCAATGTAGGCAGGGGCAAGCATCTGGTGGAGGAGGACTTGCTTCCCGCCCTTGCTGCCGGCCAACTATCCGGCGCCCTGCTGGATGTCTTCCGACAGGAACCATTGCCGGAAGGCCACCCCTTCTGGTCCCATCCCGACGTGACGATAACTCCCCATATTTCTTCTGTCACAAATCCAGATGCCGCGGTGCCCCAGCTAGTAGAAAACTACCGCAGAATTCAAAAAAATGAACCACTCCTACACCTTGTCTCTCGCGAGAAAGGGTACTAACTCGAAACTATGCCAGCACCTAATACCTTACTTTGTCCCATAGATTTTTCCGAATGTGCATTAAATGCATTAGAATATGCCACGCGGCTTGCTAGCTACTATCAGGCGGAGCTGCACATTCTCCATGTCCTAGAAACAAAAGAGCAAGAGCTCGAAGCCATCAGTGAACAGCAGCGGGCCTTCGCGGAGGGAAAACTTCAGCGCTTTAAAGAAACCATTCTGGCAGAGACCGGGCCCCAAGGGCTAAAAGGCTGTACCACACAGGTGAGCAGTGGAAAAATTTCAGCCCAGATCATGAACTATGCAGATCAGATTCAGGCCTCCATGCTCGTGCTCGGCGCCGAAGGATTGAATGAATTTAAACCAAACTTTATCGGAGGGAATGCCGCCAAGGTGGTGATGCGCGCGGCGCAAGATGTGGTGCTTGTGCCCAAAAAAGGCTATTTTAAGCCCCCACGCAAGGTGGTGTACGCTACTAATTACCTCGAAGAGGATAAAATCGCCATTCAAAAAGTGACACACTTCGCCTCTTTCTTCGATGCGGAGGTCGATATCGTGCATGTGTCGAGCAAGTCTAAAGCCATCGATCGGGCGCTACACCAAACGATGGTACAAGAGCTAAAACCCTTCGTGCGCTACCCGAAATCTAGTTTTGTGCTAAAAACGTATCGCGATGAGCCTGGATTGGGCTTAGAAAATTATCTGAAGGTAGCAAAAGGAGATATTCTGGTGACGCTGACCAAGAAAAAATCTTGGTTCGACCAACTCTTCGCACAAAACCTAAGTAAGAAAATGTCCTACTTTATCAACAAGCCGCTTTGGGCGGTGAAAATGCTTTGATAAGGAAAGCGGGGTAAAAATTTCCCTTTGTCCGGAGCCGCGTTGATGAGGCTATAACTAATAAAAGAGGAAGCGTGTCACTTCCTCTTTTATTTTTTTAAGCCCCCTTTAAGAAACTGCCAAAACTCCTTTCGTGTCGCTGAATCGGTAAACAAAGCCTTCAAGACCCCCATGAAATGACTGAGATCCACCGCCTTTTTTTCAGCTTCGAAACTGGGTTGAACAGGCTGCCTAATCGATACCTTCTCTCCCTCACCCGCTTTCGTTTGCTTTCCATTTTGATCGATTTCACTTTCGTTTGCTTTCGTTTGCTTTCCTTTTGGATCGTTTTCGCTTTCGTTTGCTTTCGTTTGTGTTCGATTCGGGTCGTAACCGATTAGCTCGTCTGCCCGCTTAAAGGAGCGCTTGCTGCGCTCGATATACCCCAATTTTTCTTCTACCAGGCCTTTGTTGTTATAGGCCACAGCATCTTCCGGATCCAGCTCGATGGCCTTTTCATAATCCTCGATCGCCTCCTTTAGCATGCCGATGCGATCGCGAAAATAAGCCCGCGAAGCAAAGCGATAAGGATTTCCAGGCTCTAAATTGATCGCTTGATCGAAGCCCTCTGCAGCTTCTTGGTTCCGCCGCATCAAATGCAGCACCACGGCTCGATCACTGATATAGCTTGGGTTATAAGGCTCAAAGCTCAACAGGTAATCAAAATCCTCCAGCGCCGCCTCCAGTTGGCCTAAACGCGTATAAACCCGTGTCCGAAACGCTTTAAACTCGGTATTTCCAGCATCCGCCGCCAGACAATCGTTGATGGCTTCCAACGCCTGCTCGAATTCCCCTACCTTAAAATGGGCTATACTCTCTTCAAATCTTTTTTGCATCGCACTATATTCACTCTATAAGAGTACAAAATTACCCCGTAGAAAGTTTAAAAACCATGGCATTCTGCTTAAATCTGTCCATCACCAGCCCTGAGACAAGAGGATAAGCGGATTTTTCTTTAGGAAGCGGCCATAATTCCTTTATTTTGGGGAAACGTAAGGAACCATGAAGATTATCGCTATCGGCCGAAACTATGCCGACCATATCGCAGAGCTAGCGAATGAGCGCCCTGACGCGCCCGTTGTTTTTTTAAAGCCCGACACGGCCCTTTTAAAAAATGGCGCCCCTTTTTATCATCCGGACTTCTCTGAAAATATCCACCATGAGGTAGAGCTAGTCTTAAAAATCCAAAAAGAAGGCAAATACATCCAGGAGCAGTTTGCCCACCGCTACTACGAAGAAATCGGCCTTGGCATCGACTTCACGGCGCGGGATTTGCAGCAGCGCTGCAAAGAAAAAGGCCTCCCCTGGGAAATCGCCAAAGCCTTTAATGGCAGCGCCCCCATCGGAGGCTTCCTCCCGAAAAGCCACTTTAAGGAGCTGTCAAACATCAACTTCAGCCTCCAAAAGAATGGAGTAGAGGTGCAGCGCGGAAATACGGGCATGATGCTCTTCTCCTTCGATGCTATCATCGCCTACGTCAGCCAATTTTTCACGCTAAAGAAAGGGGACCTTATCTTTACGGGTACTCCTGCCGGGGTCTCTAAAATAGCTGTTGGAGATACCTTAACAGGCTTTATCGAGGACCAAGCCCTGCTTGAAGTGAGCATCAAATGAGGAGGAAATTCCCGCTGAACGGCACCTTGCTGGTATTTGTACTGCTTACGCTTACGTTTTTGGCCTCCGGCCAAAAGCCCGCCGACACCCCGCTTCCCGACTATGCCTTCCCCGTAGCCGGCAGCCCCCCTTTTTTACTATCGGGCAACTTTGCCGAGCTCCGGCCCACCCACTTCCATGCGGGCATCGACGTAAAAATAGGTGGCCGCTCAGGAGCGCCGATCTTGGCGATCAGCGATGGCTATATCGAGCGTATTAAAACCTCCTCTTTTGGGTATGGGCTGGTCATTTATTTGCGGCATGAAGACGGAAACAGCTCTGTTTATGCCCACTTAGACGATTTCAGCCCGCAGGTAAAAGCCCTTTTTATCCCAGAGCACTATGCCAAAGAAGAAAATGATTTGGAGTTTTTTCCTGAAGCGGGGAGCTGGCCTATCCAAAAGGGAGACCTCTTAGGCTATGGCGGCAACACGGGCAGTTCGGCAGGGCCACACCTGCATTTTGAAATTCGTGACAGCCTGGAGCGCCCCTTGGATCCGCTGCGCTTTTACCCGGGCCATGTGCGGGATGCCATCCCACCTTCCCTACTGGCCGTGACGCTGGTTCCCCTTAGCTTGGACAGCCGCGTAAATGGGCGGCATCAGCGACTGCGATTACCTCTCCGCATCACGGCGGAGGGCTATGCCCCCATGTCTTCGGAGCCCATTGTACTACGGGGTCCGGTAGGCATAGAAATATTCGCTCAGGACAAAATGAACGACGTGCATCACATTTTCGGGGTGCCACAGTATCAGCTGGAAGCACCCGATCTGGGGCTTTGCTTCCATACACACGTGCAGCACGTGGATTACAGCTATGGGCGGCAGTATTATTTACATACCCACCTGCAGCGCTATACGAAATTGTTTCGCCTTAACCCAGCGAACCGCCTGCCCTATTACGGCCCTGAGGGCCAAAATGGGGTCATCCACCTCCCCCCTGGGCTGGAGACGTCCCTGCTGGCACAAGCTTGGGATGGGCATCAGAATCAGTCCGTCCTGCGTTTAGAGGTTCGCGGGGAGCAGGGAGTGATGGCGCCACTTCCTGCCACGCAGGCAGATCCAGAAGGTGACTGGTTTACCTTTGCAGCACCGCTGCGCCATGCCCGCTCCCATGCCACAGTCCTGGCAAATGGGATGCGTTATGAGTTAGCCGCCACCGGAACGCGCGGGCAGGAAGTGCTCTACCACTGGCCGCTGGCCCTGGGGGTGCCTGATGCCTACCAAACCTGCGCGGATGAGGAAGCCATCGCCACAGGTTTTTTACCCGAGATCCTGCCAGGCACGTGTACCGAGGTGTTCGGAGACGGCTTTCAGCTGCATGTGGCAGAAAATAGCCTGCTCAGTCCGCTTTACCTGCGGGTGATTCGGGAAGCAAAGTCCCTTCGGCTGGAGCCCATCCCTCACCAGGTCTTGAACGAGGCACTCGAATGGCGCTGGCAGCAAGAGTCCACAGTGGATGCCCCTCCCTTTCAGGTTTATGAGCGGCGACCGAATGGGCAAAAAAGTTATGTGGGCGGAGAGATCGAAGGGCAATTCATTCGGTTTAAGAGCAGAAATTTTGGTACTTTTGTACGCGACCGCGATCTGTTGGCCCCAAGCATCGAGCCAATCCGTGTAGACCGGCAGGGGCTGCGCTTTCGCATTCGGGATGCCGACTCCGGCATAGCTCGCTACACGCTGAAGGTCGATGGACGCTGGGTGCGGATGCGGTACGAACACAAGCAGGCACTGATCTGGACCGATCCGTCCGATAAACAAGTGCTGCAGGGAGCGGTTCAACTGACAGTGACAGACCGTGCTGGGAATGAGCAGGTCTGGAATGGAATGATTCCTTAACCTAAAACAAACCAACGTATGCCTCTAGAAGTAGGACAAGTAGCGCCGGATTTCACGGCCAAAGATCAAGACGGAAACACGATTCGCCTAAGCGATTTCAAAGGAAAAAAGGTGGTCCTTTACTTTTATCCAAAGGACAATACCCCGGGCTGCACAGCACAGGCCTGTAACTTGCGCGACAATTACGAAGCTCTTCAGGCAGCAGGTTACGAGGTTTTTGGCGTAAGCTCTGACTCCGAAAAGTCCCACAAGAAATTTATCGAAAAGCAAGCTTTGCCCTTCCGCCTGATCGCCGATGAGGACAAGCAGGTGCATGAAGCCTATGGCACCTGGGTGGAGAAGCAGATGTATGGTCGCACCTACATGGGCACCGCGCGAACGACCTTTCTCATTGACGCAGATGGCATCATCGAAGAGATTATCTCGAAAGTAAAAACGAAAGAACACACTCAGCAAATTCTCAAATAATTCCACATTCATGGAACAACAATCCCTCGATCAATTAAAAAAGATCAGTTCACAAGTACGAAGAGACATCCTCCGCATGGTGCATGCGGTGCAGTCGGGCCATCCCGGTGCTTCCTTAGGATGTACAGAGTTTTTCACGGCCTTATATTTCCATGAAATGAAGCATGACCCGGCCTTTTCCATGTCTGGAGCCGGTGAAGACATGTTCTTTTTATCAAATGGGCACATTTCCCCTGTCTGGTACAGCGTGCTGGCACGAAGCGGGTACTTTAACACCGAGGAGTTAGCTACTTTCCGCAAGCTGAATAGCAGATTGCAGGGGCATCCCGCCACCGAAGAGGGACTTCCGGGCATCCGCATCGCATCGGGTTCCTTAGGTCAGGGACTTTCGGTCGCTTTAGGCGTGGCACAGGCGAAGAAATTAAACCAAGACCCGCACCATGTGTACGTCCTCATGGGAGATGGAGAGCTTCAGGAAGGTCAAATCTGGGAAGCTGCCATGTATGCCGCACATTATGGGGTGGATAATCTCATCGCGACAGTGGATTATAACGGTCAGCAGATCGACGGTCCTACCACTGCGGTGATGGACTTGAAAAACCTGCGTGCCAAATGGGAAGCCTTCGGCTGGGAGGTTATCGAGACCCAGAAGGGAAACGATATGGAAGCCGTTCTAGCCGGTCTTCAGGAGGCGAAAGCCCTGACGGGCAAAGGGAAGCCTGTGCTCCATTTACTCCACACCGAGATGGGCTATGGGGTAGATTTTATGGTAGGCACGCACAAGTGGCACGGCATCGCGCCAAGCGATGAGCAGTTAGCCGATGCGCTCAGCCAGTTAGAAGAAACCCTAGGTGACTACTAACCTTTATTTATCCCTTTTACTAGCATAATGCACTCATGGAACAAACATTAGATTTAAAATATACCTACACAGAAAAAAAGGACACACGCTCAGGCTTCGGTGATGGCTTGCTAGAAGCAGGAGAGCAAAATCCAAACGTAGTAGGACTCTGCGCTGACTTGATCGGCTCTCTAAAGATGGGCGCTTTCCAAAAAGCTTTTCCTGAACGCTTTTTTCAGGTAGGCATCGCGGAGGCCAACATGATGGGCCTCGCCGCAGGCATGACGATCGGGGGCAAGATCCCTTTCACAGGGACTTTCGCGAATTTCTCCACCGGTCGTGTGTACGATCAGATCCGACAGTCCATCGCCTATTCAGGTAAAAATGTAAAAATCGCAGCCTCGCATGCCGGCCTCACCCTCGGTGAAGACGGTGCTACGCATCAAATCCTGGAAGATATCGGCCTGATGAAGATGCTTCCGCACATGTGTGTCATCAACCCCTGCGACTACAATCAAACCAAGGCGGCCACCATCGCGGCTGCAGCCTACGAAGGGCCTGTCTACCTCCGTTTCGGTCGCCCGAGCTGGCCTATCTTTACCCCGAAAGATCAAATATTCGAAATCGGAAAGGGCTGGAAAATGATCGAAGGTGCTGACGTAACCCTCATTGCCACCGGACACTTGGTGTGGGAAGCGGTAGTAGCCGAGGCCCTTCTACGTCAGGATGGCATCCGTGCTGAGGTGATTAATATCCACACGATCAAGCCCTTGGATGAAACGATGATACTCGACTCAGTAGCCAAAACCAAGTGTGTGGTGACGGCCGAAGAACATAATATACTCGGTGGCTTAGGCGAAAGCGTGGCCCGCACGCTGGCCCAAAATTTCCCTTGTCCCCAGGAGTTTGTGGCGGTCATGGATAGCTTTGGCGAGTCCGGTACCCCCGCGCAGCTAATGGAAAAGTACGGCCTAAACGCTGCTGCCATCGTAGCGAAAGCGAAGGCCGCGCTCGCGCGCAAAGGGGCCTAAGAGGTCTCATCTCAAGAAATACTTACCGATCAGAAGTGGATGCTAAAAAGCGCATCGGCTTCTGATTTTTTTATGTAAAAAGGCGTGCAGAAGACGCCGTCCCGAGCCCGAAGCACTTTTCCTCTCTCCCCTCCCCGATAAGCCGCCCTGCCTTCCTCTTCGCCTAGTGATTCGACAAAAAAATAAACTAAATTAAGCGTAGTGAAATAATAGTTGAAAGCCAGTTCGTTTTATAAACTCTACTTAGTTTATAGCGTTATAAATTTTAATTTTTTTTACGTTTTTTTTTAAACTTATAGCTAGCTACTCTGTTAAGACCCATATTTTATTAAACTTGGATGAGTATGCCAACAGGAATGAAAATTTTAGAAAAGGCTGAATGGAATGGGCTGCTCAAGCAGGCTAAGGAGATCGCACCGGAGGCATTTGGTTGTTCCTTAGACCCGCTGAACTTTCTAGCAGGGACTTGGCAAGTGGAAGGCAATAAAAGACCTTTCTACTCGAGTATCGATGGTTCTTTTTTAGGCCACTACCCGAATATCGACTTAGAAACCTGTAAGCGAGCCGTCGCGTATGCGAGTGAAGAGGCGAAACGCTGGGCGGACAGTGAGCTATCTGTCCGCAAAACAGCTGTGCAGGCGACCATCGATGAGATGGAAAAACACAAGTCACTGATCGCGTTTCTTTTGGTGTGGGAAATCGGCAAGCCTTTCGATCAGTGTGTGGACAGTGTGGAACGCTGCATCAGCGGTGTTCAGTGGTATCTCGATACGATCGAAGACATGTTGGGAAGCCGAAGGCCGATCGGTGTGGTATCCAATATCTCTTCCTGGAATTATCCTATCTCAGTACTGGTGCATGCCTGTTTGGTACAGGTACTTTGCGGCAACGCCGCGGTAGCAAAAACCCCTTCAGACGGAGGTCTCTTTTCGTTAACAGTGTGTTTCGCTATCGCGAAAAGGCATGGGTTACCCCTCACTTTAGTGAGTGGTTCTGGGGGAGCCCTGAGTGAGGCACTCGTAAAAAATGAGCATGTAGACTGTCTCGCCTATGTAGGAGGAAAAAGTAATGGACGTAACATCGTCGCCAGCTTGGTGGATAAGAATAAACGCTATATGTTGGAGATGGAGGGTGTTAATGCTTATGGCGTTTGGAATTACTCGAATTGGGAGCATCTCGCTAAGCAGCTTAAGGCTGGCTTTAAGTATGGCAAGCAGCGTTGTACTGCGTATGTGCGTTTTGTCGTGCAGCGCACCCTATTTCCTGAGTTTTTAGAGATGTACTTGGACATGTTGAAGTCCATAACCTATGGACATCCCTTGCTCGTGAAGGAAGGAGATACAGAGGCACCGAAAGTGGATTTCGGCCCGCTGATCAACAGTAAGAAAGTAGAAGAGGTGGACGCCATGTACCATGATGCGATCGCTAAGGGTGCCGTATGCCTCTATAGGGGGAAAATAGACCCTGCACAATTTCTTCCGAATCAAGATATCAGTGCGTATTACCCACCCACAGCGCTGTTAAACGTACCCAAAAATGCCTTGCTCTATCATCATGAGCCATTTGGACCGCTAGATAGTATCATTTTAGTAGATTCCGAAGAGGAGTTGATCAGTGAGATGAATATCTCAAACGGTAGTTTGGTTGCCTCCATCGCTTGCGATCATGAGGAGGAGGCTCGACGCATAGCGGGTCAGCTACGGGGCTATAAAATCGGCATCAATAAGTCACGGTCACGGGGAGATCGAGAAGAGTCTTTCGGAGGAATCGGCGAATCTTGGAAGGGATGCTTCGTGGGAGGAAAGTATCTCGTGGAGTCAGTGACTACAGGTGAGCCAGGCGAGCGGCTGATGGGAAATTTCAGCGATTACACCTTGGCGCCTGCAGAGCGCTAAAAAAAATACGTTAAAACCAGTTTGTGCTTTTAAAACCGTGCGGCGCTTGCTGTGCGGTTTTTTTTATCCTAGCGCAACGTGAAAAAAGGCTTTTGGAGGCAGTTTAGGCAAAAAGCTTCGCATGATATAACTGCTTTCGGGGTATGGGGGAACGGCTTGCAGGTAGTCGCTAAGTTCTTCAGGCTCCTGAATCTGCACCTCCTCGGGATTTAAAAAGGCATAGCCGGTAAAACAACCGTTTTCCAAACGAATAAAGGCTTGCTCACGTGCCTTTCTGCCGGGAAGCTGAAGGAAAACACGCCCTTTAAGACTTTCGATACGCGCTAGCAGTGCCATGACCTTCTCCTCATACACGTCCACAGACTCTAAGCCCTCACAGGCTCCCGCGCAGGTGCCCGCCTGGCGGTCGTAGCAGGCTCCGGGTGTCTTTTGTATTCCGGATAATTTGGGGCAGAGCCCAAAGTCCTGGACGGCCTTTTTCCAAAAGCTCCAGGCTTCCGCATGGCTATCCAATAACAGCAGCGCTTCAAAACCTTTTTTGGCCTTGGCCACAGAAAAACGGCTGTAGCCAAGGTGATCCTGATAGCGGTAGAGGCCCCACTGCTGAAGGGGGCGTTTTAAGGCGGCATTAAAAGGGGGCCAATGCTTTTTAATTCCCTGAAGTTCGAGGAGATAGGCGAGCAGCTCAGACCCTGTTAGCTCAACGGCGACATCGTGCAGATCCGCTGCTAAGGCCAGTTTGCCTGGGTCCTTTTGGGCGCTGGTAAAATGCTGTTGAAATCGTTTTTTGATGTTGAGTGCCTTTCCGATATACAGAATATCGCCTTTGGCATTTAAAAAGTAATAGATGCCCGTGGCCTCCGGCAGAGCTTCGAAGCGCTCTGGGCTGAAGTTAGGGGGTAGAAAGGCATACTGTTTCTTTTTTTTCCCGGCAGGCAGGATCAGTTCAGGGGCTTGCGCAAAGATACGGCTGAAGAGTATAGCGGTGGCCTCTGCATCTCCGAAGGCCCGGTGTCGGGCGGAGATGGGGATCTGGAGCTGCTCACAAAGACGTCCTAGGCTATACGAACGGAGGTTGGGAAAGGCTTTGCGCGCGAGCCGCACCGTGCAGAGTCGCCGCGCCTGCCAGTGAATACCGGCACGTTCGAGCGCAACCTTAATAAAAGTGTAGTCAAAATTTACATTATGGGCCACAAAGGTGTGGGGGGCCAAGAGTGCGTATAATTTAGGCGCCAGTTCCTGCATGGTGGGAGCATCGGCGACCATCTGGTTATCGATACCGGTGAGGCCCGTAATAAAATGGGGTATGGGGCGCTCAGGGTTCACCAGTGTCTGAAAAGTTTCCAGCACCTGGTGTCCATCGTGAATGAGGATGGCGATTTCGGTGATAGCACCTGCGTGGGCATGGCTACCTGTCGTTTCGATATCGACGATGGCGAAGCTCATCGGGCAGCAGTGGTCATGTATTTAGCGGCGTATTTCGCTAGAAGTTTTTCGGCGCAGCGCTCCCCATCCATGGCCGCGGACATGATCCCTCCTGCATAGCCGGCACCCTCCGCACTAGGGTACAGTCGCTTGATTTCGACATGTTCGAAGCTCTCACGATCACGTGGGATACGCACAGGAGACGAGGTCCTGCTTTCCACGCCGATCATCTGAGCTTCGTTCGTGAGGTAGCCCTGCATTTTTTGGTTGAAGAGCTGAAATCCCTGCTTCAGCCTTTGGGCGATAAAGGGAGGAAGTACCTGGTGCATGTCCACTGACTTTAATCCGGGCTGGTAGGAGGTGGGAAGTAGCTCCTCAGAAACGGTATGCGACACGAAGTCGAGGAGACGCTGCGCGGGCGCCACCTGGCTCTCCCCTCCTGCCTGCCAAATGGCTCTCTCCACATCCTGCTGAAAACGCATGGCAGCGAGCGGTCCATGTTGGGCATAATCCTCGAGGTCCTCCAGTTCCACCGCCACCACGATGCCTGAATTGGCATACTTGCTGTCGCGTCGGCTAGGGCTCATCCCATTGACCACCAGTTCACCTGGAGAAGTGGCAGCAGGAACGATAAAGCCACCCGGACACATACAAAACGAGAAGACACCACGCTGCTTGCCTTTCCACTGGGTCTGGGCGACCAGGCTGTAACTAGAAGCAGGCAGGTAAGGCCCTCGTTCCACGGGGCAGTGGTATTGCATCTGATCGATAAACTGCTGAGCATGCTCCACACGCACACCGAGCGCAAAAGGCTTCGCCTCAATTTTTATCCCTTGGCGGTGCAGCTGTTCAAAAATATCTCGTGCAGAGTGACCGGTGGCTAAAATGACACCTAAACCTCTAAATTCCTCTCCTTTTTCGGTGAGAACACCCTTCATTTCATCCCCTTCCAGTAGGAAAGAGCTGACTTTGGTCTCAAAGTGCACCTCTCCTCCTGCCTCCAAGATGCTCTGACGCAGGGCAGCCACGATTTTAGGTAGCTTGTTGGTTCCGATATGCGGATGTGCGTCAACCAAAATTTCTTCCGTAGCGCCATGGGCTACGAAGATCTCTAAAATACGGCGGATATCTCCACGTTTTTTGGAGCGGGTATATAACTTCCCATCCGAATAGGTGCCTGCTCCTCCTTCCCCGAAGCAGTAGTTGGAATCTGGATCTACGGTATGTGCCTTATTGATGGCCGCCAGATCCCTACGGCGCGCGCGCACATCCTTTCCCCTTTCGAGGACTACTGGTTTAAAGCCTAATTCGATGACGCGGAGGGCCGCAAAGAGCCCTGCCGGGCCGGCTCCTACGATTACGACAGATGGCCGAGTGCTTACATCGCCATACTGCGGCGGCTGGATCCGCGGAGGAAGAGGTGCTTGGGCAGAATGAAAGGAAACCTCTACATGCACCCATACCTGTCGGCGGGAGCGTGCGTCTATGGAGCGTTTTTCAACACGCACCTCCAGCTCAGCTTGGGGTGGGTAGTTCGCTGCTCGAAAGGCAGCTTGTTTCAGGGCCGCAGCATCGAAGGCGACCTCAGGGGTGAGTTTTAATGCTAATGTCTTTACCATGCGTGTAAGGGATCTATCCTTAAAAGAAAGGTAATTTTTTTACAAAGATAGCTGAATTTATCTAGAAAACCTGTGCAGGCACTCAGCCCTCCTGCTCGCCTAAGAGCTCTTTAAGCACCCAGCCTTTTCCCCACTCTTCTTGCTCCTGTTCAGACCAAAGGCTAGGGTAAAAAATCACCTTTTGGAAGCGGGGCGGCAGGTACTGCTGCCAGTTCGTTCCTCCTGTGGCGGCGATGGCTTCTGGTTTACGCGCCAGGTAGTGCACCGCCGATTTATAATGTGCCAGCGGCCAGTGAACGTTTGCCTTAAGGTCGAACTGCCGCATGGCTTCTCTTAGCGCTTCAGAGGGGTTCTCCACCTGCTGGTATTTACGCCAGATATTACTTTTTTTGTAATCCTTAATCGTACGTTTGAGTTTACGTCCATATTTTTGGATGAAGGAGTTGAGCGTCAGGGTTTTTTGGCCGGAGGCCAATTCTATCGCCCCCTGCTGCCAGTAAAGTGCCTCAAACAAGGTTTCCAGATCTCCTTTTTCGGTAGCTGTACCTCGGTGCTGCTGGGCCAGGAGGTGCTTCACATCGGTGGCCATCAACTCGATGAAGCGGTACTGTGCGGACTGGAAGCCCGAAGAAGGAAGCAGTGACATGCGGAATTTAAGAAATTGTTCCTTTTCCATCCCTTGCCACATGACGGCAAATGAGCTGATCAGCTGATCAAAATAGAGATGTATCCTCCCCAGTTTTTCCAGTAAAAAAGCCTCCCTGGGCTTGGGCTCCGCAGAGATTTGATCCATCTCCCAAAGGATCAAATTGAAGTAGAGCTCCGTGATCTGATGGTAGACGATAAAAATTTTCTCATCTTTAAAGGAAGTACGCGGCTGCTGGATAGAAAGCAAAGTGTCCAGGTTAATGTAATCCCAATAGCTCATATAGTCTGCATGCAAGAGTCCTTCCAGATAGGAAGAGAGATCTTGGCCCGAGGCTTTGAACTTTTCTTCTAAAAGTACTATTTTAGTATAAACAGCTTCGGGTAGGGTTTCCCTGGTCATGCGGAAATATTTTAGTCGATGAGGTAGTAATTTTCAAAAGATATGCGTTATTTCAAGTGATGCTAGCACCGTGTGCAAAAATCCATTAATTCGAGCAATAAACCAAAAAGATAGCTATGCAAGCAGTTGATGAAGCAATAAAAAGCAGTAAACAAGACCTTTTTGAGGGGGTAGATTTTTACGGAATCGATGACCTATTAAATGAGGAACACAAGCTGGTACGCGCTTCCATTCGGGATTTCGTTAAAAAGGAAATTAGCCCTTACATCGAAGATTGGGCACAGCGTGGGCATTTCCCCTATGAGATTGTACGCAAATTTGGTGAGGTGGGGGCTTTCGGTCCTCAGATTCCCAGTGCCTATGGGGGTGGCGGTATGGATTATATTACCTATGGCCTAATCATGCAGGAAATCGAGCGGGGCGACTCTGGAATGCGCTCCACGGCCTCCGTGCAGGGCTCTTTGGTGATGTATCCGATTTACAAGTTTGGAAGTGAAGAGCAGAAGCAAAAGTTCCTTCCGAAGCTGGCGAGTGGTGAGTTCTTGGGGTGTTTTGGGCTGACGGAGCCGGATCACGGGTCGAACCCTTCGGGCATGACTACCCACTTTAAGGATATGGGGGATCATTACCTGCTAAACGGTGCTAAAATGTGGATTTCGAATGCTCCCAAGGCGGATATTGCGGTAGTCTGGGCGAAAAGTGAGGAGGGCCGCATCCACGGCCTGATCGTGGAGCGTGGCATGGAAGGCTTCAGCACACCGGAAACGCACGGTAAGTGGTCTTTGCGCGCAAGCGCGACGGGAGAGCTTGTTTTTCAGGATGTAAAGGTCCCGAAGGAGAACCTGTTACCTGGAAAAAGTGGGCTCGGTGCCCCGATGATGTGCTTAGATTCGGCGCGCTACGGGATTGCTTGGGGTGCTGTGGGTGCTGCCATGGACTGTTACGACAGTGCACGACGCTACGCGCTGGAACGCATTCAGTTCGATAAGCCAATCGCCAGTTTTCAGTTGATCCAGAAAAAGCTGGCCGAGATGCTGACGGAAATTACGAAAGGACAATTACTCGCCTGGAAGCTGGGCATGATGATGGACGCGGGAAAGGCGACGACGGCGCAGATTTCCCTAGCCAAGCGGAACAATGTGGAGATGGCACTTCATATCGCCCGGGAGGCTCGCCAAATTCACGGAGGAATGGGAATTACGGGTGAATTTTCGCTTATGCGACATATGATGAATTTGGAATCGGTCATCACCTACGAAGGCACGCATGATATTCACTTGTTGATTTTAGGCCATGCCATCACTGGCATACCTTCTTTTAAATAAATATGCGTCCGAACTCTCCCATACATACAGCATGTAAAGAGGATGTAAACTAGGGCATGAAGTTTCAAGAACTCCACCTTTTTCTGGGTGGAGTTTTTTTTTAAGCGTTTAGTAACCGGCTCTTTTGGCTTAAGGGGAGTTAGTTTAAAGGGTTAAATGAAGCATTATGCAGAAAATCGTCATATTAAGCATCGATGGAGGAGGCATTCGGGGCATTATAGCTGCCAGGATATTAGCACATCTAGAAACCCTGATACGCCTGGAAACAGGAAATACTACGCTGCGCCTGATGGAGTTCGTAGATTTTGTGGCAGGAACCAGCACGGGTGGAATTTTAGGATTGGGGGGACTTTTGCCCGACGGGCAAAATGCGGAGCAGTTTCGCTATGATTTTTCCGATCTACTAGCGCTTTACCGCGAGCACGGCGGGCGTATATTCTCTCGCTCTCTGGCACAGCGGGTTGCTTCCGGTTTTCGCTTACGCCGGTCCAAATACCGCCCTGAAGCCCTGGAGGAGCTCTTGCTGGACTATTTTGGAGATACGCTACTGAGTGAGCTCAAGCGTCCCTGTCTAGTACCTGCCTATGCGCTGGCGGAGCGAAGCGCCTACTTTTTTACACGAGATAAAGCGCGACGTGCCCGCTCTGCCAACTTTCGCACTGTAGATGTGGCCCGCGCAACAACGGCAGCGCCCACCTATTTCCCGACAGCACTGGTACGCAGTCAAAGTGGAAGCGCTCATGGTTTCATTGACGGGGGTGTTTTCGCGAATAATCCTGCCATGTGTGCTTATGCGGAGGTCCGTAAAATGCGCTTTGGTGAAAATTCGCGTCCGAGTGGTCGTGATATGTTTCTTCTTTCCATCGGCACTGGCACGAGTAAAGCTCCTATCGATCCTGAGCGTTCTGTCCACTTTGGACTCGTACAGTGGGTGGAGCCTTTAATCGACGTCATGATGTCGGGAAATGCAGAGACGGTAGAGCATCAGATGCATCAATTGTTTTCTGCTGCTGAAAATAGAAGTCATTACCTGCGGCTCAACCCGCTTTTCGACCGCCGTTTCGTGAATCCAGCGATGGATGCTGCCCAAACCGAAAATCGAGAAGCGCTGATGCACTTGGCTGAGCGTTACATCGAAGCGAACGCCGAAATATTAACAGCGCTAGCCCGGCAGCTGCTCCGCTTGCAAGCAGCCAAAAAGGAAAAGCCCCTTGATTCTTAAAGGTTTCTGAGATTATCAAGACTTAATCTAATTTGGTAGAATACTATTTTACAACATTAAACTTATACCAATTCCAAATTACTCCTATTTTCTTATGCTTTGGAACTTGCTCAAAGTATTTTGGTTATGTTTGTATAAATTAATTTAGCTATGAAAGTAAAAGAGATCGTAACCTTGCAGCGTTCGCTTCTGCATGATACAGAGAAGTTGTTAAACAACCAGATTGAAATGGAGGGAAAGTCTTCTGCTTACTATCTTTCCATGGCCTCTTGGTGCCACATGATGGGCTATGAAAATGCCGCTCAGTATCTTTATCAGCATGCTGATGAAGAGCGTGAGCACATGATGAAGCTATTACGTTACATAAACGAAGCGGGAGGGCATGCGATACAGCCTGAGATTACGGGTATTCGCCATCATTTCAACTCCCTACGTGAGGTGTTTGAGTTGATCTTAGAGCATGAGGTGCAGGTAACCCGTTCGATAAATGCTATCGTAGACCACTGTTTTTCGGTGAAAGATTTCGCTTCTTTCAGTTTCATGCAGTGGTATGTAACTGAACAGCGTGAGGAGGAAACTTTAGCACGTAGAGCGGTGGAATTATTCGATATCATCGGGGAAGAGGGCATTGGACTTTGGACCATCGATCAAGAGCTGGGCAAGTTGCACGGTAAGGTGGCAGAGCCGGGAGCGTAAGTGCACCTACCTAATATGTATGTGACAGGGGTAACCTTGTCACTTTTTTTTGCCCGAAGGGCAAATACCCGGAGCACATAAACCGCTTATCGGGTAAGAAGCGGCTCCAACCTACTTTTTTACACGCTTATAGAAACACCTACGCCAGATAGAGGGACTTTTATAAATTTACTACTTCAAACTATTATTCAGATCATGCGAAAAATAATTCTTGTTCTGTTCATGGGCCTCAGTAGCATTGGCGCATGGGCACAAGAGCGGCCTACTGCTAATTATGAGTTGGCCGCCCGGTTCTCGCCGGAAAAAGTGAGAAAAATGGTGCACAGCACGGATGTGCGTCCTAATTGGTTTCAGTCCTCCGATGGGTTTTGGTACGAATATCAGACGAGCGAGGGAAAAAACTGGTACATCGTAGATCCGAATAATCGCAGTAAGCGTCCTTTATTCGACAGAGATGCTTTGGCGGCAGCCATTACCATTCAGGTGCAGGATCCCTTTGATGGTCAGAATCTGCCTATCCAGGACCTGAAGTTTTTAGAAGCCGAAAATGCACTACGCTTTAAGGTGCGCAGCACAAAGGAAGTGGTCAAGAAGAACTGGGAGGAAATTAAGCGTAAAGATCGTTCTGCGAAAGACTCCTTGGAAAAAAAGACCTTTTTCTTCCGCTATGACCTACGCACCCGTGAGTTAACTGAAATAGAAGACTATGAGGAGAAAGAAAAGCGCCTTTCATGGGCGAATATAGCTCCAGACTCTTCCAAAATCGTGTTTGCCAAGCACTATAATCTGTATTGGATGGACAAGGAAAATTTCTTGAAGGCCATCAAAGACGAAAAGGACAGCACCATCGTAGAGCATCAGCTCACTGAGGATGGTGAAAAATACTTCGAGTGGGGCGGTGCTAGTCGTGGTGAAGACAATGTAGAGGAAGAGAAAAATAAGGACAACAGAAAGCGTGCGGGTGTCCTATGGGCGCCAAATAGTGCAAGCTTTATCGTCACACGTACGGATAGCCGACATGTGAAGGACCTCTGGGTACTGCATAACATCCGAAATCCGCGTCCTACTTTAGAGACGTACAAGTATGCGATGCCTGGAGAAAAGGAGCAGCCGCAGACCACGCTTCATCAGTATCGCTTCGAAGGCGAAGAAATGCGCACCCTTCCTGTGCAGACGTATAAAGATCAGTCTTTAGGTGTATACTCCCTCTCCTATCCGATCGAGCAAGCAGATGAAGCTTTCAAGCCCGTGGTTTGGTTGGGCGACGATTCCGGCTTTTACTTTTCGATCACGTCTCGGGATTTAAAGCGCATCGACATCTGCCGCTGGGATTTACAGGCAGATGAAAAGAAGGTCCTTGTAGAAGAGCGCAGTAATACCTACATCGAAATTAAAAAACCATACCTGGTCAATAATGGTCGCCAGTTTATTCACTGGTCGGAGCGCGATGGCTGGGCGCATCTATACCTGTACAGCAGTGAGGGCACTTTGATCCGAAGACTTACAGAAGGGCCCTACCACGTGGAAAATGTGGAGACGGTCGACGAGCGCTCGAAAACCGTTTTCTTCACAGCGAATGCAAAAGAAAAAGGAGAAGATCCCTACTATGAGCATCTTTACAGTGTTTCTTTAGAAGGTGGTCAGCCGCGCTTATTGAATGCGGGTGACTTCCAGCACAATACCTCAATCAAAACGAACGGGAAGTTTTTCGTCAACAATTACTCTCGTGTGAATACGGTTCCGAAGTCAGACCTGCATAATGCCCGAGGAGAGCGTGTAATGTCTTTAGAGGAAGCCGACCTCTCCCAGCTTTTTGCCGCAGGCTACCAGTTCCCGGAGCCTTTTAAAGTAAAAGCAGACGATGGCATCACCGACTTGTATGGGGTGATGTATAAGCCCTTCGATTTTGATTCTACCAAGCATTACCCGATTATCCAGTACGTGTATCCGGGACCGCAGACGGAAGCAGTGAACAAGTCTTGGTCTAGAGGGATGGACCGCACGGATCGTTTGGCACAGCTGGGCTTCGTCGTAGTCACCGTAGGAAATAGAGGGGGCCACCCGAACCGTTCCAAGTGGTACCATAACTATGGCTACGGAAATCTGCGCGACTATGGGTTAGCAGATAAAAAAGCCGCCGCGGAGCAGTTGGCAGATCGCCATGCCTACATCGACGTGAGCAAGGTGGGAATTCATGGCCACTCTGGCGGTGGTTTTATGTCTACAGCAGCCATGCTGGTGTATCCAGACTTCTTTAAGGTGGCCGTTTCAAGTGCGGGGAATCATGAAAATAACATTTACAATAGATGGTGGTCCGAGAAGCATCACGGGGTAACGGAGCGGGTAAGCCCTAAGGGAGACACCACTTTTGTGTACCAGATCGAGAAAAACCCAGATTTAGCGAAGAATCTGAAGGGACACTTGTTATTAGTGACGGGTGATGTGGATAATAATGTGCATCCTGCGGGCACTATACGCATGGCTAATGCCTTAATCCAAGCCAATAAGCGCTTTGATTTTATCCTTTTACCGGGTCAGCGCCATGGCTTCGGAAATATGACGGAATATTTCTTTTGGAGAATGGGCGATTATTTCGTGCGTCATCTTTTAGAGGACACCAGCACACCGCCTGTAGACATGCTAGAAATTCAGCGGGAGCGGGCACAAAGGAGATAATTTATCTTTCTACCTTCTTTTTCGCGTAGATATCGGCTAAAGCCTGTTGGAATGTAAAGTGAAGCCAGTAAATTTGAAGCTTAATCAAGCATGTATGATGAAGATAGCACAAATTACACGGACTAGCTTGCTCCTCATGGGCTTTAGCTTTTTTATTTTCGCCTGCGGTAAAAGCGACGAAGAAAGACGGCAGGAGGTGCTCGAAAAAATAGACGCACTGGAGCAGGAGGCTGCCTTAGAAATGGCGCGCGAACATAGTGCACGCCTAGCGCTGGATTATGATGGCACCTACACAGGAACCCTTCCCTGTGCGGACTGTTCCGGCATCAAGACAGTACTTCAGATCAATCAAGACGGCAGCTATTTCAAGCAGCTTACCTACGAGGGGAAGTCAGAAGAAGTCTTCGAAAGTACAGGGAATTATGAGTGGAATGATATGGGGAATACCATCACGCTTATCGGCGAAGAGGCACCAAATCAGTATTTCGTGGCGGAAGGCATGCTGCATCACCTCGATGCGGAAGGCAATCGCATTCAGGGTCAGCTCGCCCCCTTTTATATATTAAAAAAGCAGGTTGATTAAATTTTCCAAAACACCTTTCAGCCTGTAGATGTACGCTAAGGTTGTTTACGAATCAAGAAGGTGTATGAAATAGATGCAAAAAAAGGTTATCGAATCCAAACGATAACCTTTTTGCTTGTTGGCCCGAGGGCCGGTATCAATAAACGGTGTGCCGACGTTTATTTCACTTTTTCAACTACAGCTTTAAATGCCTCAGGGTGATTCATTGCTAGGTCAGCTAAAACCTTACGGTTTAGCTCGATGTTCGCTTTTTTCAAAGCACCCATAAATTGAGAGTAAGAGAGTCCGTGCTCGCGTGCACCTGCATTGATACGCTGGATCCAAAGCGCTCTAAACTCACGCTTCTTCGCCTTACGATCTCTGTAGGCATACTGTAAACCCTTCTCATACTTGTTTTTCGCTACCGTCCAAACGTTACTTCCTCTTCCGAAATAACCTCTGGTGGCTTTTAATACGCGCTTTCTTCTTGCTCTTGATGCAACGGAATTGACCGATCTAGGCATAATGTGTTAATTTTTGACTCTAGGTGACCGCTTTATGCGATACTTAAACCTCAGCGTCTGGTGAATAATAAACCTTAAATTTAATGTGAAAACAAGTTAAAGAATCATCAGATTCTCAACATGTCTTTTACTCTGTTTACATCAGACTCATGTACTTCGCCCATCTTGGTCAGGTTACGCTTTCTTTTCGTCGCCTTTTTGGTCAAGATGTGACTCTTGTAAGCATGCTTTCTTCTGATTTTTCCGGTTCCTGTTAACTTGAACCTCTTTTTTGCACTTGATTTAGTTTTTACTTTAGGCATAACTGTATGGATTAGTTGAAATTATTTCTTTCCTGACTTCGGCGCTATGAAAATATGCATCCGCTTGCCTTCCATTTTCGGAAGCTGCTCCACGGCCCCATATTCTTCTAATGCTTGCGCAAATTTCAACAACAACATCTCACCTCTTTCTTTAAAGACGATCGATCTCCCTACAAAGTGTACGTAAGCTTTCACCTTCGCACCTTCTTTCAAGAAGTTTATCGCATGCTTGAGCTTAAAGTTAAAATCATGATCATCCGTATTCGGGCCGAAGCGAATTTCTTTCAGAACAGTTTTAGCGGCATTCGCTTTAATCTCCTTCTGTTTTTTCTTCTGCTCGTACTTAAATTTCGCGTAGTCGATAATTTTACATACCGGAGGACTCGCATTAGGTGAAATCTCTACTAGATCCAGCTCATTCGCCTGTGCGAGTTTGATCGCCTTATCCGTAGGCATCACCTGATTGCCCTCTTCTACAAAATCCCCTACTACACGTACTTCTCGTGCACGAATTTTCTGATTTACTTTATAAGGCTCTTCTTGCCTCTGTCTAAACGGTGTTCTTCCTCTCAAAATTTAAGATTTGGTTGTTGATGAAATCGCCTGCAAATATCGAAATATTTTTTCACTTGATAAAGCTTATACGAAATTTAGCAAGATTTGGCGCTTATTTTTTTAAAGATTCTGCTATAATTCCTTTGAAGTAGGCGGCAAACTCCTCTTTGGTGTAACTGCCTACATCTCCTTCACCATGTTTTCTAACAGAAAGCGTGCCTTCTTGTTGTTCTTTTTCTCCAACAATCAGCATAAAAGGTATTTTTTTCACCTCTGCATCGCGAATTTTACGCCCTATTTTCTCGTCTCGGTTGTCGATTGCTCCGATTATATCGATATCCTCCAGGTAGGCACGTACCTCTTCGGCATACTCTTTATACTTCTCTGAAATCGGCAAGATACACATCTGCTCAGGCGATAGCCATAGCGGGAAATTACCTGCGCAGTGCTCGATCAGTACTGCTACGAAACGCTCCAAGGAGCCGAAAGGTGCCCGGTGAATCATCACGGGGCGGTGTTTCTGGTTATCTGCCCCTATGTATTCCAGTTTAAAGCGTTCCGGAAGCTGGTAATCCACCTGGATGGTTCCGAGCTGCCATTTGCGCCCCAGCGCATCTTTCACCATAAAATCCAGCTTAGGGCCATAAAAGGCTGCTTCTCCTAGCTCTGTCACGGTTTTCAGCCCACGCTCTGCGGCGGCCTCTATAATGGAGGCCTCTGCCTTATTCCAAGCTTCATCCTCCCCGATATACTTGGTTTTATTTTCTGGATCACGCAGGGAAATCTGCGCTGTATAATCTTCGAAGCCTAAGGCTTTAAACACATAAAGCACTAGGTCGATCACTTTAATAAACTCTTCTTTCACCTGATCCGGGCGGCAGAAAATATGGGCATCATCTTGGGTAAAGCCCCGCACACGAGTAAGGCCGTGTAGCTCGCCACTTTGCTCATAGCGATAGACCGTACCGAATTCCGCATAGCGCACCGGTAAATCCTTATACGAACGTGGCTTATGCTTGTATATTTCGCAGTGATGTGGGCAGTTCATCGGTTTGAGTAAAAACTCCTCTCCTTCGTTCGGGGTATGAATAGGTTGGAAGGAGTCTTTTCCATATTTTTCGTAGTGCCCTGATGTTTCGTAGAGCGCCTTGTGACCGATATGTGGCGTGGTGACCTGCTGATAGCCTGACTTATCCTGGGCACGCTTCATGAATTGGATGAGACGCTCACGGAGCAAAGTTCCCTTTGGCAACCACAAGGGAAGCCCCATACCTACCTTCTCAGAGAAGGTAAAGAGTTCGAGCTCGCGGCCCAACTTACGGTGATCCCGTTTTTTCGCTTCTTCCAGTTGGGTCAGGTACTCTTGAAGTTCCTTTGCCTTCGGGAAGCTTATCCCATAGATACGTGTGAGCATCGGACGCGTCTCATCCCCGCGCCAGTAAGCACCTGCTATGTTGAGTAATTTGATGGCTTTTATAAAGCCGGTATGTGGAATATGAGGTCCTCGGCAGAGATCCACGAAATTTCCTTGCGTGTAAAATGTGATGCTCCCATCTTCTAAACCTGCTAATAGGTCTAATTTATAAGGATCATTCTTTTCTTTAAAGTACTGGATGGCTTCTGCTTTGCTGATCGCCTGGCGCTGATAGGCATTTTTAGCTTTCGCGAGTTCCACCATTTTCTGCTCTACTTTTTCAAGAGCTGCCCCGTCGAAAGGCTGATCGCCAAAATCCACATCGTAATAAAAGCCATTCTCGATATTCGGACCGATGCCGAATTTAACGCCAGGATATAAAGTTTCGAGAGCTTCCGCTAAGAGGTGGGCAGAGGAATGCCAAAAGGCTCCTTTCGCCTCATCATCATTCCAAGTTAAAAGCTGCACCTGTGCATCCTGTTCGATCGGGCGTGTAGCATCCCAAACCTCTCCATTTACCTTTGCTGCAAGTACGTTCCGGGCTAATCCCTCACTTATGCTACTCGCAATCTGTAAACCTGTGGTCCCTACTGCATACTGCCTAACCGATCCGTCTGGAAGGGTGATGTCGATGTGTTGTTCGCTCATTTTTCTAAAGTTTACTCACCTATACAAACAGGTGATACGATTTAAGCCACAAATATGCACAATAGCCCCCGCTTTATAAAATATCCATCGTAGGAGTTTATATTTGTAGGGAAATTAAGACGAAGACACATGCGATATGATGCCATCATCGTGGGAGGTGGAATAGTGGGCCTCGCCACGGGGCTGCAGCTTTTACGTGCGCAGCCTAGCCGAAAGGTCTTGCTACTGGAAAAGGAAGCGGCCCTGGCGCTGCACCAAACTGGAAACAACTCTGGAGTCATTCACTCTGGACTTTATTATAAGCCTGGATCCCTGAAGGCTAAAAACTGTATTTCGGGGTATAGGCAACTGCTCGACTTTTGTCAGGAGATGGGTATTCCCTATGAAATCACCGGAAAGGTCGTAGTGGCCACGCAGCAGGAGCAGCTCCCGCTAATGAGAGGGCTTCTGGCTCGAGGCCTTGAAAATGGTCTTTCAGGCAGCCGCCAGATCACCTTGGATGAGCTGAGAGAACGCGAACCTTACTGCGCTGGTGTGGGGGCTCTCTTCATTCCGCAGACGGGTATCGTAGACTATCATCGTGTTGCTCTAGCCTTCGGAGATAAGTTTAAAGCGCTAGGGGGAGAGATTTTACTTCAGCATGCCGTCACTGCTATAAAAACGGACTCAGAAGGGGTAGCGGTACGTGCTGCGGGCTTGGATTTTAAGGCCAAGCTGCTAATCAATTGTGCCGGGCTATATACCGACAAGATCGCAGAAAAAGAAATGGGGGAATCTTCAGATGTACGTATTATCCCATTCCGCGGCGAATATTATAAACTAAAAAAAGAACGTGAATACTTGGTAAACAATCTCATTTACCCCATTCCAGACCCGAATTTTCCTTTTCTGGGCGTGCATTTTACGCGCATGATGAAGGGAGGCGTAGAGGCAGGTCCTAACGCGGTACTCGCATTTCGACGAGAGGGATACACAAAAGGCGCTGTGCATTTAAAAGAGCTGGCCGAGACGCTAAGTTGGCCCGGCTTCCAGCAGGTGGCAAAAAAATATTGGAAGACAGGGCTAGGCGAGCTGTACCGCTCTTTTTCTAAAACCGCCTTTACGGAGGCACTCCAAGCACTCATTCCTGACGTGCAGGAGTCGGACTTAGTGGCTGGAGGTGCCGGCGTCCGCGCCCAGGCCTGCGATCGAAACGGGGGCCTGTTGGACGATTTCGCCATTCGTGAAACGCGTTCGGCAGTACACGTATTAAATGCACCCTCCCCTGCCGCGACCAGTTCTTTAGCCATCGGCCAGACAGTCGCGGAGCTTTGCGCGAAGCGCCTGTAGAAGTGAAAGGCCTAAAAATGAGAAACAAACTCAGCCAATCGGATTTCTGAGTAGGCCAGCGATTGTTGGCCAAGGGTAAAGCCTGTATGCCCACCACGAGCCGGAACTTCGAGATGTAGCTCCGGTTTTTTTTGCGCCAGCGCAAAAGGATAACAGCCTTTCTCCAGGAGCGGATCATTCGCGGCATTTAAGACCAAGGTCGGCACCTCAATGGCAGGCATAAATTGGTCGGCGCTAACCTGCGCATAAAAGTCCTGCGCGTTTCGAAAGCCGTGCAGTTTCGCTGTGTACAGGGTATCGAAGGCATCGAAATCCCGCACCTTATCGAGCGGGCCTAGATCGATAAGACTGGGGAACTGCGCCGCCTTCAGCCGCACCTTTTTCTTTAACTTGCTTAAAAATTTATTCTTATAAACTGCGTTCGCTTTCTTTTGAAGAGTGGCGGCACTATCGGCCAAATTACAAGGTGTAGAATGCACGGCAGCAGCCTTGATTTTTGGGGACAACTGGGCACCCTTTTCACCGAGGTACTTCAGGGTCTGTGCTCCCCCCATGCTGACTCCTACCAGGTAAATTTTTTCATACTTCCGCGTTCGCAGGAGGTGAGTTACCACGGTATCCAAATCATAGCTGGCTCCATGATGGTAAAGTATAGGGCCTCGATTCATTTCTTCCCCGCAGGAACGATTATTCCAGGCGAGTGCCGAGATGCCTCGTAGGTGAAAAGCCTTCACCAGCCCTTTCACATAATGGCGGTCCGTACTTCCTTCCAGGCCATGGGAAATCACCACACAGGCGGGCGAGCCTAACAGTTCCGCCCAGTCTAGATCTAAAAAGTCCCCGTCAGGCGTGTCGATTCGTTCACGCCGATAGTATATTTCAGGCACTTTTCGCCAAATGGACGGCACGATGGTCTCTAAATGCGGATGAAAGAGGTAGAAAGGTGGCTTCGTATAGCCACTCGGAAGAATCGGCATGCGCGTAATCTTTTTAAGGCTCACTCCAAAGTACATAGGTAAGCGCAAGAATTTGTAACTTTTTTTACAAATTTCGGTCTTATTTAACTAGTTTCCGAATCTAAAAACACAACGATGAAGCTATTGATCGCATCTTTTTTTCTTTTCCTGCTCTACTGCCCCCCCACTCTCCAGGCGCAAGACAGTCGCATTAAGGCATATATTCAATATGAATACCCTGAACTTGAGGCACTTTACAAGCATTTGCACCAAAACCCTGAGCTATCCCTTCAGGAAAAAGAAACATCTGCGCGTATGGCAGCGGAATTAAAGCGCGCTGGCTTTCAAGTGCAGACAGGCATCGGCGGGTACGGGGTCGTCGGTGTATTCGAAAATGGCCCGGGTCCTACAGTTTTGATTCGCACCGATATGGACGCCCTTCCGATGGAAGAAAAGACCGGCTTGCCATTCGCAAGCAAGAAAAAAGGAGTCACGGCCGATGGACAGGAGACTTATATCGCGCACAGCTGCGGTCATGACATCCACATGACGGTATTTGTGGGTACGGCGCGAACGCTCGTGGAATTTAAAAACCGCTGGAAAGGGACCTTAGTGATGGTGGCGCAGCCTGCGGAAGAAAATGGCATGGGTGCCTACCAGATGTTCCAAGACAGCCTCTACCAGAAAATCCCATATCCGGACTTTGCGCTAGCGCTCCATGATGATCCTTTTCTACCCGCTGGCACGCTTGGCTTTAAGGAAGGCGCCCTCATGGCGGGTGTGGACATGATGAATATTACCGTATATGGGGAAGGCGGGCATGGAGCGGCTCCACATACGACCATCGACCCGATCGTACTGAGTGCGCAGCTGATACAGAGCTTCCAAACCATTGTCAGCAGGAAATTAGCCCCTACCACGCCAGCGGTCATCACAGTGGGCGCTATCCGTGGCGGCTCCGTTCATAACATCATTCCGGATCAGGTGGAGCTTTTACTGACCATTCGCACCTATTCTCCGGAAGTCCGCGAGGAGGTGCTGACGCAAATAAAACATATGAGCCAGCACTTAGCGCGGGCGGCGGGCATGGGAGAGGATAAGCTACCGACATTTAAACTTCGCGAGCCACATACCCCTGCACTGATTAATGACGGTGCACTAACGGCACGGCTCCGAGGGGTGATGGAAGAAAATTTCGGCATGGCGCAGGTGGTAGATGTAGACGCCCAGATGATCGGCGAGGATTTCTCACGCTTCGGGCTGCAGGAAAAGCCTGTACCGCTGAGCATGTTTTATTTGGGTGCGGGAAATCCGGAGTTTTTGGCTCGCGCCAAAACAGAAGGACTGGAAATTCCTGGCCTGCATTCGCCCTATTTCGCACCGGACTACAAGCCTACACTTTTAACAGGTGTAGAAGCTATGACTTTGGCGGCGCTTTCCCTGCTGCAAGAGGAGACTGTACTGGATTCTAAAAAATAGGCGTGGTCTCACCCATTATGGAGTGGCGTAGTAAAATCATACAAAGTTCATTTCCGGAAGAGCGAAATAATAGTTGCTTAATATCGAAGCAAAATAAGTGTAGTACCTTTAGGGCAGTGAAATTTTCTTCATAGGTATTCAATAGAGCTAATAGCAACCTTTATAAGGTTGCTTTTTCTTTTTAGCCTTTGACCTTATTCAAGCCTAGCAGGTGGAGCAGCCAGCGGGGAAGTGGTTTTTCAGGATCGCGCTTTTGGAGGTTGAGGTACCAACCTATTTTTTCGAAAATCGGAATCTTATGCGTTTCCACGAATTCGATAAGCGTGCCATCGGGGTCTTCGCAATAGGCAAAATGACCTGCGGCTTTTCCCATATCGAAGCTATCGCTACTATCGACGGTAAAGGGGTGTCCGAATTTGGCGCATCGCGCCTTCAGGGCTTGCATCCCATTTATATCGAAGCAAAGATGAATAAATCCCAGATCTCCCCAGTCTCTGTCCCGGAAAATAGGGATTCCCTTTTTATCTGTCCGCTCGATAAGCTCAAGAGTAGTTTTACAAAGGAGTGGACTGAAGGCTCCTTTACGCTCCTGCTCATGCGTTAAAAGGGCTCGCTTTACGGGGCAGGGTGCAGGTGTCAGCGGTGTCAGGTCCTCGTAGTCAGCCTCGGTAAATTCTTGTACAGTATCGTAAGCGAGCACATCTCGATAGAAGCGAATGGAACGATTTAGGTCGCTCACACCTATTACACAGCCGAGAACTCCTCCTGTAAGCTGCTCATTTCGTGTAAACCAGGCGTGATGCTCCACGATGTCGAAAAGATTGCCATAAGGATCTTCCACATAAAAGTGAATATTTCCGGCAGGATCGCTGATCGGAGTGCTTCGTAGTTTTAATCCTTCCCCTTTGAAGTAAGCATAGGTGGCCTGGGCATCTTTACAGCGAATTTTAATAGCATAAATACCAAGGTCCCCTAATTTAGGTTTTTCAAGTGGCGCTTGAGCTGCTTTTGAAGTGTATTGCCAAATCTCAAAACCTCCTCCTCCCTGCATATTCATGGCGAGAATCGCATAACGCTCTTGCGCAATACCAGACGTGTAGCGGGTCATTAATTTAGCCACCGCCGCATCCTTAAAAATGGGCACGTTCATACCAAAGTATTTTCTATACCAGGCCCAGGCTTCGTCTGCCTGTGTGACTCCGATACCCACCTGCTGGATACCACTAATAATGGGAAACTGCTGCATTAACTCGTAATTAGTAGCCGTCGATAGAGTGCTTTTAAGCGATCTGGCGGCCTGTTAAGGTAAAAAAGAAGAAATACGATAAGATTAGCCAACTGTACCCGAAGCCAGCTATTTTTATCATACTTTCTTGCGGATACTAAGATACTCTTAGGGATGACAGAAAAGCGATATTTTTTAGATTTTTTTATTCTACGCACAAGCTCGAAATCCTCCATGATGGTATAATACTCATCGAAACCTCCTAAGGAACTGAAAATTTTTCGCGTAATAAACAGTGTTTGATCTCCTCCGCCCGCTAGAGGACCATTAAATCGGGTAAACCAACTATTGATTTTAAGCATCAGTTTATTCGAGTCAAACTTATAGCGAAAACAGCCTGCATGGGCGCCTTTTCTCAGTTCTGAGGCGATATCATTTATGAAGGAAGGGATCACAGTGGTATCCGCGTGAATAAAATAAAACAGATCTCCGATAGCTACAGATGCGCCCAGATTCATTTGGGCGGCACGTGTACGGACTTTACTGGTAATTACTTTAGCGCCTGCCGCTTCTGCTAGGGCTACTGTTTGATCTGTACTTCCTCCATCGACCACGATGATCTCAGCGAGACGATGGTCTTGCGTGTGTAGGACAGTATCTATGCATTGCGCAATCGTTTCGGCCTCGTTGTATACGGGGATTATGACAGAAACTTTCATGTAGGGGTAAAATTATTCTATACGGGATATGATATAATTTTTAATGGGGCTTTGCATAACGGCCTTCACTAGAACGCCATCTGCATCATAATAAAACCTATTTTTATTCCCATTCACATTCACTTCGTAATACTCTTTCACTTTTTTGACAGGTGCTTTTAAGCCATAATTTTCGGCTAAAAAGAAGGCTTCGTGCTTTGGCTCATGAAAATACATGCGCGCAGAACTGAAGCGCAAGGGACCTTCTATCCGTTCTGTATTTTCGAACTTATAGGTCTCCGCATCTACTTCATAACCCCCTGCCTCCCAATGGACATTGGAAGTAAAGTCCCCTCGATTGGTTTTTGTGTACGCTTTACTTTGAATCACCTTAGTTCCATCGTAATGCGTCTCGATCCCATACTCCACGTCTACTCTGCCAAAAAACCAAAAACTGACTTTACTTTCTATCGAATAAATAATCGAATTTTCTTTATGAAATTTAACGGCTAGCATCTCCCCTATGGAAAAACCTGCCACAGATATTTCATACTTATGTACTGCCTTTTGTGCTTTAACTTCATAATTCAATGATAATAAGGCACATGAAAAGACAATAAAGAGAAAGCACACTCTATTCATCTTGCATGATACGAGTTTTTTATTAGATTTAAAAAAGAAGACTTTAGGAATTATCGCCTGACACCACATGGTGGCGATAGGCATTCCAGTCCTCTTCTGTGTCGATATCGTTTAATTCTTCCAACATCGTTAAACGAAGTCCTTTCTCACTCACCCTTTGGCGCGTTAGCGCTAAAACTTCTTCTGTACTCCAAGGCATGTTCTGAAAGACATAATCCAGTGGCTCGCGAAGTCCTAAAAGGTAATAGCCTCCGTCCTGCGAAGGTCCGATAACCACTTCTTGCGTAGTTAAGGCTTCTTGAGCTTCCAAAAGAAGTACATCCGTCAGCTCCGGACAGTCTGTTCCGATAATTAGCACACGCTTGTATCCTTGCAGATGCATCTTTCGAAATGCATGAAGCATCCGTAATCCCAGATCATCCCCTTGTTGAAGATGATGCGGAAAAGTAAACTGTTCGAGGTAAGCATCCGAAGTAGCTGGAACTTGGTCGTAAAAAACATGTATGTCCATCACGTCTTTCACCTTTTCCAACTGCTGATAGGTGTAAAGCACCATGGATTTATAAATCCACAGTGCTTTTTGATCCCCTACTGTTTTTGCCAGTCGCGTTTTTACGTGGCCTGCGATTGCATGCTTTTGAAACACGATAATAGCTGTATCCTTCATCTTATGTAGTGGCCCCTCCACAGCTTGAACCTGAACCCGCAGTACAGCCGAAACAGTGCTGTTTTACGATAATTTCGCGCTGGTGCAACTGTTCGGAGTTCCAATCTTTAATATGCTGACTATCTGGAGCTGTTACTTTTAACTCTAACATTTGATTAAAATCACAGTCGTATAGAAAGCCGTCCCAGCCTACGGAAATCGTACTTCGGCACATCACGTTCATGGCAGCTACTGGATTGTAGGCATTGACCAGCTTTTCCATGTAATTTTCGTAATTCCCAGAGCTCATGAGATAGGCCAGGTAACGACTTATCGGTAAGTTGGTAATGGTGAAAAGAGAGTTAAACACAATGTTATAACCATCCGCCAATTTTTTCTTAAACTGCTGTTCCAGTTCTTGTTGACTCCCTGGTAGAAAGGCGCCCGAAGGATTATAGACCAAGTTTAAGGTTAGTCCAGAATCTGCCACCCCATAGCCCACTGCATTCAGCATTTCAAGGGCACGGATCGACTTGCCGAAAACACCATCACCACGCTGCGCATCTGTTTTTACAGCTGAAAAATAAGGGAGTGAGCTGACTACTTCTATACGGTGCTGCTTAAAAAATTCAGGTAGGTCATGGTATTTTGGATTCGCGACGATAATGGTTAGGTTACAGCGCACGATGATGGTCGCTGTCTGGGTAATCGCACGAATTTCTTCTACGAACCAGCGAAAATCCGGATTCATCTCAGGAGCTCCACCTGTGAGGTCGATCGTCTTAATGGTATGTTTGCGGATCACCTCTAGGCAGTGCTGCATGGTTTCCCGGGTCATGATCTCTTTGCGATCAGGTCCTGCATCCACATGGCAATGTTTACACACCTGGTTGCACATTTTTCCCATATTGACCTGCAAAATATCGATCGTGGTGGGTTTTAAAGGGAACAAAGCCTGTTCCTGAAGAAAGCCTTCGAATGTTTTTCCCTCTACGGGTTGGTCGAGAATGGCGATTTCTTGTTCTACGCGAGAAAGCGGGTGATTGAGTGCTTTTAATGATTTCATTTAATAAGCTCCGGATTACATCGAAATTTCTTTCACTTTATTCATCATCTGGGTGCTGTGGACTAAAGAAGCGCCACCGCGAATGGCTGCAGCTACATGGACAGCTTCCATCATTTGCTCTTCATCGCAGCCCTTTTCCATGCTGTCCACCGTGTAGGCATCGATGCAGTAAGGACACTGCACAGCGTGCGCCACGGCAAGTGCGATCAGCGCTTTTTCACGAGCTGTTAAAGCTCCTTCTTGAAATACCTCTCCATAATAAGCGAAAAATTTATCCGCCATGGATTTC
The DNA here is from genome assembly GCF_054166705.1 of Nitritalea sp. Lineage (NCBI taxonomy): Bacteria > Pseudomonadati > Bacteroidota > Cytophagia > Cytophagales > Cyclobacteriaceae > Nitritalea > Nitritalea sp. Next base: position 153,566 of record NZ_JBSZCV010000006.1, read on the forward strand.
TGGAATTCGCCAATTTTACCGAATTTTTTGAGGTCTTCAGGGTTGTAATACGTTTTCATAAGAGATTCGCTTTAGTTTCAGTTACGGAATTCCTTCCTGTTTTAGATGTAACCTTTGAGTAGGTCTAATGTATGGAAATTTTAGCGATAAAGTTGAAATTTTAGCACTAAGTATCCGTTTCATTACACTTCGTTCCTCTTACGTTTCCAGCGTTAGAAAAAAATCAGCCTGAAAGTCAATAGCTTGCCTACCCGATAAATCAGCTTCTTCCTGGTGAGCATTTATTGTTTTAGCAAAAATTCGAAACTTAATTACAAATTCACCAAAATTAATTTCTTCAGGCAGTGAACAAATCAATAAATAAAGATTTATACGTATGTTGCAGAAATTCACGATCACACTACCATGCAGATAAAAACTATTATCTCCGGCTCCGGGCATTATTTACCCGAGAACATCATTAAAAACGAAGATTTTTTCCAGCATGCTTTTATGGATGAAAGCGGCAAAAAACTCGAAAAGCCTGCGCAGGAGGTAGCCGCCAAGCTTGAAGAAATTACCGGAATTCGGGAGCGCCGCTATCTAAGTCCAGGCTTGAATACCTCTGATATGGGCTACTTTGCGGCCGCCAGGGCGCTACAAGATGCTCAACTCGACCCCGAAAAGCTAGACTACATCATCTTCGCCCATAACTTCGGAGACGTGAGTGCCCGCTATCTACAAAGTGACATGGTGCCGGCGTTAGCGGCCCGCGTTAAGCATAAATTGGGAATTAAAAACCCAAATTGTATCGCCTATGACCTCCCCTTCGGCTGCCCCGGCTGGGTGCAGGGTGTCATCCAGGCAGATTATTACCTTCGATCAGGAGATGCCGAGCATGTCCTGGTAATAGGGGCGGAAACCCTCTCCCGTGTCATCGATCCTCATGACAGGGATGCGATGATTTTTTCAGATGGTGCAGGCGCCACCCTGCATAGCGCACTGAAAACAGATCGCGCAGTGGGTCTGCTGGCACATAAAACACGTACAGACACGGTAACAGAAACGGCCCTTCTCTATATGGCACCCTCTCATAACCCCAGCTATCCAGAAAATCGCATTTTCGTGAAAATGAACGGCCGCAAATTGTACGAATATGCCGTCACCACCGTCCCGGGCGTGGTAAAAGAGGCCCTAGACAAGGCAGGAATTACCCTAAACGAGGTAAAAAAGGTACTCATTCATCAAGCAAATGAAAAGATGGATGAAGCCATCCTGAAGCGCCTCTTTCGCCTCTATGGCATGCGAGAAATTCCAGAAGGGCTGATGCCGATGAGTATTCAGTATTTTGGGAATAACTCCGTCGCCACCATCCCGATCCTCTACGATAGAATCCTGCACCAGCAGATGGAAGGCCAAGAAATTTCCTCTGGAGATGTGATCGTATTCGCCAGCGTGGGCGCCGGGATGCACATTAATGCGATCGTTTACCGTGTACCTTAGCCTCGCTTGGACTGCCGTCCAAAGGAGCCCTTCAGGCACGATTTCCTTGGCCTTTGGGCGGCAGCCCCTCTCCCACTACTCCGCTACGGGACGAGCCCCTAAGCGCTGTGCTAATGCCGAACCCGCCATAAGTTGTAGCGTGTGGTAAAGCATCAGTGGGAGCAGGATCAACCCAAATACTTGAGGATCCGGAAATAACACCCGTCCCATTACAGCGCCCTGTACCAAAGATTTTTTACTCCCACAAAACAGCAGCGTGATCCGATCCGGTAAAGAAAGACCAATTGCCTTACCCACCAGATGCATGATCACGATCATAAGAAAGAAAAAACCGAGCATCAAGAGCCCTAGCTGGACCAACTGCCTCCAGCTTTGGCCTGCAAACATGTCCGCTCCGAAGCTCTCAGCGAAGGCACTGAAGACGATGAGTAATATAATGAACTGGTCGAAATTTTTTAAGGCCACTTTATGCCGTTCTACGTAGCGAATCAGCAAGCGGTGAAAGAACAGTCCGATGAGTAAAGGGACGAGCACCTGCAGGGTAAGCTTCTGAAAGGTCTCTCCGAGGGCAAAATCTATCGCGGTAGCTGGGAGCATAAGCTCCATCCAGAGCGGGGTCAGGAAAATCCCAACCATACTGGAAATGCTGGCATTAAAGATGGCTGCGGGTAGATTGCCACGTGCGATCGAAACCATCACCACTGAGGAAGAAACCGTCGAGGGAAGTGCCGCCAAGTAAAAAGTCCCTAACCATAAAGGAGTAGCTTCAGCTCCCAACCCATAATAGAGCGCCAAAATAAAAAGGGGAAAGAGTAAAAAGGTGGCCGCCTGTACCAAAAGATGTAATTTCCAGTTACTTAACCCTTTCCAAAGGTCTTGCGGACTTAACTTTACGCCGTAAAAGAAAAAAATGAGCGAAACGCCAATCCCGGTGAGCTTTTTCACCGGGACCGGACTACTTTCCATGCCGAACTCAGGAAAAACATAGGCCACCACGATGGTGCCCAGGAGCAGAAAAAAAAAGGCATTGAAGCCTACCTTTTTAAGCGTTTGGAGAAGGTGCGCCATAGTTAAGGCTGCTGCCGTTTAAAATGATCGATAAGGATAGCGGTAGCCACGCCCACATTTAAGGATTCGGCTCCGCCAAAGCGGGGAATCGTCAGCGCTTGACTAACGTAGGGGCGGCAAGCTGGGGATATACCATGGGACTCGCTCCCCATCAGTAGCACTCCACCCTGCTGCCAGGCATAGTCATGCACATCAGCACCATCGAGAAAGGCCCCGAAAATAGGTACCTGAAGTGTAGCTAGCCATGCCGGCAAGTCCACCTGATGCACCGCCACACGCGTAAAAGAACCCATGCTGGCTTGTAGGACTTTGGGGTTATAAAGTTCTGCACAGTCCTCACTCACGAAGACATCCCGAATGCCGTACCAGTCGGCGATGCGCAGTAAGGTCCCTAAGTTGCCCGGGTCGCGCACCCCATCTAAAGCGAGAAACAGCTGCTGGACGTCCGGGACGGGAACAGTGGGTGCTGCTGGCATCTCAGCCACTGCCAACACATAGCTGTTCTGCTGTAGCGCACTGGCTTGCTGCAGTTCTCGCTCGCTAACGGGAAGCAGTGTGGTCGATTGCGGAACTTGGCGCAGCGTAGAGGCATGCCCCTCCAGATACCGGTCTGTGTAGAGCAGGTAGCGAATGGTAAAGCCCTGCTGGATCATTTCCTCCACATTTTTGACCCCCTCTACAAAAAATAGCCCTTCCGCCTTACGGAATTTCTTGAGATGTAATGATTTTATAAACTTAAGCGTATTTTTGCTTAACATTTTGATAGCAGACCTAGTGTTAAAGGCCAAAGATATAAACTTATTTTTGCTTCTTCTCCTCACATCGGCGTGTTCTTTAACCCGAAACGTGCCGGAGGATCGCCTTGTGCTTTACGATACGAAGGTTTCAGGTGTCAATAAGGAAGACCGCAGGAACATGCAGGGGCTCTTCAAGCAGACTCCAAATACACGGATTCCGATTTTTAATGGCTCCTTAGGGGTTAGCCTTTACCAACTGGGAGCGCTCACCTATAACGAAGAAAACCTTATCGCCAGGCGACAGCAGGCACGCACGGAAAGGGACTCCCTGAATCTACTTCTCACCACTGTCAGCACCGACAGGGAGCGCCGGAAGCTGAGCCGAAAAGTGGGCAGACGCGAGGATCGTATAGCCAGTTTAAATCGGAATTTAAGCTATGGCAACTTTTTAATGCGCACAGGAAATGAGCGCGTCCTGTATTCCCCCGAGCTCATGGAAGAAACACGGAAGCAGCTCCAGTTTTACCTCTCGAATAATGGTTATTTCGATGCAGAGGTGACGGAAGTTTTGCGCCAGAGGCGCAAAAAAGCCTACGTGGACATGCAAGTAAGCGGCTATACGCCTTACCTCATCCGTTCATTCGAAGCAGTCTACGCGGATACTGCCCTCTACCAAGCGCTCGAAACGTACCCAGACCCGATTCGTGTGGGCAACCGTTATGAGCAAGCGGTCCTCTCACGCGATCGGCAAGCTATAGAAGACTATCTTCGCGAAAGGGGTTACTATACCTTCAACAAATCTTTTATCCGGTACGAAGTAGAAAAAAATCCCGAAACCCGCGAGCTCGAAGTAAAGCGGATCATTTCGGCGAACGAAGAGGGGCTCCCTCATGCTGTCTACCTGCTTGACAGCATTCAGTTTTTCATCGATGCACCCAGTGAGAACCTTGCGGGCCGTAATCAAAGCCGCCGCTTCCGCTACCGAGACATCGATTTCCGGCTCTATGAGGAGCGCTATTCCGAGCGTATCCTAGCCTCTCGCGTATTTTTACGCAAAGGAGATGTATTCAAGCGCAGTGATGTTATCGAAACGCAGCGCCAGCTTGCAAACCTAGATATATTCCGCTTTATTAACATCACCTTCGAAATGGTAGGAGATACGCTGATCCCACGTATCTTCACCCAGCCGAGTGAAAAATATCAACTTGTGAATCAGCTCGGTGCCAGTATCACCGAACAGGTGCCGGGGCCTTTCTTTAGCCATTCACTCCGGAACCGCAACCTCTTCCGGGGTGCGGAAATATTCGAATTCAACTTTCGTGCAGGGCTGGAAGGGGTCGTATCTGCCACAGGTGAGGGCGGCGTTTTCCGCTCCCGTGAGGTGAGCACCTCAGGATCCATCTTGTTCCCCCGCTTTTTAAGTCCTGTGAAGCTGTTCCAGGTGGATCAAATCGGACGGTATAATCCGCAGACCCGGCTGCTGCTGGGTTATAATTACGTGGATAGACCGGAGTATAACCGCGAGGGCTTGAATGCTATTTTAGGCTATACCTGGAATACACGGAACTTCAGGCAGCAGTTCACACTAAATGTGGTAGATGCTAATTTTATTAGAAGCAGTTTAAGTGATGATTTTAATGAAATCCTTGAAGACCTTCAAAATCAAGGAAATAACCTAATAAATTCCTTCCTTCCCTCTTACGTTAGTAGTGTGAGTGGACAAGCTATTTTTAACATCAACCAGTACGGTAATTTTCAAAAACGGAGTGCCTCACTCCTTCGTTTGTATGCAGAAAGTGGTGGTACTACACTCAATCTTCTACAGCCTGAATTTGTGAAAGCCCGAAATTTGGCTTACTTCCAATTTCTGAAATTTCAGGCAGACTACCGGCGATTCATCCCTTTAGAGGGCCGCCAGACGATGGGCTATCGGCTCAACTTAGGCGTAGCCAAACCCTATGGGGTGAGTGAAGGCATCCTGCCGTATGAAAAATATTTCTTCGCAGGCGGAAGTACGAGTATTCGCGCCTGGCAGCCGCGTCGTCTGGGGCCAGGCAGCTTCACTCCTCCTGTACTAGAAAATGGGGGCTTTGACTATCGTTTCGAGCAGCCGGGAGACATCCTGTTGGAGGCCATGTTTGAATACCGAACGAAGATTTATGGCTACTTTGATGGCGCACTCTTCTTGGACATCGGGAACAGTTGGGCTTTTTTCGATGACCCTACCCGCCCCGGAGCACAGTTTCAGTGGGATCGGTTTTTCACCGAACTGGCAGTAGGTACCGGTGTGGGCCTTCGCATGGATTTTGACTTTCTCGTCTTTCGACTGGACATGGGTATCAAGGCTTTTGACCCCGCCCGCCCGTTAGCAGAACGCTTTATTTTAGGCGATTTTTTTACCCGCTTTCCTGGCCTGCCCGGCCAAACGGTATTTAACATCGGAATCGGCTACCCCTTCTGAGCCCATGCTCGCTTGAAAAAACTACTGTTCCACGGCTGTCTACTGCTCTTCGTCTATTTCACGGACTTCTACTCGAACGGCCTGCGGCAAGGGAATGACATTTCCACCTACCTTTTCAGCTATATAATAGGTAATCTGTGCTCCGAATAGGAAAATAACCACCGAATAGTACACCCAAACGAGTAAAATCACTAAGGAGCCCGCCGCACCATAGGTGGAACCCAAATCACTGCTGCCCATATAAACACTAATCAGATACTTGCCAAGAGCAAACAGTAGCATGGTAACAAAAGCCCCCATCCAAGTATCCCTCCAACGGACCTTGGCATCTGGTAAAATCTTATACATGAGCGCAAAGACAACTACTAAAAGTAGTTGAACGACGATAAAATGTACAATAGATGCCATGTAGATGAACCCAAGGTCCATAAACTCATCCAGATAATTAAAGAGCACCACGACCGCAGCATCGATGACCAGGGATACAAGCAGGATAAACCCGATCGAGGCCACCATGGAAAAACTCAGCAGTCGATTGATCACAAATTTCAAAATCTCTTTCTGTGGTTTCGGGCGTATATGCCAGATATGATTCAGCGCACCCTGTAAACTAACGAAAACAGTGGTAGCAGAAAATGCCAGCACTAGAATGGCTACCAAGCTCGATATCCCCGTTCCATCCGCCAACTCGAAGTTATCCATGATGCTCACTAAGGTTGCTGCACTTTCTTCGCCTGCTAGGTCTGAAACCTGCAAGACGATTTCATCACGAATTTCCGATTCAGAAAAAAAAGCAGAACCGATATTCAGGAGAATAATCAAAAGTGCCGGTAAACTGAAGATGGTATAAAAAGCCGTGCTCCCCGCGAAGGTCATGGAGTCCGAGCTGGTAAAATCCTTAACGCTGTCGACGATGATATCGACAGCGGTCAGTTTTCGTATTTTTTTTATGATGCGTTTAGCCATAATAGAAGCGTCTCTTTTACAGTGCCTCTTCCCACAGATCTTTTAACGAATAGGGACTTTGATCCCCTACAAAAGGACCTCCATCTAAGAAACGATATGCCTTACCGATTTGTAATAAGCGTTTCAGCTGCTCCTCAGAGAATTTTACAGCTGCCGCCTCCAAATTTTGCTGGATGCGCGTTTCATTTACTGACTTGGGAATGACGACGATGTCCCGATGCAGCGCATAGGCGATAAGCACCTGAGCTGGGGAGCAATTCAGTTCTTTGGCAAGCTGCTGCACCACAGGGTCTTCCATGAGACGAGGCTCATCTTCCTTTTTCATCGAAGCATGTCGATCTCCCGACCCCAAGGGAGAGTATGCCGTGATACCGATGTGATGGGCCCGGCAAAAATCTACCAGCGCATGCTGCGGCAAGTAGGGATGTAACTCTACCTGGTTCATCTCCGGATATTGGGTGGCCTGCTCCATGATTTCCTTTAACTTCGCCGAATTAAAATTGGACACACCAATATGCCGTGTAAGCCCCTCCTCTTGCACCCGCTCCATACCGAGCCAGGTTTGGCGTAAGGGAATATCATGATAGGTATAAAATTCTTCGCGCGTCCGGGCAAAGCCCACTCCCTGCTTGTAGCTTATCGGCCAATGGATCAGGTAGAGATCGAGATAGTCTAAACGGAGGTCCGATAGGGTCTTCTTGAGTGCTGGCGCTACATCCTCTAACCGGTGGTTGGAGTTCCAAAGCTTGGAGGTTATGAATAAGTCCTCTCGCTTAACCCTTCCCGTCTGCATGAGCTCCTCCAGAGCACGTCCTACTTCATGTTCATTTTCATAGATGGCCGCACAGTCAATATGCCGGTAACCTGCTTCTACTGCCCACTTCACCGCTTGGTAGACTTCGCCTGGCTTACTTTTCCAAGTCCCTAGCCCTAATAGCGGCATTTGATCACCATTTTTAAATGAAAATGTCTTCATGATTTTTTCTATTTGGTACGCTTAATTTTTTAACGAATAATGACCTCCACCGTTTTCGACATGTACAGAAAAGATGCCAAGAAAAGAAGAAGATCGAATGCTGTAAAGGTCTACCGAAGACAGAAACACAGTTGAAAGGTTCAAAACTGCTCGTAAACGGTACTTTCCACTGCTTGGTGGTTGCAGCTTAATCTTGATTTTTATTTAAGTAACTACTAAAACGCTTCATTACCCAAACATGTGCTACCGCTTGTGTATTAACGTATATAACCCACGGCAAGCGTGGCACAAATTCGTGAATTGCAGTCATAATGTGGCGACCTCCCAGCACATCACGGAACTCTAACCAGCCATAGTCAATGCGCTTTACCAGCCAGCCTCCGGTGATATAAAAAAGCTGGCGTTTATGATCGCTACGGTCAGGCACTAAAGACAACTTGAGCATCGGCTTTTTGAAGAACAAAGGATAGAAGGCCACCTCTCCTTGCCCATTGTCTGCCGCATTAATGAACACACTGAAGAAGGTGGGCAACCACACTTTATACCGATTCGCTACCCACTGGGCACTACGGTGCCTTGTGTTGGGGAGGCGCTGAATACTTCGCACAGTGTTTTTCGGCTTGCCTTCCTGTTTATACTTCGGACTGCAGGGCACCTCATGGGCGCGAGCTAAAGCATCCGAAACGCTTTCTTCATAGCTGAGAAAGTCGATTTCCTCCAGATCGAAACGCAGCTCAGGATCCACTGTAAGCGTATGCCGCAAACTTTCTACCAAGGGGGATACCAGTGAAGCGGGGCTATCACTAAAAAAACCCACCCACAGCTTAGAAAAACCTACAGAAAAAACAGGCACAGAGAAAATAAAGCGCTTCTTCCCCATAGCTTTGGCCGCTAGTTCCATCATTTGCTTATAGCTCAGAATTTCTGGAGCACCGATTTCAAACACCCTTCCATAGGCTTTCGGGTTACCTAAACAAATGTCCATGATCTGTAAGGTATCACGCAGCGAAATCGCCTGCGTCTCCGAAAGTGTCCATTTGGGGCATGCCATAACCGGCAGCTTGCGCACTAGCTTGTCGATCATTTGGAAGGAAGACCCGCCCGGACCCACGATGATCCCCGCTCGCAGCGCTGTAAAAGGGATGCCTTTGGCTGCTAAGGTTTCCTCCACCTCTAAGCGGCTGGCCAAATGTTTACTCATCGGGTGATTTCCCGTTTCTTTCGGTAAAATTCCACCCAAATAGAGAATATGCTTGATACCCACACGCTGCGCTGCCCGCGCAAAGTTATCTGCCAGCAACAGATCCGTATCTTCGAAGCTTCCTTGGTTCAAACGCGTCGAAGGACTCATCGAATGGATCAGATAAATAGCATAATCCGCACCTTGGAGCGCCATCGTGGTAGACGTAATCGAATAAAGTTCCACTTGCCGCCATTCGATGTCCGGATGCTGCTCTCCTACCACCTCTCGCCTACTGAGCGCGATGATACGGTATTTCCCTGCATACGTGGCAATGAACCACTTGCCGATATAGCCGTTAGCGCCTGCGATTACGATGGTCGGTTTTTCATTCATTTAAAGGGGGGCTTGTAAACTGTAGCGAAGTGCTTCTGAGGCCAGGCGGCCAGAGGTCATGGCCGCATTTATGGAAGCGTTCAACTGATGATCGCCTGCTAGAAAAACATGTTCATTTAGCTTAAACTGCGTAAAATTAACCGCATAACGCATGTCTTCTACCTCAGGAAGCGCTTCTTGAATATGATAACTTGTTAAAAACACGAAGTGTTCAGCAGAAATACCGGTCAGCGCCTCGAGCTCCACTTGAACTTCCCGGACCACTTTATCAGGATCAGCTACCTCCTTCACCACAGAAACCGAAAGAAGCGCTTTGCCCTTCGGGGCATAGGCTGCGCTAACATCCGTCATAAAAACAATATTATTCGTCCAAAAACTCTCATCCGGTACCAGCCCAATCATCGGCGTTCCAATAAAAGACTTGGGTAAACTGAAGTAACAGTTGAAAACGCGTCGATAGGTATTGATCTGCCCGCGAAGCTGCGGAATGACCACATCAGGCTTACAGGCTACTAGAATTCTGTCAGCCTCCAGAACGCTGCCATCCTGTAAAAAAACACGATTCATTTCGATTCGCTCCACAGGAGTCTGCAGGCGTAACGTGGTCTGCTTGAGTTTCCCCGCCAGTTGCTCGGGAATCCGCTGCATCCCTTTGGCCGGAACGGCCGCATGCCCTTCACCGAAAAGTTTAAAAACGAACTTAAACATGCGCGAGGAGGTTCTCAAGTCATTTTCCAAGAAAATCCCCTTAAAAAAGGGCTTGAAAAACTGAGTAATCATTTTTTCAGAAAAGCCATAGTGACGTAAAAAATTAATGGTCGGCTGCTGCGGCTCTTCGAAAATGGTCTCCACGGACTTTTTCTTTAGCTCCCGTGTCAAGTAAAAAAGGGAAAGCTTGTCCTTTAAAGTGCCTACCTGCGAAAAGGCCATCGTCACTAACTTAAGCGGATCCCGAATCGGATCATGTACCGCAAAGGAGTTTCCTGGCTTCAAGATGAGGGCTCCAGGCGAAAACGTGCGTAAATCCAAAGCAGCAAAATCCAAATACCGTTTGGCCTCCGGGTAGGCGGTCAAAAGCACCTGAAAGCCGCGGTCAAATAGGAATCCATCCTGCTGGTCCGTTCGAATTCTACCCCCTACCGCATCGGAGGCTTCTAATAGGGTGGGCTTGAACCCAGCTTGCTCTAACTCATAGGCAGCCACTAAACCGGCCACACCGGCTCCGATAATAACGATATTCTGATTCATATAGGCGTTAAGGATGCGTTTCTAGTTTTACTCACTCAGGATAGAATTGTTCAAAATTACATCTTTCCCTAAAAGGTTTCAGGCGATCGGCCCCATATGTAGATGAATAGTCTAAAAAAAGAATTAAACGACAATTTTTGGTGTACAGCAGCACGAACTTGCTTTTGTTAGCATTTGGCCGTATCCGGCCAAAGCCAATAAGATTAAGGAAAATCCGTCCTTTTTGATGAATGGTTTGGTGACAGTGCATAAATTCGCCTTTTTTCGGCCTACAACAAAAAACGCGAATTCCTTATGGTTGGACGTGCGACTACCTGCTTACTACTGGGCATTTTACTCTTTCTACACAGCGCACTACAGGCACAGCGCTACTACCCCCCCGCGGGTGACTGGGAAAAGAAAAGCCCGGAGTCCCTAGGCATAAATGCCAGTAAGTTGGCCGAAGCGGTGCGCTTCGCGCAAGAAAAGGAAAGCACAGCAGATCCCAACTTAAAAATCGCACACTACGAAAGCGCCTTTGGGCGGGAGCCCTTCGGATACCCAATAGGGCCTATGAAAAACCGTGGAGAAGCCACCGGCTTGGTCATCTATAAGGGTTATGTCGTGGCCGAATGGGGAGATCCACATCGCGTCGACCTGACCTTTAGCGTGGCTAAAAGCATCCTTTCGACCACTGTGGGGCTGGCCTTTGACCGGGGGCTGATTTCGGACATCCACCGCCCTGTCTATGAGCTGATGGCTCCGATCATCCCCTATCAGCCAGAGCGCCTGGCCATAAATAAAGCCGATCACTTGGAGCAAGAGGATGTTTTCGAACTTTTCGCAGGCGCGCACAACAGAAAAATCACTTGGGATCATCTGCTGCGCCAAACTTCCGACTGGGAAGGCCGTCTTTGGGGCAAGCCTGACTGGGCGGATCGCCCACGAGGAAATGCTACTACCTGGCGCTCGCGTGAACGATTCGAGCCAGGAACACAGTACACCTATAACGACACGCGCGTGAATGTGCTGGCCCTCGCCGCGCTGAATATTTGGCGCAAGCCTCTGCCACAAGTATTACGGGAAGAACTGATGGATCCCATCGGCGCAAGTGCTACCTGGCGCTGGACTGGATACGAAAATTCTTTTGTGATCTTGGATGGGCAGATCGTGCAGTCCGTCAGTGGAGGCTCCCACTGGGGCGGAGGGCTTTTTATAAATGCGTATGATCAGGCCCGCTTCGGTTATCTGACGCTCGCCGAAGGGCAGTGGCAAGGTCGACAGGTCATCTCGAAGGACTGGTTGGCCATGGCCAAAACTCCTACTGCTGTACAGCCCAATTATGGCTTTATGAATTTTTTCTTAAATACGGACCAAAAAGAAATTCCTGCGGCTCCTGAAGAGGCCTTCTTTCACCTGGGTGCTGGAGTAAATATCGTCTATGTAGACCCTGTACATGACCTCGTCATCGTAAGCCGCTGGATCGATAATGCAGCGAAGGCTACCTTCATCGCTAAGGTACTGGAGAGCTTACCGAAAGAATAGCGAAAGAACGCGGAAAGCCTGTTTTCATACGGTTGATACCGAATGCGAACAGGCTTCTTTCTACATTTTCACCATTTTAGCGGAAGCGCTTTACGCGCCACTGTTGGGCTGCTCGTTACGAGGAGCGCCGGGTTTCTTAGCGCCACTACGCTTCTTTTTCCAGCCCCCTTTGCGTTTAGCACCTTCTCCGGAACTGGCAGAAGCCGTATGTGGAGCTCCACCCGATGGACGTTTATGACGACCACCGCCGCCACCGCCGCCTTTTCCTTTTCTTCCGTAGCTAGGGCCTTCTTGCATGCCTTCTGGCAAAGCAGGCTTCTCTATCTCCATCCCGATCAAGTCTTCGATGGCGTTAAACTTTCGGATATCTTTTTCATTAATAAACGTAATCGCCTCCCCTTTCGAGTCTGCCCGAGCGGTACGGCCCACACGGTGCACATAGTCTTCTGGATCTCCCGGCACGTCATAGTTCACGACCAGTTCGATGCCCACCACATCGATTCCACGAGATATGATATCTGTACCAATAAGCACCTTCAGTTTCCGGTTTTTAAAGCGACTCATAATTTCTTCTCGCTCCATCTGGTCGAGATCGGAATGGAAAGCCTCTACCTCATGGGTTTTGCGCAGGCGCTGAAACAGGCTTTTTACCTTATCCTTCGTCGAGGCGAAAATAATGACCGCCTCATAGGGCTTTTGTGCCAGTAAATGTACGAGGAGCGCCTCTTTATCGGGGTCATGCACCATAAAAGCCTGCTGCGTTACGCCTTCCGCTGTTTTACCTACTGATAGGGTAACCTCCTTAAATGGATAGCTTAATATTTTCTTAGCGAACTGCCGTATTCTCGGTGGCATGGTCGCTGAAAAAAGGATGGTCTGTCGCTTGGTGGGTAAGGCCTTCACGATCCGAAAAAGATCATCTGAGAAGCCCATATCAAGCATGCGATCTGCCTCATCTAATATCAAATGCTGGAGAGAACTTAGGTCTACCTTACCTCCGGCTAAAAGGGCAATCAGTCGTCCCGGCGTAGCCACCACGATATCGGCGCCTTCGGTAAGCGCCCGCTTCTGCACCTCCCATGTGGCGCCATCTCCCCCTCCATAAACCGGAATAGAGCTGACGCCTGTAAAATACCCAAAACCCTGAATCTGCTGCTCAATCTGAATGGCCAATTCGCGGGTCGGGGCTAAAATCAAGGTATTGATACCGCTTGTGGATTCCTCAGCGATACGATGTAAAATCGGTAGTACGAAAGCAGCCGTCTTGCCCGTACCCGTCTGCGCACATGCGATTAGGTCATGTCCAGCCAGAATTTCGGGAATAGCTTGCTCTTGTACGGGTGTGGGGGTATCGAAGCCCATCGCCTCCAAGCCTTCTTGGAGCGATGCGGTAAAATTAAATGCGGAAAATCCCAAAATCTTGTTTGTTAAGTCATTAAATCGTCACTAAGATAGGAGGAATCCCGCTGAAAACAAAAACCAAGAGATGAAGACGATACAGAAGGCCTTAAATCTGAAAAAATAAGTGAAAATTACAGCTTTAAAGCAGAAAATGAGCATATTTAAGCGCGAATCCTTTCCGAAATAAGCATGAAAAGCCATCTGTACCCTCTGCTCTTAATTGGGATGCTCCTGTCCTCAAACCTTCTCCAAGCCCAAATACAAACCCAGAAGCCTCCCTTACATGGAAAGGACTGGATGGCCATCACCGGCAAGCCCCTCGCAGCCACTGCTGGCGCTATGACCTTTCAGCGTGGCGGAAATGCTGTAGATGCCGCCTGTGCCATGCTTGGCGCGGTCTGCACCATGTGGGACATGCTAGGATGGGGAGGAGAGACCCAAGCGCTCATCTATCATCCCGGACTGCAAAAGGTGATCGCTATTAATGCCATGGGAGTTGCCCCCTCTGGTGCTACGGTAGACTTCTTCACTGAAAAAGGCATGGCCTACCCCCCTGAATTTGGCCCCCTGGCCGCCACCACGCCAGGAACACCGGGAGGTCTGATCGTGATGCTGGCCGAGTACGGTACCTTGAGCCTGGAAGAGGTACTCGCCCCCGCGATGGACATGGCCAAAGGCTACCCCATCGAAGCGCAAACGGCGGATAGGATAGAAGGCAACAAAGAAGAACTAAAAAAATGGCCTTACAGCCGTGCGATTATGCTGCCCCACCTTGGTGCGGAACGAGAGGCGCCCTACCCAGGAGAAATTTTCGTGCAAGAAACACTCCTAAGTACCCTCCAAAAGCTCGTAGACAGCGAAAAAGAGGCTTTAGCAGCTGGAAAATCCCGCAAAGAGGCACTCTATGCCGCATTCGATCGCTTTTACAAGGGAGACATCGCCGAAGAAATCGTCCGCAGCGTGCAGGAACAAGGCGGCCTCTTCCAACTCGCCGATCTGGCTACTTATGAGGTGAAAATCGAGGAGCCGCTTTCGGTCAACTATAAAGGGATAGAAGTTTATAAAATGCAGGAATGGACACAGGGCCCGGTGCTGCTGCAGACGCTAAATCTACTGGAAGAGCAGGATCTCCGCGGTATGGGCTATAACTCTGCACGATACCTGCACACCCTTTATCAGGCGATGAATAGGGCCTTCGCAGATCGCGACTTTTATTATGGAGACCCCGCCTTCGAGCCGAAAAGCCCGATGAAAGGCCTGCTTAGTAAAGCTTACGCACAGGAACGGATGGCCAACCTCTCCCCTGTAAATGACCCCCATATCGGGCCTGGTGACCCCTATCCTTTTCAGGGCGAGCAGAACCCTTTTCTGGACCTCTTAAACAGTCAGAAAGCTGGCGGCCTAGCCGCAAAACCTCTCGCCGCCGAGGATGGGCTAAGTGAAAAATACCTAGCCGATTTTCATGCCGGTACCACCACCATCCAGGCTGCCGATAAGGAAGGCTGGGTGGTGTCCATTACGCCATCGGGCGGCTGGGTGCCGGCTACCATCGCCGGTACGACTGGAGTAGGACTGAGCCAGCGCATGCAGAGCTTTGTGCTTGACCGCAGGTTGAATCCATTTAACGTGCTGGAGCCAGGCAAGCGCCCCCGCGTGACACTCACGCCAAGTATGGCCCTGAAAGACGGCGTACCCTTTCTCTCCTTCGCTGTTCAGGGCGGCGACAGCCAAGACCAAAACCTACTGCAGTTTTTTCTCAATATGGTGGAATTCGACATGACCGTGCAGGAAGCCGCTGAGGCAGCTAACATGAACAGCTACCAGATGCGCTCTTCTTTCGGCGCTCATGAGCGCAAGCCAGGAAGGATGACGCTCCAACAAGAAACGCCTCCCTGGGTGCGAAAAGAACTGCAAGAAATGGGCTATCGCTTGGATTTTGTGCAGCGCTCTTCCGGACCGATAAATGCCATCTGGTTTGATCGAAAGCATGGTACCCTCTGGGGAGGAAGCAGCCATCACGGTGAGGACTACGGGATCGCTTGGTAAGGCGCTCGTAAAAGCGCATAGAAAAATAGTCTAACGAGCAGAAAAAAATACCACGTCTCTTGGACTTGTCAGAGGCAAGTGTTAATTTAATGAACTTAAAATTGTTAATTAAATAAACACATGCAGCCGCATCATCTAATCGATTGGTTACAAGAGAAAGAAAAGCGTATCGAGGAGAAAATCGATCAGCTAATCGAGCAAAATCTAAATCCTTTTCCTTTCGAGCGCATCAATAAAGGCAAACGCCTGCTACAGTTAATCCAAGCATGCAGACAGCATGTCCAGCAAGATGAACTTATCCTGGCGGGAAGGGTCTTGCATGCACTGGAAATGGAGGGGCTAAAAGTGCCCGAAAGCCCGCAAACCACCAGCTCCAGTTCTCTCAAAAAACCAAGATCCGCTCCCTAAAAAAGGAAAGAGGATCTATGCCGTGCTTCATAAAGATTCGGGCGATGCTAAAAAAGAAGCACGCTATTTAAATTTAATCTAAATAACTTGCGGGTTTATTTTTTTTCATCTATTTTTACTCTTGGATAAATTTAAGTAGAAAAAGCGGTGGCCCTGTGTGTTTCAGTAGTTTAGCACAGGGTCTTCCGCCTTTTTTCAGGCATGAAATTTTGGGCCTAAGCAGCCTTCACATACCAAGGGGTCTACTTCCCGCCGCATCACGGCTCTATTACAGGTCTCAACTTCATCTTGTAAAATGTGAGGTACTCCTGTTCCTCTCCTAGGTAGTCGTCGTCGCGTAGTCCGTAAAAAACCTGGTCTAAGCCTTCGATATTCAAAATGGTCTTTACTTGAGCAGGTACCACGATTTCATTTGACCAACCTACCTCCTTCCGGTACAGGCGCAGCAGACGCTTCTCCATATCAGGAATTTTATACCAATTTTCCTTTTGATTCAGCCCAGCATTCAGAAAATCATCCTTTTCGATGCCTTCAGAATAGTATATAAGAGGTCCTTCGTTTAGTGCGAAAAGGTTAAGCATCCGCCCACGACTCATGAAATTTCCGCTCACATAGCCTACCCTTGCTTTAGCACCTTCAAGTTGAACATATTTATCCGGCTGAAAATCTAAGGTCTGCTGATGCGCTCCACCTGCCTGCAAGTCGTACACCCCGATCAGGGTTTCGGTATCTAGGCTGAGATATAAAAGATCACCAGCTATACCCATGACTACTCGGGGATTTTCATAAAATAACTCGCCCAGATGTTGACTCTCCGGAAAAAGTGTGAGAAAAGGTTGCATTTCCTTTTTCTCTAGGCTGTAATACTCCAATAGCGAATTGTTTTTCCAGAAATCTTCTAAATAGGGGTTTTGGCCCTCACGGCCGGGATAAAACAGCAGCAAGTCCTCCTTATAAAAATCAAAAGCGCGCGTGTGATAGGGCCCGTCACGCATTTGGCTCGCAAATTCCATGGGCAGCTTTTCCAGTATTTCCAGGTCAGGGTTCAACCTATACATTTCTCCTGAAAGGCTATAGGCAAAAATTTGTCCGGAGGGATGAAAACGCATGCTTAACACCCAGCGGAGTGCCCCCGGACCCTCTTCCGGATAGCTCACTTGCTTGAGGATTTCACCCGTCTCGTTAAAAAGTACGAGTTCATTAGCGGCCATATCGAAAAATGCTCCTTTTCCATTAATAAAATCGAAAGTCCTCGGATTACCGAGATAAGCCACTTGTATCGAATCTATAAGTTCAAGTTGAAAATAGAGCGCTGAACCGTCCTTTTTTTCTGTGGTTTGGCAGGCGCCAAAGAGGAGCAAAGCGATAAAAAATAGGCATGTATGGTGCTGCATAGGGGCTGTATGTTCGGTGAAGCGAAACCATCGCCCCAACGTTTGAGTTTAGAATACGTACTCTTAAAGATAAAGAAATTTTTAATCTTTTACCCTACAACCACATGAAAGCATCGCATGCCTTTGTACAGGCACTCGAAAATGAAGGCGTCACCCATATTTTCGCCGTCCCTGGCGAGGAAAATTTGGACCTTCTGGACGCCATCCGTAGTTCCTCTATCACCTTAGTGCTAACACGCCATGAGCAGGGCGCTGGATTTATGGCAGCTACTTATGGCCGGCTGACTGGCAAAGCGGGGGTGTGCATGGCCACGCTAGGGCCCGGCGCCACCAACTTGGTCACACCCATCGCCTATGCGCAGCTTGGTGCCATGCCCATGTTTGTCATTACCGGTCAAAAGCCGATTAAAAAATCCAAACAAGCACGCTTCCAGATCATCGATGTGGTGGACATGCTGCGGCCAATTACTAAGTTTACCAAGCAAATCGTTAATAGCGCCACCATACCCTCTCTGATTCGGGAATCCTTTCGTCTCGCCGAACAGGAAAAGCCTGGTGTGAGCCATCTAGAATTTCCTGAGGACATCGCTCAGGAAACCACAGAGCCGACACTTTACTTTAAAGCGCCGTATCACAAAACACAGCCCGCTCCAGCAGCCATCCAGCAGGCCATCGCACTGATCGAACAGGCCGAGAAGCCTGTAGTGCTAATTGGGGCCGCAGCCAATCGTGCCTGCTCTCCTGAGGTACTACGCGAATTCATCGATTCCACTGGCATCTACTTCTTTACCACACAGATGGGAAAAGGACTCATCGACGAACGGCATCCTCGCTACTTGGGTACAGCGGCACTTTCGGATCATGACTTTCTCCATCGCGCCCTTGAAAGTGCAGACCTAGTACTGAGCGTAGGCTATGATGTCGTAGAAAAACCTCCATTTTTCATGAAGCCGGGTGGCAAAAAGGTTATTCACATCAACTATGCCCCATCGGAGGTAGATCAGGTGTACTTCCCCCAGCTAGACGTTATCGGCGCGATGGATGCCTCATTAGCAGCCATTGCCAAAGGCCTCACCCCTCCCTCCTCCTGGAATTTTAGCGTATTCGAGGAAGCTAAAAAGAAGATTCAAGGCCACCTTTCTAAATATTTCCAAGATACGCGCTTTCCGATGCTCCCACAGCGACTCGTGCACCTTTTGCGCGAAGCGCTGGAGGAAAAAGATGTCATCACCCTGGATAATGGCGTGTACAAGCTATGGTTCGCACGTAACTATACCTGCTATGGACCCAACACGCTGCTGCTCGATAATGCGCTGGCCAGCATGGGAGCAGGACTTCCTTCTGCCATGGCAGTCAATATGCTGCACCCCGATCGAAAAGTGGTCAGCGTCTGCGGCGATGGCGGCTTTATGATGAACTCGCAAGAGCTGGAAACAGCCGTTCGACTGAAACTAAACCTAACGGTTATTATTCTAAACGATAGCGCCTATGGCATGATCAAATGGAAGCAGGAGGACATGGGCTTCCCCCATTACGGATTGGACTACCAAAACCCGGATTTTGTCCGCTATGCCGAAAGTTACGGTGCACGTGGCTACCGACCCGACTCGGATGAAAAATTCCAGTCTATCCTTGCCCACTGTCTCTCCACAAATGGCGTCCATGTCGTCGATCTGCCCGTGGATTACAGTCTCAATCATCCGATTTTAAACCAACTTTTAAAAGAACAGACCCAATCATGAGCACCTTGCACGTTTTTAACCCTTATACCCTTGAAAAAATCGACAGCATCCCCCTTCAGGGCCCTGAAGCCTTAGAAGAAATGCTCAGCCGGGCTTATGCACTAAGTCTAGATACCTCCCGCGCTCTCCCTGCTCATGCGCGCATTCGGCTACTTGAAAAACTCGCCGCCGCCATGGAGGATCGGGTGGAAGAACTTACTCGTATCGCTGCCGAAGAAGGTGGCAAGCCCTACACCGACTCGCGCGTAGAGGTGCTGAGAGCCATCAATGGGGTCAAAACTGCCGCCACAGAAATTCATCAGCTGAAAGGCGAACAGATTCCTATGGGCCTTACCGAGGCCTCTGCAGGGCGCATGGCCTTCACCTTTCGGGAGCCCATCGGAGTGGTAGCGGCTATTTCAGCATTTAATCATCCGCTCAACTTAATCGTCCATCAGGCCGTCACCGCTTTCGCAGCGGGTTGTCCGGTCATCGTTAAGCCGGCCAACACCACACCGCGCTCCTGCATCACCTTGGTAGGCATGATGCACGAAGTAGGCATCCCCGAGGACTGGGTGCAGGTCCTCATAAGTGATAATGAAACGGCGGAGCGCTTGGCTACGGACGAAAGGGTGAACTTTCTGACCTTTATCGGCAGTGCGAAGGTGGGCTGGTACTTAAAATCTAAAGTTGCACCCGGTACCCGCGTCGCCTTAGAGCATGGGGGTGCGGCTCCGGTGCTAGTAGAAGAAGATGCTGATAGGGCTGCTATCGTAGGGCCGCTGGCCAAAGGGGGCTTTTATCATGCCGGACAAGTCTGCGTCTCTGTGCAGCGGGTCTTTGTGCATGCTAGCCAGGCGGAAGCTTTCGCCGAGCAATTGGCAGCCGCTGGAGAAGCCCTTACGGTGGGAGATCCCTTGGACAAGGCCACCGATGTAGGACCGCTGATCCTGCCCGATGAGGTGGAGCGCGTGGCGCAATGGGTCGAAGAGGCCATCTCCGAAGGAGCACGCTGCCTGACCGGTGGAAAAAAAATCGGCCGCACCTGCTATGCGCCTACTGTGCTCTATAATCCTTCCCCAGAAAGTAAAGTGAGCACTGAAGAAATCTTTGGACCGGTAATTTGTGTATATCCGTACACCGATCGTGCGGAAGCCATTCGGCAAGCGAATGCCCTTCCCTATCATTTTCAGGCCTCCGTCTTTACCCAAAATGTGGATAAAGCCTTCTCTGCTGTTCGCCAGCTGAATGCACTCGCCGTGATGGTTAACGATCATACGGCTTTTCGGGTAGACTGGATGCCCTTCGGTGGTCGGGACGCCTCCGGAGAAGGTATCGGCGGAATCGCCTACAGCATGCACGAAATGACACGCCCGAAATTAATGGTCATCAAAAGCCCTGCATTTGAATAATGCGGGCTAAAAACGTACCTTTGTGCGGAAATTTTCGATATCATGAGCAATTTTATTTCGGAACTGAGCTGGAGAGGCATGCTCCAAGACCAGACACCCGACCTCGATAAACACTTGGCCTCTGGCCTGCGCGCTGCCTACCTGGGCTTCGACCCGACAGCTGACTCCCTACACATCGGCCACCTGGTCGGCGTGATGACTTTAATGCATTTTCAGCGCGCAGGACACAAACCCTTCGCGCTGGTAGGTGGCGCCACCGGCATGATCGGTGACCCTAGTTTTAAATCCGATGAACGCAAGCTACTCGATAAAGAGACGCTCGCCCATAATGTGGCCTGCATCCAAGCGCAGCTAGGCAAATTCCTCGATTTTCAAAGCGATGCGCCTAACAGAGCCGAGCTTGTCAACAACTACGACTGGATGGCGGATTTCTCCTTTCTGGAGTTTATTCGCGATGTGGGCAAGCACATCACAGTCAACTACATGATGGCGAAAGACTCGGTCAAGCGTAGACTAGAAGAAGGGAACGGGCTTTCTTTCACGGAATTTACCTATCAACTTATCCAGGGCTATGACTTTCTCCACCTCTACCAGCAGCGTGAGGTCAGCATCCAGCTAGGGGGCTCCGACCAGTGGGGAAATATCGTCACAGGAACGGAGTTGATTCGTAGAAAAACAGGCGGACATGCCTTTGCACTCACCGTGCCACTTATCACGAAAGCAGATGGCAGTAAGTTTGGTAAAACCGAGAGTGGCTCGGTCTGGTTAGACCCGGAAAAAACGTCGCCCTATGCCTTTTATCAGTTTTGGTTAAACATATCGGATGAGGACGCGGAAAAATATATAAAAATATTCACCTTGCTGGAGCGAGAGGTCATCGAAACGGCCATCTTCCAGCACCGCGAAGCGCCGCATTTGCGCCAGCTACAGCGCCTGCTGGCGGAAGAAATTACCCGTATGGTACATGGGCAGTCCGAACTGGACATGGCCATCGCTGCCAGTGAAATTCTCTTCGGAAAATCTTCCACCGAGGATCTGGCTCGCCTGGATGAACGTACCTTTCTACAGGTATTCGACGGGGTTCCCCAGCTGAATGTACGACGAGAAGAGCTAGAAGCCTGCGCGCATGCCGTAGATCTTTTAGGAGGCTTAGGCGAAGGCGTGATCGCCAAATCCAAAGGCGAGGCCCGAAAACTTATCCAAGGCGGTGGGATTAGCATCAACAAGCTCAAGATCAGCGACCCTCAGGCGCCTTTAGACTGGGAAGGTGC
This sequence comes from Nitritalea sp., assembly GCF_054166705.1. Classification (NCBI taxonomy): domain Bacteria; kingdom Pseudomonadati; phylum Bacteroidota; class Cytophagia; order Cytophagales; family Cyclobacteriaceae; genus Nitritalea; species Nitritalea sp. The sequence continues at coordinate 175,257 of NZ_JBSZCV010000006.1, forward strand.
TTTGCAGCTCCTCCAAGGCAAATACCTGCTCGTGCAGAAGGGCAAGAAAAACTACTTCATCTTCTGCGTACTGGCGTAATTAGAGAAACGTAGAGACCACAAAAAATAACGGCAGGCCGGGGAATCTTACCCAAGCCTGCTGTTTTTTTTATGCCTCTCCCGCTCTTTGTACTTGTTGAGGCCCCTAATAGCATCCCGGGCGAAACTGGATGAACGCGAGCTTCTACAGCAATAAATTAAGGGACTAAAGGAGCCTACTGAGGCATCAGAAGCCCGCTGCAGCGCTTCCTTTTTAGGGCCATGCCGGGGACGCTTGTATAGTTACCCTACAACAGATGTCATTTGGAAGGGAATGTGTTTTTGACCCTTGTTTAATTCACTAGAGATTCCCTATCTTTAAGGAAATTTTCAAAGTGCCATGAAAAAACCAAGTAAAGAAAAGCTCATTTTAGACGCAGCGCTGAAGCTCTTTAACCAAAAAGGCTATGAAAAAAGCACCATGGCCGACGTCGCTAAAGCTGCTGGTATCAGTAAGGGGCTCACCTATTTTTACTATAAAAACAAGGAAGATCTGTACATGGCGATTACGAAAAAAGCCTTCGATGCATTAGAGGCTGAGTTTAAAGCCATCGATAAAATGACAGGGAAAAAGGGCTTGGAATTAATTACAGAACTGCTTAATCGGTACATTGATTTCGCAGAAAAAAACCGCATGTTCTATGCGGCTATTTTAAATTTTATGGATCTGATGAGGTTTTATCAGGATGAAGAGAAGCGTACAGAACATATTAATCCACTAATTTTACAAAGCGATCATTTTATCAAGCTGCTCAATTCCCACCACAACTGTGGTAAAATCGGTATCCGTTGGATTTCCTTGGGCATCAAAGACGGCAGTATTCGCCCCGAAGTGCAGCCCGATATCTCCTTCTACGTCATTTGGTCCATGCTAGTGGGCTTCGATAAGTTGACAGGACCCGTTAGCTATGAGGGCAAAGGAATTAAGTTGCACATCGACAATTGGCGACCGGGATTTATCCGTCTGGTACAAGATATGCTAAAAGGCACCCTACAAAGCCGCAAAGTGCAAGTGGTGCAAGGAACACTCTTTTAACTAGCCGCAAACTGTGCTTTCAGGCGGACGCCAAAGCGCAAGCCCCCTTCGGATGCATTTTCAATACTGACCTTCGCTCCCAATTCTTCGAGCAGCTCATAGGAAAGCTTGAGCCCTAAGCCAAAACTCCCCATGGAAACGCCTGACTTGGATTGAATGGCAATGATTTCCTCCTCTGAAAGACCTGGGCCTTCGTCCTTTACAGTAATGTATACGAGACCTTCTTTCTCATCCGGTAATGCGAACACTTGTACATTTTTACCTTTAGGAGTGTATTTAATAGCATTGGAAAGAATATTGCCCAGAATATGCTGCAGTTTTGGCTTGGGATAGGCCAGTAATACTTCCAGTTCCGGAATCTTAACTTCAAGCGATACTTCCCTGGCCTGTGCTTGTACCTGATACAGCTCCAGCAATCCCTCTAAGACGGCACGAAGAGACACCAGTGTTGGTTTTTCTGCTAACAGCAGCTCAATTTCCTCCTGCTGTTCTTTTAAAAAATAATCTGCAAACTCGGACAATTTCTGCGCACTCGACTGAATCGCTTTCATCGCCTGCTTATAATCGGCTACGGAATGCTGCGCATCAGGGTCTGCATACATTTCTGATAAAATACCGAAAGAAGCTAGAGGAGCGCGTACATCATGCATAAGTCTTGCCTGATTTTTTGCCAGGCGCTGAAACTTCTCCTCCTTCACCTTTAAATTTTCTAAAAGCGCAAATTGGTTACTGATGATCTTAGCGAAATTTTTTAAAACTTGCTTCTGTTCCGCTGTTAAATGCAGTCGGTTATCATGCATCACGCACAGTGCACCTACAGGTAGTCCATTCGAAGCTTTTATCGGTACCCCAAAATAATACTCGAGATGGGGAAACTCCTGAACATAAAACGCATGTTTAAATCGCTCGTCATTACTCAGTGATACCACCTCGAAGCTCTCATCCTCAAATACAGTATATTGGCAGACGCTTTCTTCCTTAGCCATTTGACTCACATCGATACCATGAGCTGCTACAGTCCACTGCGTCGCAAAATCCAATATATTAATAAAAGATATCTGCGCCTCAGTTACTAAACTACTCGTACGTGTTATCTCACGTAAGGAGTTTAGTTCCACATGCCAGTCCACAGGTGAATCTACGACATATTTGGAGCGCTCGTAATCCTGTTCAGGTTTTAGCTTCATGATATAAAGATCTTAGCGTATGCGTAAAGGTAAAAAATAAGCAGACATATTTTTCAGAAAAGTAACATACTTTTCCATTTTCCTACTTTCCATAACAAATACCCACTTTTCACGAACAAATTAGTGAAAAGTGGGCATGGAATTCCCGTCGCTCTAGCCGCTAAAATTAGATAAGAAGAATTTTCCCCGTTCTTCCCCCTTCTTCATAAGCCGCCAGGGCCTCTTGGATCTTGTCTAAAGGATAACGCGCAGCTACATCACCGCGTAACGTACCCTGCATCAGTGGACCGATCACCGCCTTAAAAGCCTGCTCCCGTTCTGCCGCGGAAAGGGATTGCACCCATGAGCTCAACCAAAAACCCTTCACCGTCAAGTTTTTGAAAATTAACAGCCCCGAGTTTAGAGGTATATTTTCTAAGCTGAGGAGCCCGAAAACCAACATCGTGCCTCCATACCGCAGACAGCTCAGCGCCCGCGCCCCTAAAGTGCCCCCGACCGCATCAAAGACCACATCAATGCCTTTCGGATAGTCCGCTAGGAGCGCTTTAGGAAGCTTCTCGCTTTCTGTATTGTAGACTTTCTTGGCCCCGAGGGCCAAAAGCGCCTCCTTCTGCTCCTCCCGACGCACCGTGCAGAGCACTTGGATCCCTTTAGCAGCAGCCAGCTGAATGGCGAACTTGCCAAAAGCCGAGGCCCCGGCCGTTATCAGCAGGGTCTGTCCTGCCTGCATCTGGAGCGATTCGATCATCCCATAGGCGGTCATCGGATTTACAAAAGCCTGGCAGGCTACCTCATCCGAAAGCTCCTCTGGAACTGGAATCAGCGTATGCTCCGGAAGTGCGATATATTCTCGCCAGGTGCCCGTAGCAGCAAAGATCACCTTAGTACCCACCGGGATTTTACCGCCGCTGACCTCCACACGCCCCACTGCCTCGAAGCCTGCACTAGAAGGAAGCTCTGGCGTGATGCCGTACATGCCGCGGATAAACATGATATCCGAAGGGTTAATATTTCGGGCGGTAATGCGAATGAGCGCCTCACCTGCTGCTGGCTCCGGCTTGGGAACATCCTCTACAAAAAGTACCTCCTGTGGCAGCCCCAGCTGCTTAAAACTCACTTGTTTCATGGATAATTGGGTTTAGTTTTTCCTGTAAACATCGAAAGAAAAAGCCTGTAGCCTTTGCCACTACTGCCCTTCCGCAAGCCTAAAATAGAAAAAAATACTCGGTATGCATAACATTTTTCCCGAAATCATGGCTTTCCTCTTTCTTTTTAGTTATCTTAAACCCAAAATTATACGACTAAGCCAATGGATTTACAAGAATTATTCTCACTGAGTGGGAAAGTGGCGCTCATCACGGGTGCCAGTAAAGGGATCGGCCTGGGCATCGCGGAGGCTTTCGCCGCGGCTGGCGCCAAAGTAATTATCTCTAGCCGCAAGCAGGAAGCCCTCGACCAGGAAGCCGCCGCCCTACGCCAGAAAGGCTATGAGGTTCAGGGAATCGCCTGTAACGTAGGCGACATCACCGCTCTCCCTAAGCTAATAGAAGGTACGGTAGCAAAGTATGGACAGCTAGATATCCTCGTGAATAATGCTGCCGCTAACCCGGTTTTTGGCCCCGCGCATGAAACCGATGTGAGTGCCTTCGATAAAATCATGGATGTGAACGTGAAAGCGCCCTTTGAGCTGATGAAGCTCGCCTTTCCTTACCTACGCGCTTCCTCCGGAGCGGCAGTCATCAATATCTCCTCTGTCGGCGGCCTCTCCCCTGAGCCCGGTCTCGGCATCTACTCCGTTTCTAAAGCAGCCTTGATTTCCCTCTCCAAAGTGTTCGCAAAAGAATGGGGCGATCAAAAAATTCGTGTAAATACCATCTGCCCAGGGCTGATCAAAACCAAATTCTCCGAAGCGCTCTGGTCGAATGATAAAATCATGCAACACATGATGCGCACCCTGGCCATCAAACGAGCTGGGACAAGTGAAGAAATCGCAGCCATGGCACTGTTCCTAGCCACCGATGCTTCTGCATACACCACGGGCGCCGTCTTGACCGCTGATGGCGGTTTTACCATTTAAAATTCCATAGTTACCACATGAACCCAACTAACTTGCAAGACCTCCTCGCTGGCTATGCGGCCTTTTTAGAGGAAGTCGTCTATCCACAGGAACTACCTATCATCTACGGACATTTCCAGAACCACCTGCCCACCCTGCAGCGCATGCGTGATGAGGCTAAGCGACGTGGTCTCTTTAACCCCCACTTGCCCGAAAGCTCCGGAGGCCTCGGGCTGCGCCTGAGTGAGTTCGCAGAGGTGTCTGCCCTACTGGGAAAAAGTCCGCTCGGACATTATCTTTGCAACTGCCAAGCCCCAGATATCGGCAACATGGAGCTGCTCCACCTTTTCGGTACAGACAGTCAAAAGCGCCAATTTTTACATCCGCTGGAAAAAGGAGAAATCCGCTCTTGTTTTTCCATGACCGAGCCGGGACATGCTGGTTCAAACCCCGTCCACCTCTCTACACGAGCTGTTCGGGACGGCGACAGTTACCGCATTACGGGCCATAAATGGTTTACCACAGCAGCCGATGGCGCCTCCTTTACCATCGTTATGGCGCTAACGAATCCCGAAGCAGAATACCCCTATAGCCGGGCGAGTATGCTTATCGTGCCACTCGATACGCCCGGGTTTGAGCTGGTCCGAAATATTCCGATTATGGGAGATGCTGGCTCCGACTATTTTTCCCATGCCGAAGTACGCTTCCAGGACTGCCAAGTGCCTGCAGAGTACCTCATCGGCGCAGAAGGCCAAGGGTTTATGTTGGCCCAAGAACGTCTGGGCCCCGGACGTATCCATCACTGCATGCGCTGGATCGGCATAGCAGAGCGCGCACTGGAAATGATGTGCCGCTATGCCTTAAAACGGGAGCTGAACCCCGGTCAGCCACTCGCTCAGCAGCAAAGCATCCAAAACTGGATCGCAGAAGCAGCTGCGCATATTCGTGCCTCCCGACTCATGGTGCTGGACACAGCGCAGCAAATCGAAGAAAAGGGTGCTAAAGAAGCCAAAGAAGCCATTTCCACCATCAAGTTTTTTGTCTCGGATATGTTGATGACTACCCTGGATCGCGCCATTCAAACACATGGAGCTCTCGGCATCACGGACGACACTTTACTATCCTTTTGGTACCGCCATGAGCGAGGTGCACGGATTTACGATGGGCCCGACGAGGTCCACAAAAGCGTTTTGGCCCGAAAACTTCTAAAGAGCTACCGATGAGTGAACATCTTTCGAAAGCCCTTCGCCCAGAGATTCTATCCCCTATTTTAGCGGATCATTTTGCCTGCAAGCCCGATCAACTCCGTATAGAGCCTATCATCGCTGGCTTCTCGAACCTGACCTTTCGCATCTTTTACCCCGACGGAACCGCCATTTTGCGCCGCGCTCCCTTAGGCCTGCAAGTAGCGAAAGGGCATGACATGCTTCGGGAATTCCGCTGGCTGGAAGCCCTTGCCGCCGCAGGTTTTGGGCTCGCGCCCAAAGTCTACCGGGCCTACCCTGACGAATCCCTCATCGGCAGCCCTTTTTATCTGATGGAAGATGTAAGTGGGCCTATTTTACGGGGTCGTGTGCCCCAAAAACTAGGCTTACAAGCAGCTGATTTCAGACATTTATCGGAGTCCGCCCTGCAGACTCAGCTGGACTTACATCGCCTACCCATCAGTAATCCGGAGTTAGCAGCCTTTGATAAGGGAGAAGGATACACCCAGCGTCAGGTGGAAGGCTGGATGGCGCGGTATCGAAAAGCGGCAACAGATGAGCTCCCCGCTATGGAGGAAGCCGCAGCCTATTTGCGGGCATCCTTACCCAAACAGGAGCCTGCCTACACCGTGGTACATAATGACTACAAATACGATAACCTAGTCCTTCATGAAAAGCCTGCCGCCGGCATCCGCTGTATCCTAGACTGGGAGATGGCTAGCATCGGAAACCCCCTCATGGATGTCGGTACGACCCTGGCCTACTGGGCAGAGCCGGAGGATGCAGAGATTCTTAAGCAGTTCAACTGTAGTCACCTTCCGGGAAATATGCGCCGCGCAGAATGGGTAGCCCGCTATGCGGATGCCCAGGGAATTCGTGAACAGGAGCTTCACTATTACCAAGTTTTCGGACTCTTTAAGGTAGCAGTTATCGCGCAACAGATTTATAAACGTTACACCCTCGGCTTTGCGGATGATCCCCGCTTCGGAATGTTAATCGAAGTGGTCAAAGCAGCCGCGAGCCGTACACAAGCTTTTCTACACACATGAACATGAACATACAAAACGTCTGTATAGTAGGTGCCGGGACCTTAGGCACACGGGTAGCCCTTCAGGCCGCCCTTTCTGGCTTTCAGGTACGCATTTACGATCTTTCAGAGGAGCTACTCGAACGCAGTAAGCAGACCATGCGGAAACTCCTAGGCGCCCTGCGCAAAGAAGGGCGCTTTACTACGGTAGAAGATGAAGTACTCTGGAGTAGACTGTTTTTTACTACTGACCCAGCTACTGCGGTGGAGGATGCAGATCTCATTAATGAAAGCGTGACTGAGGATGTCGCCATTAAGCAGGAAGTGTGGAAACATTTTGGGGCTCTCGCCCCAAAGAAAACCCTTTTTACAACCAACACCAGTTACCTGCTGCCCTCTATGTTTGCGGAGCAATCGGGACGCCCGGAGCGCTTCTGTGCGCTGCATTTTCACGATGTATTTACAGCGCGTATCGTCGATATCATGCCACATCCAGGCACCGACCCTAATCTGATCCCAGTATTAGAGCGTTTTGGGGAAGCCTTAGAGCAAGTTCCCGTCCTGGTTAAAAAAGAAAATTCGGGCTATTTATTTAACACCATGCTGCTGGCTTTAATCGGTGCTGCAGGCAAGTTACTCACGAAAGAGGTCGCCAGCGTGGAGGACATCGACAAGTCCTGGATGGTGAATTTTCACATGCCGCAGGGCCCTTTCGGTATATTGGATAATATCGGACTAGATACCGCATACCACGTCACCAAAGCCCGCAAAGATCCTGCTTCACAGCAGTTTGCTTCCCTTTTAAAAACTTATGTGGATGCAGGAAAACTAGGTAAAAAATCGGGAGAAGGCTTTTACCGCTATAAGTAGTTTCCATTTAAAGCGTTTCTATTTTTACAACAGCACCTGAATAAAAACAGCGCTATCCCCTCGATAAGGGGAAATTCGCGCTGTTTTTTGTCACCCCACCTTCTTTTATTCTAGCATACATTCGAACTTAAAGGGCTTTTAAATTCAGCTTATAGAATACGTTATAATCCCGCTCTACAGAGGGGCTCAGATTATCGTTAAAGTAAAGGGTACCAGATGCATCGCTAAAGTTAAAAGATCCAGACACAGGCACCTCATTGATGATCCCGATCTGCTCTCCCTCTTTTACGACGATGAAATAAGGACGAATGTATTTTTTCCTTGCTTCCTGAAATTCAGGGGTTCGAAAGTAATCTGGCTCCCCAAACTGTGCTTTTAACTCCCTTAATTGTGCACTTGGAATTTGGGTAAAAAACTGAACGATTAGCATAGCCCCAGCATATCGGATGTCTGAAAACTGTGGATAGTCCGCATCTGCACTGTCTTCCGGACGAAGCGTGGGCGCATCGGAAGGACGCTCTGGATGGCTCAGGGTAATCGTTTGACGCAGTATAGGTGACTCCCCATTGAAGTCATACAAGAAGAGTTGATTCCCCGCACGCGGCAGAAGTGCCATTTCTTGCTTTTCTGCGTTCCAAGCGAGCAGTGGTGCACTTTCTCCTACAAAACGTTTATTCAAGCGGGGTTCCCAGTGCTCCGGATAGGTTTCGAGTAATTGATTTTCAGCCGTTTCTAGGTTATAGGCATAAATCGTTTTGGCCTGCTCATAATAGGCAGCGCCTAATTTATTTTTATCGATGGTCGCAGGATCAAAGGAGTTGGGTTCTTCACCAACCAAAAACGCTTGTCCATTCTTGATGAGCGGATGAAAAGTGGTTCTATTTTTATAGAGCGTCAGCCCGAACAGCCCTGCTGCATTAAAAGGTACAGAGCGCTGTTTTTGGCCGTCCAGGCCATAGATGTGGTAATCGGTATAGAAAGCTTGCGCGACGAAGGCATCTTTTCCTAAAAATCGATAACCAAATGCACCATTTGGGCCCACGCTATTCGGGCCTTCACCGCCGATGGCATACTCTTGTAGGATGTTGCCATTTTGATCCACCAACAGAGGCAAGCGGCTTTTATCTCCTTTCAACAGGTAGAGCCCTTTCTCGGGTAAAAAGTCATCCATAAGCAAGGGAGCTAGTGTTTCCACACACAGAGAATCGGTTATTTCGAGTTGGAGGATGCGATGTGCATCATGTTCAAGCGAGGTGGTACAGCTTTCTAAAGTGAGGGCCATTCCAAGCAGGGCGAGAAAAGAAAATGGAGCATGTTTTTGCATAAAAAAGCAATTTTACTGGTTAAACTATCACTTAGTGCAAAAAAACTGCTTTCGTAGCACAAAAGGTAGGGTAATTTTTTTGATAAATTCCCTCGAGGAAAGTTGTAGAGGGTTTCTTCACTCGCTGCATAGAAGATTACATGAATTTTGACGTATTTTTATCCCTTTCAAGGGAGATTGAACCTTTTGCCTTATTGTCTTAAGAACAACATGCAGCAGCACATCGCGCATATCGCTATTCTCGTCCGTGACTATGACGAGGCTATCGCCTTTTACACGGAGAAACTCCATTTTAAATTAATCGAAGACAAGGTGCTTAGTCCTGAAAAGCGCTGGGTTCTGGTGCAGCCTTGCGGCAAAGGGGGCACGGCAGTCCTGCTGGCCAAAGCGGCATCTGCAGAACAGGAAGCGTATATCGGCCGGCAAACAGGTGGGCGCGTTTTTCTCTTTCTGTACACGGATAATTTTGAACGCGACTATCAAAACCTACTCGATCAACACATTCGCATCGTTCGCCTGCCCAGTGTAGCGCCCTATGGAACCGTAGCGGTATTCGAAGATCTATACGGAAATCTTTGGGATTTGATAGAACCGGTGCAACCCTCAACCCCATTTTATTCTACAGGTATCTTACGTATCAAAAATAGTCTCCAAATCCAGCAGGCACTGGAAGCCTTACAGCAGCTTAAAATGAATACGCTGCAGGAACCTGGCTGTATCTCTTTTGATGTTCATCAAAGTCGGGAGGAACCAACTCAGATCATCCTTTGGGAGTGTTTTCGGGAGGAAGCCGACTTTATCGCACACCTTCAGGCCAAGCACGTACAGGACTTCCTGCAACAGGGATGGGTGGATTTTGACAAAGGATATACAAGTTCAAGAAGGTTTTAAATGTAAAAAAATCTCATGTTTTGCCACTCCGGGGCCCTAAAGCGTCTAGCGAAAAAGTAGATCGCGCAGCTGGGATACATTCTCTTCCCGAGCTGCGCGTTTTTTAGCATTAGTGGAACAGTCCCACGGCTAGCTCTGCCCAAAGTAAGAGGAAAGCCGAAAGCACACCGCCACTGGCCAAGAGAAGCGGCACTTTTCGCTTCACCCGCGGACGAAGCAGTTCCAAAAGTGTGCCTGTTGCGAACAACATGCTCCCCATCAGCAGAAAGTCTCCTAGATCCCACTGAACCTCAGGACTAAATTGCATAGCGATAAAAGGGAAGCTTAAAAGCAGCAAGACAATGCCAAGCAACCCATACAAACGTTTTCGTCTCATAGCTGTATCGGGGCCTGAAAGTACATGATCCCCTTTCGAAATATAGCAAATAATCTGCCAGTATAAGCTACCTTTACCCCATACAATTAGGAAATCGTAACCTCATTCAATATTTTTTTTAATGGGTAGCCAAAGGCATGCATAAACGGAGCGTTCTAAGGATTCCCTATCGTCCGCAGTGATCGTTTACTTTCTTTTCTTTTCCTTTTGATGTTCGTTTGCTTTCGTTTGCTCTCGTTTCCTTTCCTTTTGATGTTCGTTTACTTTCTTTTTCTTTCTTTTCGATGTTCGTTTTTTGGGAGGTCTTTTTCTAAAAGCGAGCCCTCAGTCGCCCCGAAAGGCTTGGTAGCAGGCCCGAAAAAGATTTTCGGCTGCCTCCCTTTTCGCTCCGTCACCTACCTGCTGCAAGGGGGGTAGGGAAATGAAGTGTTCAGCAGGCGCCTGTCTACCATAAGTACCTGAACTTATGAGCACACGTTTGGCTTTTGGGTTCAGCTCCCGAGCCAGGCAGAGCAAGGCATGCGGGCCTTTGCCGAAGGCAGACTGTGCATCGTAGCGCCCCTCCCCTGTTATGACAACGTGGCTTTGGCGTAGCCAGCGGGCCATCTGAACCTGTTGGAAAAAGTAAGCTGCCCCGGGATGGATTTCTACTGGAAAGAATGCGGCCAGGCCTGCGGCCAATCCGCCGGCGGCGCCAAAACCCTCTTGGTCTAGAAAGGGCTTGCCCCCCTTTTTATACAGCAAGTGTATCCAATTTGCCAATCCTTCCTCCACTTCGGGCAGTGCTTCCATTTTGAGGCCTTTCTGTGGGCCGAAGGTCACGATACCTCCCTCCTTCCCAAAGAGCTGGTGACGGACATCTGCCAGCAGCGTAAACCGGACCGACGGCAGGCGGATAGGACGCTGGATATAGGCCAGCGTATGAAAGCGATCCGGGTGATAAGGGTGCAGCGCATGGCCGGACCTGTTTAAGAGCACGAAGCCGAGGCCTTGTAAAATGCCCATGGCGGCATCGATGGTGGCCGTCCCCCCTAAGGCGAGGACGAGCTCTCGGGCTCCCTCCTGTACAGCTGCAGCGATCTGCATGCCTACCCCGAAGCTGCTGGCCAAAGTAGGTGCTAAGGCAGCACCCTCTCGATCCCCAAGGCCCACAGCAGCAGAAACATCGAGAAAGGCCCTTTGCGCGGAGCGCTCCAGATAAAATGGGGCGAGCAGGGAACGCCCATAGGCATCCAGTACCGTTACCTGCCGCTGTTCCAGCTTTAAGCTCTCTGCCAGAAGGGCACAGGTGCCATCCCCACCATCCGCTATTGGCTGTAGGCGAATAGGCATTTCTACCCCAGCCTGCAGGAGGGCCTGCTGAATCACGGTTGCCGCTTCAGAGGCGCTGAGACTACCTTTAAAAGCATTCGGTGCGATAAGCCACATAAAAGATGGGTGTTTAGACAGCTTTTTCTTTCATGCGCCGGAAATAGTCCTTACTAGCAGCACGCACCTTCGGCGCCAGATAAATCGTGGATACCATCGTCGGGATGGCCATAATCGCATACATGCCATCGATGAAACTGATCACCACATCCAAGGAAGCCACTGCCCCTGCCACGATCGTGGCCAGATAAAAGTAATTGTAGTAATTGGCCTTTTCTGCCCCGAAGAGATAGTTGAAACACTTATGCCCGTAGTAGGAATAGGTAAACATGGTCGAGAGGGCGAAAACCAGTACCGCCACCATCAGCATATATTTTCCGAAACCCGGGAGGGCTATTTCAAAGGCCGATAGGGTCAGGCGGACACCGTCATTATCGGTGCTTTGCCATACGCCCGTCATTAAGATCACCAATGCCGTCAGGGTGCAGACTACGATGGTATCGATAAAAGGGCCTAGCATGGCGATAAGTCCTTCGCGGATGGGCTCATTATTTTTAGACGCTCCATGTACCATGGGGGCCGTGCCGATGCCGGCTTCATTCGAAAAAGCAGCTCTGCGCGCACCGATCACGATGACAGCTCCTACAGCTCCCCCCATGGCAGCTTCTCCGGTAAAAGCGTCGCGGATAATAAGTCCGAGCATGGCGGGCACCTCGCTAGCATACTGAAAGAGCACGAGTAAAACCGAGAAAAAGTACACCAGCACCATGAAAGGGACCAACTTGGAAGCAACTGCCGCGATCCGCTTTATCCCGCCTAAAATCACTACGGCCACGATCAGCATCATCCCAATACCCAAAATCCACTTCGTAGGCTCCCCGGCATCGAGACCATTGGGTTCCAGTAAGACCGAGCGCAGTACCGCCGTGAGTTGATTCGCCTGAAAGATGGCCAGTAGTCCGAGAAATCCCGCCACCGAAAAAAGGATGGCGAGCGGGCGCCATTTTTTTCCCATCCCCTCCTCGATAACGTACATGGGGCCGCCCTGCACCTCACCTGCAGAATCTTTTCCCCGGTACATAATCGCCAGGCTGCAAGAAAAATACTTGGTCGCCATTCCGACGAAGGCCGACATCCACATCCAGAAAATAGCTCCCGGTCCGCCCATGTTGATGGCGATCGCCACGCCGGAAATATTGCCCAGCCCCACTGTGGCGGCGATGGCCGCAGAAAGCGCCTGCCGAGAGGAAATCTGCCCGGGAAGATTCTCGTCATACTTGCCCCGCACCACCTTTAACGCATGGCCAAGGCCTGTAAAGGGAATGAACCCCGAATAAATAAACAGTAATAAACCACCGCCCATCAATAAAATGAGCATGGGCGTATCCCAAATCCAGTTGCTAAATTGAACGATAAAATCTCCAAATTGTGATAAAAAAGCCATTTAGGGGCAATTAATAAGGTGAAAGAAAAGCTTTTTATAAAACCAACACCCATATTACGTGCTATTTTCGGTTTAACCAAGACCACCTCCCTAAATCTAGATATTATTTGCGTCCACGGAAGAAAGTAGCTATTTTAGGATTTCAGTTGAAGGTTCTCAGCAGTGCCCTCTCGGGCAAAGAGGCTCTTTCAAACGGACGCAAGCACCAAACAATAACCTAAGAAACCTACATGAAAAAATCTTCCGATCTGCGCAGCAGCAGACGTTCCTTTTTAAAGGCTGGCGCCACCGCGCTGGCTGGTTTTTACATCGTGCCGCGCCATGTTTTAGGCGGCAGTGGCTATACGGCCCCGAGTGATCAGCTCCGTGTGGCTGGCATCGGCGTGGGAGGCATGGGCTATAACGATATCAGCGGCGTTTTTAAAACTGGTAAGGTGGTCTTTACCCATCTCTGTGATGTCGACGATGCCCGCGCCGAACGTGCGCGAAAAGACCACCCGAAGGCCTCCTATGTAAAAGATTACCGTAAACTGATGGAGCAAGCCAGCCAATTCGATGCGGTGACGGTTTCTTCTACAGACCACATGCATGCCGTGCAGGCGATGCTGGCCATAAAAGCGGGCAAGCATGTCTACGTCCAAAAGCCCCTCACCCATGACATTTATGAGGCACGCATGCTCACCGAGGCTGCTGAAAAATACCAGGTCGTCACGCAAATGGGCAACCAAGGTTCTTCTGGTGATGGCGTCCGCCGCATGATGGAATGGTATCAGGCAGGACTCATCGGTGAGGCTACCCGCGTATACAGCTGGACGGATCGACCCGTGTGGCCCCAGGGCATCTCCTGGCCGAAACAAGCGGCACCCGTACCGAAAGGACTGGACTGGGAATTGTGGTTGGGGACAGCCCCTCGAAGAGATTTTGTGGATAATTTAGTTCCTTTCAACTGGCGCGGCTGGTGGGACTACGGGACAGGCGCACTCGGCGACATGGCCTGCCATCTCATGGAGGCTCCCTTCCGCGTGCTGAACCTGGGCTACCCTGTGTCTGCTGAGGCGAGCGTAGGCTCCGTCTATGTGGGTGAATTCCAGCGCGGCTACTTTCCGGATAGCTGCCCGCCCTCCTCGCATATTACCCTGCGTTTTGAATTGCCTGGCGGCAAAACCCTTCCCTTCCACTGGATGGATGGTGGCATCCAGCCTACCCGACCGGAAGAACTGGGACCGAATGAACGCATGGGCGACGGCGGAAATGGCGTCATCATCGAAGGGACGAAAGGCAAGATGATGTGCGATACCTACGGTAGAAATCCACGCTTGCTTCCTGCCACCAAGATGGAGGAGGCTAATGCTGTCGCCGAAAGCATTACGCGCATCCCGGGTGGAGAGGGTGGCCATTATGCCAACTGGGTGGAGGCCTGCATCGCGGGGTATGGCAGCCCGGCCTATGAGCTGCTTTCCTCTCCCTTCCAAATTGCTGGACCGCTTACCGAAGCCGTTTTGATGGGAAACTTGGCCATCCGAAGTTATGACTTCCGCGAGCCAAAAACCGATGGAGGATTTACCTATCCGGGAAGGGGCATCAAGCTGCAGTGGGATGGCGCTGCCATGAAGGTGAAGAATTTTGAACCTGCTAATCAGTTCGTAAAGCGCGACTATCCTGCAGGCTTTATGCTGTAGAACACTTTCAGAGCTATATTTATACCGAGTTGGGCTTCCGCCCAAAGCGATCCCTTTTAAAAAAAACTCCAGCCCCTCCCTAGGGTGCTGGAGTTTTTTTTTATAAGAGGAGCATGGGGAACATTTTAGTCCAGCTGCTCCAAGGCATTTTCAAAGTCAAAGCCAAAACCCGCCGCATGCAGCATGCGCACGTAGGCGATTTTACGTTTGGCTGCCAAATCATTAAGGGTCACCTTACTGTCAAACAAGGCCACTTCCCTTGCGTTTATCAAGAAAAGAGAGCTTTCTCCAAGCTCAAAACGTACTTTTTCTCCTTCCAAAAGCCTTTGCAGCCCCTGGATATTCGCCGAAAACACGCGGTACTGATCTTCCACCAGCCCAAAACGGTAAATGGCCTGCTCTAAAGCGGTTTCTAGCTGCACGAATCGCAACTCGCGGCGCTGGTCTGCGAAGTCGATTTTGGCCTTTGCTAAGCCTAAGCCGCCCCGCTCACGGCGTAAAAAGAGCGGCGTGCTGATGTTAATCCCCCACTTGTAATCATTCTGGAAGAAGGCGGGAACCTCCATGTTCGCTCCCATATTTTCTGTCAGAAAATTATAATTCACCTTAATAATCGGTCGCAACTGTTCTGCTTTCCAGCGCCTGTCTACGTTTAGCCCTGCGATATCAAAATCGATGAGCATAATATCCGGGTGTCGGCCCAGCGCACCCCGCAGCTGTGTATTCGCCACTTGATCGATTTCTACTGTCAGCACCGATTCGGGTAAAATGGCATCGGTGAGATTGATTTCATTTAACTCATCATCCCAGAGGAAGGTATTAACCACCTGCATGGCATTAAAATACTCGATCATGGCATCTTGATAGCGGTACAGGCGGTCGAGCACCTGCGTGTAGGCCTCTACTGTATCGATGGCCGGCAAGTCTCCCTGCACAAAGCTTTCTTTGATGGCTTGAAAGCGAATTTCTGCCAGCTGCAAGCCCTCCTCAAAGACCAGGCGATTTTCATGCGCCTCCGACCAGTTCCAGTAGGCTAAGTTCGCGTCCAGGTATAAGTCGTTCAAGAACTTTCTGCGTTCCACCAGTGTGGACTCTTGGTAAATTTGCGCTTGGCGCAGGGCAGCTCTCCGCCGGTCGATGAGTAGCCCCTGTCCCAGGTTCACGCTGAGGCCTGCGGCAAAAAGCCCATCTGTAGGCACGGTCCGTTCTGGGTTCAGGAAGCGCCCGGAGTTCTGCTCGAAGAGCCCCTTGAGTTCGATACCTGCCCAAGTTGGAATGATCATGCCCACCTCGCGCGTATCGAAATAGGTGGTCCCGCGGAATTCTTTGTTGTTATAGTCCCCATACAACAGTGGGTCGAAGCCCCCTCGCGCCATGCGCACCTCTTGCTCCCCGAATTCGAGGAGGAGGTCACTTTGTCGCGCCACGGGGTGAAAATTTTCTACCCATTCTAAAAACTGCATCTGTGTGAGCACGAGCGAAGTGTCACGTGATGGAATCTGGGCGTGGGCTGCTGTACCTAAAAACAGCAGCCCGATAAGTAGGTGAATTCGGCTCATCTGCGCTTAACTCTTTTTCTTGTTGGCGCGTTTCTCGTCTGCTGTGTAATAGTCCGCAGGGAAACCATTTAACTGACGCCAGATTTCATACCAAACCGGCACATCGTTAAAGAGAGCGATACCATCAGCCCCTGATCCGATACGCAGTGCATCGGGCCAGGCATCTTCCTCAGGATCTTCAATGACGAGTACCCGGTATTTATTATTATCGCCTGTAAAATTATCGATGGCCACGATGATACCTCCGAAGGTACCATTCGAAAACTGGGGCCATCCGGAGAAAACGATGGCTGGCCAGCCGTCAAAGATAAAGCGTACCTTATTTCCGATCCGCATCAGTGGGAAATCCACTGGCTCCACAAACATTTCTACCGCCAGCTGGGCATTTGCCGGAAGGATGGAAATTATTTCAGCTCCTTCCTTAATCGTTTCCCCAATCCCCACTTGAATAGCACGCGTAATATAGCCATCCTGCGGGGCCAGTACATAGCGGAAGCCACTCCGCATCTCGAAGTTGGAGAATTGATTTTCTAACTTGGTTGCGGAAGCTTCCGCATCAAATTGGGAAGACATGGCACTAAACATTTCCGAGCGAGTCTTTGCGATTCGGTCACGGAAGTCATTTTCGATCGCATTTAGCTCGATTTGGGCGGCGAGCAATTCATTTTGACTGCTGAGCAAGTTGTTTTCTGCCGCTATTAGTCCTGCCTGCACCTCCTGGAAGCGCAGTTTTCGGGTTTCCAAGTCAGTCAGTGAGCGCAGTCCATCTTCGAAGAGCGACTCAGCCCGCTTTAACTGCTCCACGCCCACGTCGTAATTAACCTTAGCCTGTTCAAAGCGAATACTGTCGGATTTCACTTTCAGTTCTGCCATCCGAAGCCGGTTGGTGGCCTGCTCGATTCGGAGCCCTTTATTCGCCGTTAGCGCCTCCATCTGAATTTCCTGGGCCTTTACTTTTTCGGCATAGGAAAAGGCGGACTGCAGCTTCGCATCCACTTGCAGTCGGGTACGCTCGAGGAGCAAAGGGTCAAAGAAATCGTCCTTTATCTCGGAGATGAGCAGGACCGTGTCGCCCCTTTGGACGAAGTCCCCCTCCGAAACATACCACTGCTCTATCCTCCCTGCGATAATGCTATGTACGGTCTGCGGGCGCTGCTCCGGACGAAGTGCGGTAACGAAACCCTTAGAACGTACGTTTTGAGTCCAAGGTAGGAACATAAACAAGATCGTTCCAACTAAGAACCACACCATGATTTTCACTCGTTTTCTGCTCTCATTCGAGGGCATGGTCATCCCGTAGCTTTTGTAATGCTTAATCGAGACCTTGTCGCCAATTTTATTTTCTGATATATCCAGCATGCTGCAATCGATTTATCGGTTAACGTGAATATCCTTCTCCAGCACCATCGTAGACGATTTTCCCCGTATCCAGCGCGATGACCCGGGGGGCCTGACGGAGAATTTCCTCTTGATCGGTGATCATAATAACGGTCCAGCTGCCCTCCAGTATATGCTGCGTCGTCCGTTCTCTAGCTTCTTTCTCAAAGTTCATTAAAATATCCTCCAAGAATAACGCTTTCGGCTCACCGACCAAGCACCGTGCCATCAGAATTTTACTGATTACACGCTTGCTGAGCCCCACACCTTCAGGCTGTACCATGGTTTCTAGGTCGTCTTTAAGTGAATAAATAAACTTATTTAGACCAACTAAATCAAGTGTTGCACGGAGTTTGTCCTCGGAAATATCCCGACAGAGCACTATATTTTCCCGTAGGGAACCATGAAATAGCGACTGTTGCGTTAAACTATCGCCTACGAAGCTGCGAAGTTTGTCCAAGTTCATGGAGTCGATGGGCAAGTTGTTGACCAGAATTTTCCCGGAATAATCTTGGTAGAGACCAGACATCAGATAGAGCAAGGTACTCTTTCCAGAACCGCTACGTCCAGTTAAAAGGAGTTTCTCACCAGCTTGTATGGAGAAAGAAATCCCTTTCAGCACATCGAAATTTTCTGTTTTACTTTTAAAGCCGAGGTTTTCGATGTCAAAGGCAAGGCCACTGCGCTCAGGAGTTAGCGACTTCTCTGTTCCATCGGCACGCTCCATGGGCAAGTCCATGATTTGTCCCAGCTTTTCTACTGCCGTAAGTGTATCGTAAATGGTTTCTAGGCTGAGGATAAGTTTTTCTACCGCACTTACTACCAAGACGATAACGATTTCCGCTGCCACGAACTGGCCAATGCTAATCTCATCATTTATCAAGAGGATCGACCCTGCGATCAGGAGGGTAGAAACGATAAGCACTTTAAAGCCAACCAGAATTTTATATTGGAATATAAGTACCGAAAAGTGCTGGTTTCGGAAGTTGACATACTGTGTCAGCAATTTGTCCGCCCGCAAAAAAGGGAGCTGCGAATTTCCTGCGAGTTTAAAGGTAGACATCGTACGTCCGATTTCCTCTAACCAGTAGGCCACCTGGTACTTGGCTGTCGACTCTTTCAGGGCCGTGTACATCCCACGTGGACTCGTAAAATAGAATATCAGGAATACCAGCGCGATAAGCGTGGCCGCAAAGATGATAAAGAAAGGATGGTAAAAGGCCAAGAGCAAAAGACCGAAGACCACCTGTATGGAGGCGGTAGAAAAGTCTATCAAGATCTTGGAAAGTCCTTTCTGTAGGTTGACTGCGTCAAAGAATCGGTTCACAAGCTCGGGCGGATACTTCCCCAGAAGGGCATCGAGTTTAAGCCGCGGCAGCCGATAGGCGAAATTAAAACCCGCCTTCGTGAAGACACGCTGCTGTAGTTTCTCTGTTAGGTAGAGCTGACTGATTTGTAAAAATCCCCCAAAAGCGATCCCGATCGCTACGACTGCTACAAGGATATACCAAGAGGTACTGATTCGACCACCGAGAATAAAATTTAGAATCGCTTGAATTCCGAGTGGTAGGGATAAGCCTACTAATCCATTTAAGACAGCGTAAAAATAAATGGCATAAACCTGCTTTTTTTCCTCCCGGAGAAAGGAGAAAAACCGATTCAAGGGCGTTTGTGCAACGTCAATTTTCATGTGATAGCGTAGTGAATATTAGGGCTTTAAAATATTCTTTTATGTCGGAGGCCGTTGCCTCCAGGGGAAACTTGGAATTTAAATTAGACTGCAAGAGGACTCCATCCACTAAAGTAATCGCTAGGCGCTGCGTATGGAGCTTGAATACGGGGGGTGACTGTGCTTCTAGGATGAGCTGGATACGCTGCACTAAGCGAAAATAAGCATCGAAAGCACCACGTTCTGCATATTCTCCTGCCTGCTGGAGGAGTAAACTGCGCATGAACTCCTTATGAACGAGGGCATGTAAGGCACCAATGTCTACAAAATCATTGTCTGTGAAATTCGGTCCCTCGGCTAAATGGGCGACGATAAGCTCGATTTTTTGTGTAAAATCGTCCATGTTCGTCAAGTGCAAAACTAAGCAGTGCTCCTGAAAGCCCCAATACCAAGAATGTAAATAATGTAAAAAGTAAAACTTATTCTCAAAGTAACGATAAACTGCCGCCTCCGTACACTGACAGCGGGCAGCTAGTTTTTTAAAGGTAAACTGCTCCAAGCCACAGGCATTTAACAGCTCGATTCCCTCCCTTACTAATGTACGCCCTAGCCCCGAGCTCATGGGATCCTTCCCATAAAGCTGTTCGGGTACTTCCAGGCGCAACTGTTTTAAAATGTGTTGCATACAAAACTTATCAGCGGTGGCATACGTGCAAAAGAACGGATCACTTGCAAAAAAGGTTCTTTTACTAAAATTTAGTTAGTTCTACTAACCAGATCGAGATTATAAATTAATTAGAATAATTACTATGAAAACCTCGAATTGCCACTTTAATCAAAGTCAATAATACAAAAATTCAATATTTCGCCATAACTTTTTTTCCAATTACGAGATATTTTTTTTATCTCATCAGTCGCTGAAAGCAAAATGACTTTCCTGCCCAAAGACAGAGTCGGACTGCGAAGGGCTGCGATTCCTCATCGACTAGGAGCAAAATGAACAAATAGTAAGGCAAATGTTACCTTAATTTTGCTTCAGAGGGAGTTTATGTAAAGTAATCGTGAAGCTTTAGGAATTGTCTTTTTAAGACAAATTCAAACTATCCTGAGCTACTAGTTTCGTAGCATAAACCAACCCATACACCCTAGTATGAAATACTATCTACCTTTCATCGGAGTAATTTGCTTACTCCTATTTGCTTTGCCCGGTAGGGCAATAGGCCAGACGGCTTCGGCCTCCCTTTTCGGAACTGTCCGTGGTGCTGATGGTGAAACGCTTCCTGGCGCCAATGTACTCATTAAAAATGAGGCAACAGGTTTTACCACAGGAACGGTCACAAACTTAGAAGGCCGGTATCAGTTGAATCAGGTCCCTTTAGGTGGGCCTTACAGCATTACAGCCAGCTTCGTAGGCGAAGGACAACTGGAGAAAAAAGGATACAACTTGAACCTCGGGGACCAAGTTCGTGTAGACTTCAGCCTGAGCGGTACTGAAAATCAGATGGAGACGGTGGTTATTTCGGCTAGCGATTATGCCCCGAACCGCGTGTCGCCTATCGGATCTGCAACACGTTTAGGCATAAACGAAATTAAAAATATGCCGACCAGCGGAAGAAGCTTTCAGGACTTAGCGAACCTCGCACCGACCACAGCCCCTGGAGGCTCTTTAGCCATAGGAGGCACGAGAGAAAGCTCCACAGGAATAACACTAGATGGAGGAAACCAGCGTTTTATGATGAATGGAGGCTTGATTTCACAATATACTGTTTCTATGGAGGCCATCCGAGAATATGAAGTAACGACAAACGAATACTCGGTACTGGAAGGACGTCAAGGCGGGGGTGCGATCAACGTGGTGACCAAGTCAGGAACGAACGAATTAGAGGGCTCGGCATTCTTCTTTAATCGGAATCAGGCCCTGACGGCTAGCGAAGATTACATCGGACGACCGATAAATGACTTTAATATCAACCAGTATGGCTTTTCCTTAGGCGGACCTATCATTAAAGATAAACTACACTTTTTTACGGCGCTGGATTTCGAGGATAGAAGTGAGCCCTTCGCCATCATCGATGTGCGAGACGCGACTACAGAGCGCTTGGAACAAATCACACAGGCTAACCTAGATCGCTTCCTTTCTATCCTAACGGATCGCTACGGTCTCGATCCTACGCGTCAGCAGACGGGCCTTTTCAATAGAAGACCCACTAACCGCACGGTATTCGCTCGCCTTGACTGGCAGATTAACAATGTTCACAAACTTACATTCCGAAACAATTTCTTTTGGGGCGAAAATGAATTCGTCGTGGGGGGTGATAACACCGCCATCGCGGACGCACGAGGAGATCTGGAGATCTTCGGGGTTAATAGCCAATTAGCACTACGCTCTACCTTCTCTCCACGCCTGACGAATGAGCTTAAAGTGCAGTACTTACGCGCGCAGCGTAATTTCTTAGCACGCTCGATAGCTCCGCGGGGTTTTGTGGGTATCGAATCTTTTCAGGAAGACGGTACTCGCTTGTTCCGGCAGTTCCAGTTCGGTGGAAATAGAATTGCTCCAGAGGAGCAAGGGGAACAGCAGCTCCAATTCATTAACACGACCTTTTTACAAACCGGAAAAGTTTTCTGGACTTTCGGCACGGATAATTTGGTAACTTTTACGAACACACTTAACACCAACGAACAGGGCGGCTTGTTTCAGTTTGCTAGCTTGGATGCTTTAGAGAGAGGCGAAGCCTTTCAGTTTTCACGCTTGGTTCCGAATAATCCCGTTGGGCTTTTCACGCCGCACCTGCAGCAGACGGCTTTAGATTTATCGGCCTTTGCGCAAGCAGATTATAATTTCAACAGCAAGCTAAGTGGCTCTTTCGGACTGCGATGGGATGCGACGGTGTTCCTGACCGCCCCTGAGCGCAATCCACTCATCGAGCGGGAATTGGGTAGAAGAACGGATGTGGTGGCCACGGACTGGAACAACTTCCAGCCTCGGCTAACGCTAGTATATGACTTTAATGAAGACCAGCGCAATGTCCTTCGTTTCGGCATCGGTGGCTACTCGGCTAATATCGTTCACTGGGCGCAGCTGAGTAATATTCTGCAGTCCGGGACCCAGCTGACCGATGTGTTTTTAACTGGAGCCAATGTCCCGGCTGTGGACTTCCCTGCATTCTTAGCGGACCCTGCCAATGTTCCAGGCGTTCCTGTTGATGGAACCGGCAGAAGCCCGTACATAAATTTGATCGGAGAAAACTTCCAGGCCCCTTACACCTGGAAAGGGAACCTCTCCTACAGAAGGTTTCTAACAGATGAGTTTTATGTTGGTGCCAATGCATACTTTGCACGTACCCTCAACAACTACAGGTATCAGGACCTCAACCTGGCGCAAGAGTTTTCTGCTTTCATCACCAATGAAAACAACCGCGGGATGTTCGCAGATCCTTTTGCGGGACAAGTCACATTAGCAAATCCAGCCAACCCCGGGGTGGTGGTATATCCCATCTCACCCGATGTGGTGAACATCAATCCGAACCTAGGCCGTGTACTTGAGCTTAATGGTGATTCGGACATCTGGCAGCGTGGCATTATTTTCGAATCCGGCTTTGTGTTTAAAAATGGTGCCTCTCTTACCGGTACATATACTTGGAATAGAACGGAGGATAACAATTCCTACAACTGCTGCATCGCGCGGACCTCGGTCCTAACGGCGATCGTAGACGACCCGCGCGACTTGATCGCGAACCGAGGTGGTGCGAATACGGACTTCCGACATAAAATCGTGCTTTTCGGTACATCGCCTACCTTTAAAAATATGCGGATTTCTGCTCGCTATGTCGGGCAGTCGGGCCTCCCTTGGTCACCACTTGTTTTCGGTGACATCGTCGGCGATGGTGCGGGCTTGCTTATTAATGCGAACAAACGCGCTTTTGTCTTCGACCCAAATGTAATCCGAGCAAATCCAAA
This sequence comes from Nitritalea sp., assembly GCF_054166705.1. Classification (NCBI taxonomy): domain Bacteria; kingdom Pseudomonadati; phylum Bacteroidota; class Cytophagia; order Cytophagales; family Cyclobacteriaceae; genus Nitritalea; species Nitritalea sp. Next base: position 198,363 of record NZ_JBSZCV010000006.1, read on the forward strand.
TGCCACACCTTTCGAGCTAAATGTAGCACAGGGTATGGAACGTGTCTTGGACAACCCGAATAATATCGCGCGCGGCTTGCTGCAAGACAATCTGCAGCAAGTAGCCCCACGAAATGAAATCTACAATCCGTTTTGGCATAATGTGGATGTGCGTTTCAGCTACATCATCGACAGCAGCATTATAAAGGGATTAGGGAAGTCGAATCTGGAGTTTATCGCAGAGGTCTTTAACTTCACTAACCTCCTCAACAGTGAATGGGGCGGTGCACCGACCGTACCAGGAGCAAACCAAATTCTACTGCAGTCGCTCGGCTTGGATCCGATCGCTCTACAGCGAGGTGATGTGCAGTTCGCATACAATGTGAATCCTACCTTCGGAGAAACGGCACGCTTCAACCCACCTTACCAAGTACAACTTGGTCTACGTTACACCTTTTAAACCAGCCAACCGGACGGGAGAGAATCGAAAGGTTCTCTCCTTTCTTTTAGTCCCCTTGAAAATGTGTATATTCGGCACATGAAAGAGGAGCTTACCCGGCCGGAGATCGACCATCTCTTACATGAGAAGTTACTGGAGACAGGTCAGGAAATCGACCGTCTCGCGCTAAACAGCCCCCAGCTAGTGGAAGGCTTGCTTTTTGTGAGTAGAGGCATCGCTAAAATTTATGGTCTGAATGATGGCGGGCTAACGGTAAATACCGACCTGTTGTTTACCTCAGAATGGTATTTTGTAGAGACCGATAACTACCTCAGCCGCGATCAGTTTTTTATCGAGCCCCTCCGGCATTCTACCCTGCAGTTTTTGCCTTTAGAAGCTGTGCCGCTCAGTCGGGAAAAACTTTACAGTTTCTGTTACCCCTACACGAAGGCGCGTCTACGCAGGATTCACCAGCAGAAGGTACGTAATCATGACTTTGCGCTGGAAGCGCGTCTGCTGATCTTACTGGCAGATTTCATGCATTATTATGGAGAGCAAAAAGGGGAGTATATGCACATGCCAGCTTATTTTCGCCACGAAGACCTAGCGAGTATGCTGAAAACGTCACGCCAAAACCTAACCTCTACCCTCAGCAAGTTAAAAGCTGCGGGTACGCTAAGCTACTGCCGAAAAGAATTTGTAATCCCTCACACTAATTTTATTGCATTAACCCGATAATTATGGCCAAACGATTACTTCGCGTCGTACTCGGCGCTGCCATCTTACTTACGCTCCTTTTGGTCTTTGGTCCAAGGGCCCGAACCATTTCCTTAGCAGCTATTCAGGCCCCCGCGGTACCTAGCGAGCTGGTAGAACTGGAGCGCTATATCCAAGAAAAAGAAGCGCAAGAGCGTGATCTCAAGCCCGATAATGAGGCGAAGATCATTTGGGCAGACCCAGAAAACAAACAGAAAACACCTTACAGCATGCTCTACATCCATGGTTTTACGGCCAGTGAGCGTGAGGGCAGCCCCGTCAATCGGGAGCTGGCTGCCGCTTTAGGTGCGAATCTGTACCTGGCGCGTCTGCCTGAACATGGTGTGGAGCGCCGAGATGCTATGGAAGGCCTGCGTGCGGAGGATTTGATGGCTGGCGCCAAAGAGGCCCTGGAGATTGCCCGTCAACTAGGAGACCAGGTCGTCGTGGTAGGGACGTCTATGGGAGGCGCGCTTAGCTTGGTCTTAGCGGCAGAAAATCCAGATTTAGCGGCCTTGATTCTCTACAGCCCGGCCGTCATGGAGTATGGCGCAGCCTTAGATCGCTTGTTTAAACCTTGGAATAAGCTGATCGCTAAATATATCGTTATGGATGAAGGCGGTAGCCGCCTGATGGAGCGGGAAGGAGATAAAGCCAAGTACTGGTCGAATCGCGTGCATGTAGATGCCTATGAGGCGCTCGCAGTTCTCCTGCGAAGTGGGATGACGGAGGATACTTTTAAGGCTATTCAATGCCCAACCTATCTGGCTTATTACTATAAGGATGAGGAAAATCAGGATTTTGTGGTTTCCGTACCTGCGATGCTAGATATGTTTGCCCTGCTCGGCACGCCAGAGACGCAAAAGGTGAAGCAGGCCTTTCCAGAGTCTGGCGACCATGTGATCGCCTCTTCTATCACCTCTGCAGACTGGGAGGGCGTTCTATCTGGAAGTTTAGACTTTTTAAAAATGACTTTGCCTGATTTTCCGCAGGAAGTAAAAGGAGAAGAGGAGGAACTGGCCCTTCTCTTCCACTAAGATTTTTCAGGGGGGGGGAGGTCCTTACCTCCCCCTATCTCTTCCCAGTCGCACCTGGAAGTCATCCGGTGTTCCCCGCAAGTTTACATTGACAAAGCGAACGCGCCGATCTCCACGCGTCACTATGGCATCCTCCTGATCGGGATCTACCTCTCCCCTATTGCGACCGAAAAGGGAGCGAAAGCCCACGCTCGTCACCAAGCCAAGTGGCACCCGAATAAAATAATCCATCTGCAGGTCCAGCTGCTGCCTGCCTGAGAGCTCGATAAAGCCGAGGGAACTGGCGATGGTCATGCTCGGAATATCTAAGACTCCGTTTTTCAGCTCGAACACATTCTGTAGCGTATCGAAACGCACCCGCATCAAATTCCTGTCCGAAAAAAAGCTGGACATGGCGCGCAGGGGCGCAAAGTCAATCAAAGCCCCATCATAAATAGTCAGGTCCATTTTCGCCTCGCTCTTGTCAATGATCGGCGTTAGATCCGGGTGGACCAGGAACTTACTTTCTATCGTGCCACTGATGCGGCCTTGCAGGTTTTCATTGATCAAAGCATCCTGGCCTAAATTATCGAATTTAATCAGCAGCTTGTCCAGATCCAGCTTATCGGCCCTTAAGGTACTATGGAAATAAATTTCCTTTGGGTTTTGGCCGTTAAAATAGCCCGCCATCCCCAGGCCACCATCCGCCGTGCGCAGGCTCAGGGTATCCACGTAAAGCATGTGATCTTCTTGCATCCGGACCCGCGCCCGCAGATCATCCAACCAGAAACCATGGTATTTCAGGCGCTCCACATCGAGGGCTACTACCAGGTCGGGGAAAGGAAGCTCGAAAATGTTAAAGGCTTCTTCATGGTTAACCTCCTGCTCGATGCTTTCGAAACCCAGTAAGGAATCCAAATCCAAAGCCCTTCCTGCGAGACGGAAGCGATTTTGGATAGGGTTAGGTAAGCTATCTGGGCCCAAGAAATAGTCTAGGTCCATATAAAACTCCGAGAGCCCCATGCGTCCACCGAAGCCATTGACCTGTAGCACTTCATCCCGGTAGGCCAGTGCTCCCTTGAAGTTAGAGAACTTAATCGGATGAAATTTCAGCTTTCCGGTGAAATCACGCAAGTTACCACTCACCCCTTGGAACAAGCCCGCATATTCGAGTTCTAGGTCCATCGCCAGCTTAAAGTCATCGATGGTCTCCTGTGCATAGGCCTCAGGCATGTAATTTACTCCTTTATACGTGAGCAGGTCTTTGATGCTTAGATGCTTCGAAGCCACGGTAAGGTCAAAACGACTTTTGCCCATCGGGCTGGCCTGAAACCATTTCTCGTAATTATACACCTCTCCAGAAATCGTAAAATCCGAGGTGTCGATTTTTCCGATGAAATTGTCTACTCGAAGGCGGTCGGGCGTAATGCCCAGCTGCATCTGAAAATCTGTAAAAGCATGGGGATACTTTTTAAGCTTAGCAGAAAAGGCATCCACTATAAATTTACCCTGAGGGACATACAGGGGACTCACCAGTTCCCGTCCACTGCTTTGGAAGCGAAGTTTTAGGTTGAAATCGCGCACCTCTTCGGCATCTGTGGTATCCATTTCCATGAAGTCGATTTTACGCAAGAGCGTGGACTGAAAGGATAGGGATGCCTCTACCGGCTCTTCTAAGCCATGTAAAAGGGCTGGAAAGTCGGTTAAATAGCCATAAAACTGCAGGTCTGAGTCGCCCAAGCGAAAGCTTCCCCGTTCTAAGGTAATGTAACCATCCTCCATTTTCGCATACACATTGGCCTGCTCTACAGGATGCGGCAAACCCGGAAGGCTGAAGTTGAGGTTGCGGACGCGCAGCTCACTTTGTAGCGCATTTTGGACAGTGGCCAGGCCGCCGGTAGCATCTTCCAGGTCGATTAACTCATCGAAATCCATGCTTAGTAGCACTTGACCAGAAAGCCCTCGGAGTCCCTCTACTTCGAAAAACTCACCGAGGAAAGCCAAGTCCAGGTCTGCATCCAGCTTCACCTTGATGTAGGGATCCTGAAAATTACGAATCAAGACATCGCCTTGGAAAATCCCCTCCGCTGGGCGGGCGTAGAAATTCTGCAGCGTCAGCTGCGAAGTGGCCAAGTTGCGGTCTTTGCCATTCGTGAAAAAGCCTGCAAAGCGCAGCTCATCTACCTTTTTATTCACTGCAGGATTTAGGAAGTAGGCATTATCACAGCCGAACTCCACGGCGATTTGAGGCGTTTGCCCATTAGCCGTAGGCCCCTGCACGGTCCCCTGAAAATAGACCTGACCTTCATTTCGGTAACGCCGCAGCTGATCCCCTGTTTCTTTCGGTAGCAGCGCCGCCAAAGTATTAAAATCCGGCTTATCGCCTCGAAACTCAATGTCGAGGTAGTTGTCATTTTTAAGGTCGATAAGCCCTTCCAAGCTAAATTCCGCCCCATCGATCGCTAAGAGGGAGCGTAGGATGTGCAGCTGCTGCAGGCTTTCCTGATAGCGTAGCGAGAGGCCCAGCGTGAGGCCTTTCTCTGCGAAAAAGGTCGGCTCTCCCTTGGAAATAAGTGTGAGCAGCATGTCCCCATCTAATTTTACCTGCAGGAGGTCCTCGGCCTGCTTGAGCGAGATGTTTTGCTTCTCTAAATTGGCGCGCAGCGCAAAGGCATCAGAAGGGATCAGGTAGTTGATGCGCACCTGCTTGAGCTTGAGCTGCTTCAGCTCAAAACTCACTGTCTCTGCCTCTTCCTCAGCGGGCGGGGCATCGAAAGCCAGTGCTTCCAGAAGACCTATTTTACCTTCCGCATCTTGCACCAAATTGATGAGGGCCTGCTCCACCGAAAGCGCTTTTATGCTATAGCGCCCTTGCAAGATGTCCACGATGCTGAAGCCTACATAAATGTCTTGGGCACGCAAGGCCAGGTTACCGGAGAAAGCGTTCCCCTCATATAATTTCACCTGATGAAAGTCGATGGAGATGTAAGGGAAATTTTTAAAGGGTGAAATATAAATTTCTTCTATCTTTAAAGAGCCCGCCAAGCTCTCATTTAAAACACCAAGGAGTTTTTGTGTATAAGCACTTTGGTTTTTATACAGATACCAGGATCCTCCGGCGAAGGTTAAGACCAAGAGCAGCACCAAACTGCCCAGCCCGATGAGAATTTTTTTAAACATACAGGTTGTTGCTTGTGCTTTAGTCACCAAAAGATATGCCAAGGCCTCGGGCCGCATCTACCAGGAAGCTATCTGGCTCCACGGCGTGATAGCTGCTGACGGCATTTTCTAAAGGAGTAGAGATGATTTCATTTCCTTTCGCTGCCACCATTTGGCCGAAGGCCCCCTCCACCACTAGGTCGAAGGCTTTCACCCCAAACAGAGATGCCAGCACGCGGTCGTAGGCCACGGGCACACCGCCGCGCTGTACGTGTCCCAAAACTGTTTCGCGGATTTCTGCTTGTAGCCCGGCCGCCTTCAGTTCGGCGGAAAGTGTGTAGGCGAGGCCGCCGAGACGTTTATGTTCTGAGCCAAAGTCATTTTCTCGATAGGTCAGCGCCCCTGTTTTGGGTTTAGCCCCTTCTGCTACCACGATGCAGGCGAAACCTCGCCCTTGGTCATAGCGCTTTTCGATGTGCTCCTTAAGGATAGCGACATCGTAGGGGATTTCCGGAATCAAACAAGCTTCGGCACCTCCGGCTAGGGCAGCGTGGAGGGCGATCCAGCCGGCGCCACGCCCCATAACCTCCATGATCATCACCCGATGGTGGCTCTCAGAGGTGCTGACCAAGCGGTCGAAACTTTCCGTGGCGATCTGTACGGCAGTCTGGAAGCCAAACGTAACATCGGTGCCAGAAAGGTCATTATCGATGGTTTTTGGCACCCCGACCACGTTTACGCCCTGCTGTGCGAGGGCCAATGAAATTTTTTGGGAGCCATCCCCACCGATGTTAATAAGTGCATCGAAGCCCATAGCTATGATGCGCTCGGCGAGCGCTGCGCTACGGTCTTCATAGCGGACGCTACCATCTTCCTGACGTACGGGATAGGCCAGCGGGTTATTTTTATTCGAGGTCTGCAAGATGGTCCCACCCTTCACATGAATGCCCGCCACGCGCTGCTCATCCAGCACCATGAGGCGTGGCGGTGTCTCGAGCACCCCAGTAAGGGCCTCCATGCTGCCGACCACCTCCCAGCCTCCATGAGCCGCTGCACGTTTGGTAATACCGCGAATTACGGCGTTTAATCCGGGGCAGTCCCCTCCTCCTGTAGATACTAAGAGTTTTTTCTTTTGCATGTTTTGGGCCTTTCGGCCAATTAGGTTTCAGGTTGAAGTGAAAAATATACGTAAATTTGTGAACGAAAAAGAATGGGGGCATTGTTTCATCCCTATAAAAATTTAATCCGGACCTTGAATCCGCGCATTAGTATGGAAAAGAAAAAAGGAAGGGTGGTCGTAGGACTATCCGGAGGGGTGGATTCATCCGTGAGTGCTTATCTCCTCCAAGAGGCTGGTTATGAAGTAATCGGCATGTTCATGAAAAACTGGCACGACGAGAGTGTCACCATTTCGAATGAGTGCCCCTGGATGGAGGACAGCACAGACGCCATGCTGGTGGCAGAAAAGCTAGGCATCCCCTTTCAAGCCATCGACCTAAGTGAAGCCTACCGAGAACGGATCGTAAACTATATGTTTCGCGAGTACGAAGCTGGTCGCACGCCGAATCCTGACGTACTTTGTAACCGAGAGATCAAATTCGACATCTTCTTAAAGGCGGCAGAAAAGCTGCAGGCGGACTTCGTAGCCACGGGGCACTATTGCCAGAAAGAGAGCTTGAGGGTAGACGGCAGGGAAGTGCATCGGCTCCTTGCTGGGGCAGATGCGAATAAAGACCAGAGTTATTTTTTATGCCAGCTGAATCAAGAGCAGCTAGCCAAAGCTCTTTTTCCAATCGGGCATCTCCAAAAGTCGCAGGTGCGGGACATCGCGCGGGCGCAAGACTTGGCCACGGCGGAAAAAAAGGACAGCCAGGGGCTTTGTTTTATCGGTAAGGTTCGCCTGCCGGACTTTTTACAGCAGCAGCTTAAGCCGAAAGAGGGCCCCATTTACCTTTTAGAGCCGGAGGATCCTGTTTTTGCTGGCAAGGCTCATCGTTCGGAAGAGCTGCGTGCGGACCTCAACACAGAGCGTTTGGATGAAATCTGTTTGCCCCGAGCTTTGGGCGGAGCCCGCCGAACACTGATGGGGCAGCACCGTGGGGCACATTATTTTACGATCGGACAGCGGAAAGGGCTCCATGTGGGTGGCACTGGGAAACCACTCTTTGTGATCGGTACAGATACGCGGGAAAACCACATTTACACGGGGCTGGGAGAAGAGCATCCGGGGCTTTTAGGCTATGGGCTCTTCGTCCCAAAGGAGGATGTGCACTGGGTGCGTGAGGATCTGCGACTTCCTATGGGGGGCTATGCCCGCTACGCTGCACGGATTCGCTACCGGCAGGCACTAAGCCCCGCCCACCTTTACATGCGTGAAAAGGGCTTGTATGTGCTTTTTGAGCAGCCGCAGAAGGGCATTGCCAGTGGGCAGTTTGTGGCTTGGTACCAAGAAGGAGAAACTATCGGCTCGGGAACCATCTTTTGAGCGGCATGTGGAATTCTGAAACAGCGCCTGTGGTCATTTACGAAGACGAGGCGCTGCTTGTGCTGCATAAGCCGGCAGGACTTCTGGTTCATCCGAATGGCTGGGCGGAAGTACCTTTAGCGGAGACCCTGGTGGGCTGGGTGCAGGCTTACACGCAAGCTCCGGCCTACCTGGCACATCGCATCGATCGGGCTACCTCTGGACTGATTTTGCTGGGAAAAAACGAGCAGATCGCCAGGTGTCTGCTGGAGAGTTTTTTACGTCGAGAGGTGGAAAAAAAATACTTGGCGGTAGTGCGGGGCTGGCCTGCTACGGATGCATTTCGGGTCGATCGGCCGCTGGCCAAAGACCTGGACGGACCGTTACAGGAAGCTTGTACGGACTTCCGTGTCTTCCATCGATCCACCTGTCCTTTCAATAGTACGGGAAGGTATCCAAGCTCCCGTTACAGTTTACTTTGGGCGGAGCCCCAGACGGGTAGAATGCACCAGATTCGCCGCCACCTGGCCATGCAGCGTCACTATCTGATCGGAGACAGCAAGCATGGGGATAATACCCAGAATAACTACCTGCGGCAGCATGAGGGCATTTCGCGTATGCTGCTGCATGCTGCCACGCTGCGTTTGCCACACCCTATGCGTTTCGGCGAGTGGGTGCATGTAGCGGCGCCAGTTCCCTCGGATTTTCGCGCTGCCTGCGACCGTTTATCGTTGCGGCTGCCTGATTTCTTGTAAAAGCTTTGTTTATTCTTGCTCAAATAGCTTTCTTTAGCAACTGAAAATTTTGACGATGAAAAAACTACTCTTTTCTGGATTTCTGTATTTGAGTGCGGCGGGCTTTTTGAGTGCACAAGGCAGCCGGGAGGCTGTAGAGGCCACTTTCGATGACCGGGCCTCCATTTCTTATTTTCGCTATTTGGCTTCGGATGAACTCATGGGCCGTGATCCGATACGCCCGGAGGTAGATGCAGCGGCTCGGTTTATCGCCGAACAGTTTTGGAAATATGGGGCGATTTCTCCTGAAAACTTGGATGCGCCCTACTACCAGCATGTGCCTTTTCGCCTGTCCATCCCTCCTGCTAAGGGGCAAATAATGGCCGGTGAGCGTACTTTTTCACAGGGTAAGGAGCTCATGGTGTTAGATGGCGGTGCCTTGGAGGGCAATTATCCTCTCGTGGTCGTAGGCTATGGCCTGGCGGATGATTATGCGGGAAAAGAAGTGGCGGGCAAGGTGGTGGTCTGTAATGTAGGTGCTCCAGGCCGTCTCAGCCCTTCGGATTTATTTGCCATGGGCCGCGAGAAAATGCGGCTAGCTGCCGAGAATGGAGCTGCCGGTATCATCGAGGTGTATAATGTGCCGACAGCACCATGGGAGTTCGTGACGCGTTTTTTAAATAGTCCGCGCTTGAGTGTGGACCAAGGCGCCGGGGAGGCTGCCCTCCCCTATGCTTGGGTGCAGGATCCGCGTAACACTTTTATCAATGCGGTGGGCTCTGGTTCGATTTCAGAGGCAACATTTGAAATTACGGGAAAAGAAAACCGTCCGATTATCGGAAAAAATGTAATTGCGGTGATCGAGGGGACGGATCCGGCGTTACGGGATGAATACATAATGCTCAGTGCCCATTATGATCATGTGGGGGTGGGCACGCCCAATGCTGAAGGGGACTCGATCTATAACGGTGCGCGGGATAATGCTGTAGGAACGGTGGCGTTAATCAATGCAGCGCGCTACTTTGCGCAGCACCCGCCGAAGCGCTCTGTGATTTTAGCCGCTTGGACAGCGGAGGAGAAGGGCCTTTTAGGGAGTGGCTACTATGTGGAGCATCCAGTAGTACCTTTACGACAGACCATTTATAACTTGAACATCGATAATGCGGGTTATAACGATACCTCCATCATTTCAGTTATCGGCTTAGGGCGCACGAGTGCAGACCCGCTGATCAGTGAGGCTGTAGCGGCTTTTGGCTTACGGGCGATAGCTGATCCTGCACCTGAACAGAATTTGTATGACCGTTCGGACAACGTTAATTTTGCACGAAAAGGGGTTCCTTCTCCTACTTTTTCCTTAGGCTTTACGGCCTTTGACGAGGAGATAGCGCGTCATTATCATCAGCCCTCGGATGAGGTCGACAATTTTGACTTGGATTATGCACTGCTTTACTGGAAGTCTTATCTACTTGCAGCCGATAAAATCGCGAATGCACCGGATAGACCGAAATGGACAGCGGGAGATAAATACGAAGAAGCAGCACGGGCCTTGTATGGCAACCAGCTTAAGTAAGAAAAGACAATTAAGGGCTTCGGCCCTTTTTTTATGCGCCTAGCCGAAGCGGTATGCAGGCAAGCTCATCTGTACATTTTCTGCTAAAATGGAATGGGTGAACCCAAAAGCGGATCGCCAAAAGGCAGGAGTCACTTTTTGCTTTTTAAAAAACTTAAATTCACAAGACAAACCTGATAAATGGAGACATCCAGTTGATTTACAATTTTTTCAATTAAAGTTCAAACCTCTAAACGCCTTTTATCGTTCTTTTTTTACTTACTAAATTGGTGGATATTAAAAGAATAACAAGCGATGATGAGGAAATTATTCAATTTATTTGGTTCTTTCAGTTTACTTCTGGTTTTCAGTGCTTGCATGACAGAAGAGAACATCGCCTTTATGACTCCACAAGTGGTAAATGGCTCCTTAGATGAGAATTTTGGTGATATTCGGCCCTGGAGAAGTTTCCAAAGCGGTTCCTTCCGTGCTGCTGTCGTCCCTAGCACATGGGACGATGGCGTAGCGTTAAGTTTGGAAAATGAAGATCTAGATTCTCGAGGGGGCGCCACCTGGTCGCAGCGCATTGATGGTCCTTTCCGCGCAAACCTCACAGATTGGCAGCTGCACGTACGTGTTAAGGCCATCGATGTGGAGCGTTTTTCTACTAGCAGAGGAGCCTTTATCAGTGTTCGTGGAACGCCCTTAAGAAACGAAAGAGCGATGGGTATAAATTTTATCACCAGTTCTGGTCTTTTAGAGCTTTCGGGCACTTTTGATTGGACCTCGGTCCGGTTACAGTTGCCGCAGTTTGCTCAGGACTTGGAGAGTCTTACCATTTTCTTTGTCATGGAGGAAGGTGTGCGCGGTCAGCTTTTGTTTGATGACGTGCGCATAGAACCTGCGGGGACAGGCAGTTAAGGGATTACTCGATACCCTTTAAGCTACTTTTTCCTCATGAGAATCTGCTATGATTTGACGAATAATTTGGTCCAGTTCCTCTGCTGATTCTTGCATCGCCGTCACATAGAATTTTACTTGTTCGGGATCCTCCTCAAGGGCACCAGCCAATAAATCGGATAGAGCCATTACCTTTGCTAATGGAGCGCGTACAAGATGAGATTGAGTCCAGGCGATTTTTTTCAACTGTTCGCCTCGTTTTTCAGCCAAGATGGCAGGGCTCCAAGCTTCATCGATAATAGAAAGGGTGCCAAAACACTTTTTAGGTAAATTATTTGCTCCACGAATAACGAAAAAATGTTCGCGAACGCGAATTTTATCGCCATTTCGATTGAGGAGACTAAACTCCCAGGTATTTGCTCCGGAAGTAGTCCCATCCCAGGCTTTTTGAGAATTTCTTTTTAAGATCAATCTATCTTCAGGGCATACAATGGAATAAAAGTCTTCTTCGAGACGATTAGGTTTAAACTCATGTGGAAAAGAAAAAAGGGCATGAAAACTGCTCCCCCAGATAACCTGTTGCTGCTGCAGATCTAACTCCCAAAATAATTGAAATGAGGTTCCTTTATCCTGAGCCATCACCTGCGTCAAGCGTTCTACTTCTAACAGTGTATGCTCCTCTTCCATTCGGTCTTTAAGAACCAAAAGAAGCTTCTCCTGCTTGTTGTTTTTAAAGAGAGGAACGGCTTCCACTGAATACCGCTTTCCAGATTGCTTGTAGATTACTTCTACAAACCCTAAGTCTTTTTTCGATTGCACGGCATTCCAGCCAAGACTAAGAAAGCTGTCCAGATGCATTGATAACGAAAACAAAGTATCCAGAGAAGTCTTTTGGTGGGTATGATCTCCAAAAAGCTCCTGAGCACGCTGATTGAGGTACAGGAGTTGACCATTACGCTCCACGATAAGGACTGCTTGCAGCATTTGATCGAGCACTTCGCCCGCCTGTACCTCTTGATTAGGGTCGAAAAGTTGAAACTTCGTAAGCGCATAAAATGCGATGATGGTAAAGAAAAGCATCCCCATAGAAGTAAGTGGAATATCGGGAATACCGAGTAGAGGGAACATAATTTGGAACACGAAGCCCACACTAACGGGAAACGCGAGCCCTAGAAGTAGAAAGCCAATTTGCTTTTTCTTAATTCTAGCTGTTTGCTTTAACTTGTAATGATAAATCAGCAGGCTTATGGCGATAAATACGAGTGTTACCAGCCAAAAGCGCTGGATTAAATCACTTGAACCCGGACGAATCGCCAACGTGTAGCCCCAGATATCATGCTGATGGAAGGCATTAGGTTGTGGGTTGGCTTGATACAGACCAAAGAAAATAAAATACGGCAGCCAAATAGCGGAAAGAACCAATCGATTTTTTACTTGTGGGAGCTGCAAAAAATCCATTACAAAGTGTAAAAGCAATGCTCCAAGCGCTAACCACCCCATACTAAACATTTGGTCTAGTGCGACTGCATAGGCGTAAGAAAGTCCTGTTTGACGCAAAAAAAACTCTTCTATCTGCCAAAATAAAAGTGCAGTTTGAAAAAGTATAAACAAATTTACCCCTTTGTAGCTTTTGGTGTGTAAAAGCATATAAAGAATAACCAAGATATTAATTATACCCGGGATAAATACAAGCAATTGTCCTAAATTCACGCGTAATCATTTTATTTTCTCCAAACTAGAATAAGCCCATTATTCTGTAATTTACTGATTAAACAAAATAATCAACAGGCATTATACCCTAATTTACGAATTAAACCAACAAATAGATTACAATTCCTTTCATTTCGTAAATTAAATCCCAATCAAAGGAAATCGCATTTCGAAGCGAGTCCCTTGGTTAAGTGTACTTTCTATGGCTAACTGCGCATCATGAAGAGCTAGAAACTTATCGATAGTAGCGAGACCCAATCCTGAACCGGGAATATCGCCTACATTGGCGGCGCGGTAAAAAGGCTCAAAAATATTTTTTAATTCAGCCTCGGGAATTCCGATTCCCTCATCGATTATCCGAATTAAGAGTACGTCCTTTTCCCGCACAAATTCCAAGAGAGGCCGAGCATCTTTTGCGGAATATTTCAGGGCATTATCGATTAAATTCACCAGGACTTGTTCGATCAGCGTCGTATCCCAATGACAGTAAACCATTTGCGCTTCTGCTTGTGCGGTTAAGGTAATGTAGTCTACGATGGAGTGATGCTGCTGAAACTGTTTGATAAATTGGCCAACTTGAATCACTTCTTTATTTACTGGAAATTGTCCTTGATTCAGTTTTTCACTGTTTAAGAGGCGATCGAGTAAATTATTCAGATTAGCAATTTCTGTAGAAATTTTATCGAGCTGCTTACTCATTTTCTCGGGCTGACAGCTTTCTGGGTTTTGTAGATAGAGTTTAGCGATTTCAGTGCTACTTTTCATAATGGATAGGGGCGTTTTAAATTCATGCGAAACCAGCGAAATAAATTGAGATTTTAACTCGCTTAACTCTTTTTCTTTTTTAAGAGCAGAGCGCAGAACACCCTCAGATTCCATTTGTAGGGAAATATCACGACACAAGCCAAAATATTTAAAAACGCGTCCCTCTTTGTCTTTAATGATATTAATAGAGCTATCTAACCAGCGATAGGTTTTATCCGCGCTTTTAATTTTCCTTACATGTCGGAATGTATTTTCAGCAGTACGGTATTTTTCTTTAATGGCCTCCTTACAGAGCCCTGCCATCGCTTTAAGGGTTTTCTTGTTTTCAGGCTCAAAGCCCAACACTTTACAAACAGAATTCGACACAAATCCAGTTTCTAGGTCTTCATTCAGAATGAAAACAATGTCACTAGAGCTTTCGGTAAAACGCTGAAAAATGAGCTCTTTTTCTTTTGCATTCTTGGCAAAGAATTCTTTTTCCCTTTGTATTTCCGTCGTTTTGTAAATATTCCCTAGAACTGAAGCGATAGGCTCTAGAAAGGATTCGTCGTACTGCGTGTAGGCTTCTACTTTATTTGCTAGGCCTAGACAAGCGACGATAACTCCACCACAAAATACGGGAAGAATTAAACAGGAATTCAATTCCTGAGACGTTCTTTTTGAGCGGAATACGGAAATCACCTTTTGCTGGATAATACACTGATGAATAAGTAGTGTTAAGTCAGATCCATTTTTTACGTGTGTCTCCTCCCCTTGGGGATCATGTGAGAGCTGTACAAAGGAGTCAAACTTAACAAGCAACTGGCTATTCGATGCATCGCCATTCACCTTAGCAATAAAGCCGATGGATGAATCCGATAGGTCTGCCATACGGTGCATCAGGATATCTAAGCTTTTTTCATCTTTACTCGGTAAAAGAAAAGCGTTTTGCACCTGAATGACCTGTTGAAGCGCACTATTTTTTCTGACTAGCTCCACCTCAGTCCGTTTTAATAAATCGATGTCGCGCAGAAAAACAGACACACAGGGGACATCATCCATTTTGATCTTGACCAGTTGGAGCTCATACCAGCGAGGCCCGTTTTCTCCTAAAAATAACAGTACATCTACATTGGTGACATTTTCATCTGAATGAAAAATCCAGTCAATGACTGCCTGAAAAACTTCTTGATCTTTAAAAAATAAATGCAGCGGTAGCCCCTCTGAAAAGGCAGAAAGTGGAGTCTGCAAAAGATCAATCATCAGCCTGTTAGTCAAATGAACCGTAGTTAATTCCCGGTTAAAAATCGCGTAGGGATAGGGAACATTTTCGATAATATCGGCTAAGGACTGGCTGGTAAACTCTATTTTAATACGCCCATCTTTAACGAATAGAAAGCCTTTTAAAAACTTTCCATCTTTGGATTTCCAAAAAACATCTTGCACTTCAAAAAGTGCATCTTCGATGCGAAAAAAATACTCCATTTTAGAGTCGCTATTCTGATCCAGCATGCGGAGTTTCTCCTCCAGCGTAACGGGATGCTGAATCGCCACCGCAGACTCTTGCCACGTCTTATTGTTGAGTAAAATTTTTTTGATTTCAGGCCCAAAGCTACTTAGTAATTTTTCACTTTTATGCACGATGGTGCCGGTGGCAATTTCGATCACATAGTCCTCATTGACCAGTGCGGTGACGATAGGCTGCATATATTCGTTTGTGGTCGTTTTATTTCGAATCAA
The DNA here is from genome assembly GCF_054166705.1 of Nitritalea sp. Classification (NCBI taxonomy): domain Bacteria; kingdom Pseudomonadati; phylum Bacteroidota; class Cytophagia; order Cytophagales; family Cyclobacteriaceae; genus Nitritalea; species Nitritalea sp. The sequence goes on from NZ_JBSZCV010000006.1 coordinate 213,553, forward strand.
AAGGGTTCAAAGTAAAATTAATGCATATTTTTGTATAACCAAATAATCATTTAAGGCTCCGAGACCGTAAATAAGAAAAAAATCACGTGTGTGCTTATGCCCCATATACCGAAAATATTACTAATCGAAGATAACTTTTCTCTAGCTGAAAATACGAAAGAGCTATTAGAACTTAGTGGCTACAGTGTAACCGAAATTCTCCCTTCTTCTGAAGGCCTTGAGGAGAGTTTAAGGTTTAACAAGCCTGACCTGGTACTCTTGGATATTCGTTTGCAGGGAAAACACGATGGCATTACGATAGGTAAAATGATCCGTGGATTGGCAGCTATTCCGATCGTTTTTCTGACCTCATCCTCTGAAAAAAAAGTATTACATGAGGTCAAAGAAATTGTCCCTGAAGGCTATATCGTGAAACCCTACAGTAAAGAAACCCTTATTACCACGGTCACCATCGCCTTAAATAGTTTCCACCACCACTCTAAGGGAAAAGGAATTACCCTAGAACCAGACATCATAGGAAGCGCAAATGAATTCTTTATCCGAGAAAAAGGTTGGCTGAAACGTGTGAACATCGACCATATTCAGTATCTGAAGACAGAAGGTAGCTATGTGCATATCCATCTGAAGGATAAAACGATCACCATCCGTAACACCGTTAAGGATCTTATGTCACGCCTACCAGAAAGCTATTTTATTCGCGTACATAAATCCTTTATCGCCAATATAAAAATGATAAATGCATTCAACTCGAAAGAAATTCGTTTCGAAAACGACACTATTCCTTTAGGCAGAATGTACTATAGCGATCTGATGGATTCAGTTAATAAAATCAACTTATAAAAAAGCCACTCCTAAAGGAAGGAGTGGCTGAATAGCTGAACATAGCCTTATCAGCGTATACCTTGATCTGGATGTCTACCTACCACCGTCCTACCGAAGGCCATCATTTCTTCTATTTGCTCATGGATCTGTCCATTCGGTGTAATAACAGGTCCTATACCCGCTTCTTTCTTTTTATAATCTAAGTAGCCTACCACCACGGGAACGCGGGCACCCAGGGCGACATGATAAAAGCCTGTTTTCCACTTTGGAACATACTTGCGTGTCCCTTCAGGAGTAACCATAATCACCAGCTCATCACTTTCACGAAGCATGTTTGTCATGGCTTCCGTGTAGGTCTGCTTCCTCCCGCCGGGCACTCGCTTACGGTCTATACCGATACCCCCTAACCCTTTTATCACCCAACCTAGAGGGCCTACCATCGCTTCTTTCTTAATGGTAAAACGCACTGGAATATCCATTAAATAAAATGCCGCACGCGCATAGATAATATCCCAATTACTCGTGTGCGGAATCGCGATTAGCACTGCTTTTTTAAGCCCTTCAGGCCACTGGTTGTTTAACTTCCACCCAGAAATAAAAAAGATCAATTTAGCTAATAATTTCATAAGATCGCTACGCTTTTTTAACCCCTGTGATGCCGAATTCCTTTAACTCTGGCTGCTCATCCATATAATTGACTACAGCCGTATAGCCAGCATCGTAAATTTCCTGTGCCTTTTTAATGTCAAAAACGCCATACCTGGCTAGACCTTTCGGCTCTATAAAATAATCACATTTATCCTTTCGGCTGTATACATTATAATTCATAGACATAATAACGGTACGCTCTACCAGTTTCTTAATGTTCGAAATGGATGCATCCATCGGCAAATGGTTACAGTTGACCCCTATTAGCGTATCACACACCCCCTCTAGCGGTTCCACTGGAAGGTTATTTAAAACTCCACCATCTACTAAGATTTTATTCCCAATTTCTATTGGATCGAACATGCCCGGAATACAAGAAGACGCCATGACAGGTTTAATCAATTCGCCCTGATTAAAATAAACCACTTTCCCTCTTTGGATATCTGTAGCTGCCACCGTTAACTTAACCTTTAACGACTCGAAACTATCTTCTCCTAAATACTTACGGTATAACTCTTCCGTGGTATCCATCTTTAATATCCCTGTCCAGGAAATTGCCGGACGAATAAACTTAAAGTAGTTGGTTTTGACGATAATATCGAAAATTTCCTTTGGGGCGAAGCCCTTCGCATACATGGCCCCCACGATAGCCCCGGCAGAGCTACCAGATAGGTGTGTAGGAAAAATACCATAATCATTCAGCGCCTGCAGCACACCTAAATGCGCAATCCCCCGAATGCCACCCCCAGAAAGGGCGATACCTAATGTCGCTTTAGAGCTCATGAAAGTGAAATGTACGATCTAAACGCACCCCTTTTTCGGTCATCTTCACCGTACAGCAGGAATAGTTGGGATCATGTTCTAAGAATATAACATACTTGTTTTCCGCGGCTTCGCGCAAAAAAGCTTCTTTTTCCTTCAAGGTAAGTAAGGGACGCGTATCGTATCCCATCACGTAAGGTAAAGGTATATGCCCTACCGAAGGCAGTAAATCGGCTGCAAAAACGATCGTATGCCCCTTATAGGATATCTTGGGGATCATTTGTTTTTCGGTATGTCCGTCTACAGTGAAATACTCCATGCCCGGCATAAAAGTCCCTTCCGATTCTTGAAGAAACTGCAGCTGCCCTGACTCCTGCATCGGCAGCAGGTTATCTTTTAAGAAGGAGGCCTTTTCGCGTCCATTTGGATAAATCGCCCAATCCCAATGCGCCGCATGGGACCAGTAACGTGCCTCTGGGAAAAAGGGCACGATACGCCCTGCCCCATCCAAGACAGTCCCACCGCCGCAGTGATCAAAATGCAGGTGCGTAAGAAAATTATCCGTAATATCTGCTGGTTGAAAGCCGGCTTGTGCCAATGATTGCACTAAATTATCCTCTCCATGCAAGTAATAATGAGAAAAAAACTTGGCGTCCTGCTTATCTCCGATTCCATTATCGATTAACACGGCACGTGGGCCATCTACCACCAACAGGCAGCGCATCGCCCACGTGCATAAGTTATTCTCATCAGCAGGATTTGTTTTCGACCAAAGTGACTTAGGAACTACTCCGAACATAGCCCCTCCGTCTAATTTAAAAAACCCTGTCTCTATAACTTTTAATTCCATGTTTATTCTTGTACAACGCCCATGGAGCAAAACTTCTCGATACGTGCATCGATTCGCTCCTCTGGGCTAAGCGTGTCTAAGGTCTTCAAGGTTTCTAGAATAGTTGCTTTTACTGCCTTAGCCATTCCCTTCATGTCTTTATGCGCACCGCCTAATGGTTCTTGAATAATGCCATCGATCAACTTATTGGCTAACATGTCTGCGGAAGTCAACTTCAAGGCTTCAGCGGCTTGCTCCTTATAGTCCCAACTTCTCCAAAGAATGGAGCTGCAGGATTCTGGAGAAATTACTGAATACCACGTATTTTCGAGCATGATGACGCGATCACCTATCGCGATCCCCAAGGCACCACCCGAGGCTCCTTCACCAATAATAATACAAATAACCGGGACCTTCAACTTAAACATTTCCCGTAGGTTCTTGGCGATCGCCTCACCCTGTCCACGTTCCTCCGCCTCTAGGCCTGGAAAGGCTCCCGGCGTATCGATTAGGGTAACGATCGGTTTACCGAACTTTTCGGCCATCTTCATCAAGCGAAGTGCTTTTCTGTACCCTTCAGGGTTGGCCATTCCAAAATTCCGCTCTTGACGCTGTTTTGTATTGCGGCCTTTTTGCTGCCCGATGAACATGACCGTACGACCATTTAAATCACCGAATCCTCCAACCATCGCCTTGTCATCGCGTACCGTACGGTCCCCGTGAATCTCGATAAAATTATCGGTCATCTCGTAAATGTAATCTAAAGCGTAAGGCCTGTCTGGGTGGCGGGAAAGTTGTACACGCTGCCAGCGCGTTAAATTCGCAAAAGTTTCCTTTCTTAGCTCCATTATTTTTTCTTCTAAGGAGGTGATGTCAGCACTGAGATCCATGTTTTTGCTCTTCGCTAACACTCTCATTTCCTCAAGCTTAGACTCTAAATCTGCAATAGGCTTCTCGAATTCTAGTACCATTTTAATGCTATTTACCGGAAACAAATATAAGAATTAATTTATGAACGTAAAGTAAAATGAAATGAGAGGCTCCCCGACCGACGGAAAGCCTCCCCAAACGTTTACGAATGGTAAACGCTAAAGTTGCACGCTGTTACATGGTTTTAAAACCTCTTTTTTAGCCTAGAAAACACGAAAAAACATGAGATTCCCCAGGATGTGTCCTGTTATAGGGTGTGGCTTATAATATAGACTCGAAGTAGGCAATGGTTTTTTTCAGGCCCTCCTCCAGTACTACTTTGGGCTCCCAGCCCAACTCTTCCTTGGCTAAGGTGATTACGGGTTTACGCTGTAAAGGATCATCCTGCGGTAATGGACGGAAAACCAACTGACTTTTACTGCCTGTGAGCGCGATAATTTGTTCTGCCAGCTGCACCATCGTAAATTCACCTGGATTACCGATGTTTACAGGGCCCGTAAATCCATCGCGGCTATTCATAAGGCGGTACATGCCTTCGATCAAGTCATCGACGTAACAGAAACTCCTGGTCTGCGAGCCATCTCCATAAATGGTAATCGGATCACCCTTCAAGGCCTGCACGATAAAGTTACTCACCACACGGCCATCATTCGGATTCATGCGAGGCCCATAGGTATTGAATATACGCATCACCTTTATAGCAACCTTATGCTGGCGGTGGTAGTCGAAAAACAAGGTTTCTGCCGCACGCTTCCCCTCATCGTAGCAGGCACGAGGCCCGATTGGATTCACATTTCCGCGGTAACTTTCTGGCTGCGGGTGGATTTCCGGATCCCCATACACCTCCGAGGTGGAAGCCTGTAAGATTTTTATGCGCAGACGCTTCGCTAAACCTAACATATTAATAGCGCCTAAAACTGAAGTTTTTGTGGTCTGAACGGGGTCAAATTGATAATGTACGGGGCTAGCTGGACAGGCCAGGTTATAGATCTCATCTACTTCTAGGTAGGTGGGGAAAGTGACATCGTGCCGAAATAGCTCGAAGTCCTTATGGTCGAGTAGATGATGGATGTTCTTTCTACTGCCAGTAAAAAAATTATCCATGCAGATAACTTCATTTCCTTCACTTAACAGACGCTCACAGAGGTGGCTACCTAAAAATCCGCCGCCGCCAGTTACTAAAATTCGTTTCATAAAAAGCTTTTTATGGGTTTAGCTGTATGATATGTAAACAAAAATATCAGAATTCGCCTCCAAAAAAAAATTATGACTACTTTTGATTAGATTTTAATTTTTAGCACATGCAGAAAGTACTGATCACCGGGGGAGCAGGATATATTGGCTCCCACACAGCTGTTAAATTGATCGAGAATGGCATCACACCGATTATCGTGGATAATTTTAACAACTCAGAACGCTTCGTTTTAGAGCGCTTGGAAGAAATTACCAAACAAAAAATCATCTGCTACGAGGGTGATTGTAATGATCTGGCCTTTATGGATGCTCTCTTTGGTCAAGAGAAACTAGAGGGTGTCATTCATTTTGCAGCCTATAAGGCTGTGGGTGAAAGCACCCAAAAGCCCCTGAACTATTATGAAAATAATGTAGGCAGTCTTGTCGTTTTGTTGCGCCTCATGGAAAAATATAAGGTGAAAAACCTTGTCTTTAGCTCTTCTTGCACCGTTTATGGCCAGCCTGATATCCTTCCTGTGTCCGAAGAGACCCCTAGAAAGCCCGCAGAGAGTCCTTATGGGAACACAAAGAAAATTTGTGAAGACATTTTGCATGATGTTATCAGCAGTCAAAGTGGCCTCAAAATCATTTCCTTACGCTATTTCAATCCGATCGGCGCACACCCTTCCGCCCTTATCGGTGAGCTACCCAGAGGAGTGCCAAACAATTTGATTCCCTACATCACGCAGACGGCCATCGGGTTAAGAGAGAAGCTCTCTGTCTTTGGCAGTGATTATGCTACTCCAGATGGCACCTGTGTACGTGATTACATCCATGTAATGGACCTAGCGGACGCCCACCTGAAAGCCTTAGAATACGTAGAAAAACAGCCGGATAATTTTATCGATCTCTTTAATGTGGGCACAGGAAATGGGAACACGGTGCTGGAAGTCATTCAAGCCTTCGAATCGGCCTCCGGCCAAAAGCTGCGCTATGAGCTTACACACCGTAGACCCGGAGATGTAGAGCAGGTGTGGGCCGATACCAAGAAAATAAATGCCCTTTTAGGCTGGCAGGCCACTTTCTCTTTAACAGATGCATTGAGAGACGCCTGGAGATGGCAATTGGCCCTGAGCGAAAGATGAAATTATAGTAGCTGATAATGAAGCGCATAAACAAGAGGCAAGTAAATTTTTATTTGGTAGCTTGGCACTTATCAAACAAAAACTTACCTTTGCATTACTTCAAAAGAGAAGGATACTGTAGAAGTTTCAAAAGGAGTGGTAGTTCAGCTGGTTAGAATGCCTGCCTGTCACGCAGGAGGTCGCGGGTTCGAGTCCCGTCCATTCCGCTTTGTTCTTTTTATGTATGTTTAGGAGTGGTAGTTCAGCTGGTTAGAATGCCTGCCTGTCACGCAGGAGGTCGCGGGTTCGAGTCCCGTCCATTCCGCTTTTGTTTTGTTTATGTTTGTTTAGGAGCGGTAGTTCAGCTGGTTAGAATGCCTGCCTGTCACGCAGGAGGTCGCGGGTTCGAGTCCCGTCCGTTCCGCACTTTAGGCACCATCGGGTGCCTTTTTTGTTTTAAAAGCGTTTCATTCTAAGTACTTAGCTATCGCCTTTCATTTTTTTAATCCTTATCTTTGTCTTGCTGATTACTATATGCCGTATAAAGAAAGAGATATCGAAAAAAAGTACTTCACGATAGGAGAAGTAGCCCAGCTCATGGGAGTGAGTACCTCGGCCATCCGCTATTGGGAAGGTGAGTTTTCGATTATCAAGCCCAAAAAAGATAGAAAAGGTAATCGGCAATTTACCAAAGAAGACATCGAAAAGTTGCGCTTTATCCACCATCTGGTAAAAGAAAAAGGATATACCATTCAAGGCGCACAGGAGGTAGTCAAACAGCAGCACAATACTTTTTACGATAAAGCCGCTTTAATCGAAAGATTAAAGGCGATCAAACATTTTTTGCATGAAATCAGACAATCTCTCGACCAGCGCTCAGAAGGATGAGGCGCTATGTGAAGTAGCGCTAAGCCTCATGCCCCACTTGGGGCCGCTTGCTTTTAAAAACCTAATTAGCTATACGGGGAAAGCATCTCACCTATTCACTTGGGCTCCTAAACAGCTCCTACGTATTCCCCGCATTACACAAAAAGTGTTAGCGCAAGTGAAAGAGGCCAATAAATGGCTCGAAAAAGCACATCAAGTGCAGGAGCAAGCACATAAAAGAGGGATGCAGATCCTTCATTTCTCACACCCCAATTATCCTGACAGACTTCGGCGTATTGAAGATAGTCCGCTCGTGCTCTTTGTAAAGCATCCACAAGGACATAGCCTCTGCCCACTTCGTACCGTCGGCATCGTAGGAACACGGCATGCCAGCACCTATGGACTTCAAATCACCAAGCAAATCATCGAAGAATTAAGCCCCTACTCCCCTACCATACTTTCTGGACTCGCCTACGGTATCGATATCCATGCACATAGACAGGCGATGCATCTAGGACTTCCCACCTGGGCAGTACTTGGCTCACCCCTCGACCATATTTACCCACAATCACATGAAAAGGAAGCGCAGGCTATGCTGCAGTCGGGAGCCTTAATCAGTGAATACCGCCCTGGAGAAAAAATGCTGCCTAGTAATTTCCCGCAGCGTAATCGACTGATCGCCGGCCTATCCGATGCCGTCATAGTAGTCGAGGCCGCCAAACAGGGGGGTGCACTCATCACAGCTGAGCTGGCGTATGGGTACCATAAGGAAGTCTTCGCTGTTCCAGGAAATCTAAATTTACCCTATAGCGAAGGTTGTAATGCCCTTATCAAAACACTTAAAAGTGCGATCTACATGGATGCCCGACAGGTAGCGAAAGCACTGCACTGGAATGAACCCAAAGAAAAGAAGATCGTGCGACCCAAAAAACTTCTCGACAAACATGCCCTGTCGGCCACGGAATTAGCGGTGGTGGAGTTTTTAGAGCTCCATAAAGAAAGTCACCTCGACAGCCTCTGTCAGGCGCTTGCAGTAAACTCAGCCACGCTGGCCCCAAGCCTGCTCAAGCTCGAGTTTGAAGGGCTTCTCCGCAGCCTTCCCGGAAATAAAATTCGGTGGACAGCGTGAATGCACAGCTCTAAAGTAGAACAAGTGAGGAATGGGAAGTGAGGATCAGGAAGTGCTTGGCGTCTACCTCCCTTCCCTCACGCACAGCATCTCCAAAAGCCCTGTAACTTTAGCATGAACAGGAAAGAAATCAACCTTTTACAGGAAATTAACGAGTAGAGAACATAAAAAAACCTTTCTTTTTTACGTGACCGTAAAAAAGAAAGGTAAAAAAAGAGTGCCGCCGAAGGATTTTTGAACAGCCAGAGCACGCCTGCCGGCTACTCATGCGCGTAGACGCTCTGCTTAACGTCGCTTCACATTTGGAACCATAGATCCTAATGCCTTTTGGGCACCGCCCATCTTATTCATCTGCTTCATCAGCTTACGCATATCATTAAACTGCTTCAGTAAATTGTTTACTTCAGTAATGCTGCGCCCACTCCCCTTAGCGATCCGCTTTCTGCGGCTGCCGTCTAAAATATCCGGATGCTCGCGCTCCGCTGGCGTCATACTGCGGATGATAGCTTCTATCGGCTTAAAAGAATCATCATCGATATCTAATCCTTTCAAGGCCTTGCCCATCCCAGGAATCATACCCATAAGGTCCTTTAAGTTCCCCATTTTCTTGATTTGCTCTAACTGAGAGAGAAAATCATCGAAGTTAAATTGGTTCTTCCGTATCTTAGCATTAATACGCTTGGCTTCATCTTCGTCAAAAGACTGCTGCGCACGCTCTACTAAAGAGATAACATCCCCCATGCCGAGGATTCGCTGCGCCATACGGTCTGGGTGGAAAGCATCGATGTTTTCCATCTTTTCCCCCGTAGAAATAAACTTGATCGGCTTATTCACTACATGACGGATGGAAATGGCAGCACCCCCACGGGTGTCACCGTCGAGCTTGGTCAGCACCACCCCATCAAAATCGAGACGTTCATCGAAGGTCTTGGCTGTATTTACAGCATCCTGTCCCGTCATGGAATCCACCACAAAAAGCGTTTCCGATGGATTCAATGCCTTTTTCAATGCTTCGATCTCCTGCATCATCTGCTCATCCACAGCCAAACGACCCGCGGTATCGACGATTACTGTCTTTTTACCTGTCTTTTTCGCATGTGTGATCGCACGACTGGCGATTTCTAGGGCATTTTTATTTTCAGGCTCCGCATACACCTCTACGCCGATTTGCTCTCCCAGCACCTTTAGCTGATCGATCGCCGCAGGACGGTAAATATCACAGGCCACTAACAATACCTGCCTGCCCTGTTTTTTTAACTGACCTGCTAATTTCCCGGAAAAAGTCGTCTTACCAGAACCCTGAAGACCGGAGATCAACACGACAGCAGGATCTCCCTGCAAGTTGATGTCCTCTTTCTTACCCCCCATGAGCTTGGTTAGTTCCTCTTGGGTGATTTTAACCAATAGCTGGCCCGGAGATACGGCGATGAGCACGTCTCGCCCGAGTGCTTCTTGTTTGATGGTGTCTGTTACCTCCTTGGCTACCTTATAGTTAACATCGGCGTCGATGAGCGCCCGACGGATTTCTTTCACCGTGGAGGCAACATTGATTTCAGTAATTTTTCCGGTACCTTTCAGCGTTTTAAACGCCCGGTCTAATTTATAACTTAAATTATCAAACATGTCGCGAAATTCTTTTCCTGCAAAAATAAGCAAAAACTATTTCTAATCCTGCTGAAAGCAAGAATTACCTGCCCGATCGCCTATTTCCTGCCCGATGGCGGGAATCCTAGTAGGAATTTATTTATTTTGCGAAGCAAATGCCAAAACAAGACATGTCCCCTAATCATTTTCGCTCCATTCTTCCACATGCCCTCAGCCTTATCGGTTTCTACCTGCTGGTGCTCGTGTATTTTTCTCCTCTCGTGTTCGACGATAAAATTATCTTCCAAAACGACATCTTACAGTGGGAAGGTGGTGCAAAGGAAATTTTAGACCACCGGGAAGCTACAGGAGAACAGCTGCTTTGGACTAACCGCCTCTTTGGAGGGATGCCCGCCTACCTGGTGAGCTTGGAAGTGCCCGGCGACATCACAAATGCTGTTTTAAAAGGCATCAGCCTCGGCCTGCCACATCCTGTCAACAGTCTTTTTATCGGCATGATAGGCATGTATATCCTGCTGCTCAGCTTTCGCATCCGCCCCAGCATCGCTGCACTTGGCGCGATCGCATTTGCCTTTAACACCTTTCATCTCATCAGTCTAGACGCCGGCCATAATGCGAAAATATGGGCCATATGCTTGATACCGCTTATTTTCACCGGAATGCATCTGGTTTTCGAGCGCAAAACGCTGCTCGGCATGGCCCTCTTTGCCTTTGCACTGATGCTACAGCTGAAATTCAATCACCTGCAGATCACCTATTACACCTTGCTTATCATCCTGATTTATGGGATCCCACGCCTCATTCAAGGACTGCGCCGTCAACAGGCTCCACAGATGGGAGCCACTATCGGTGTACTGGTACTGGCAGCAGGCATCGCCTTTGGTGCGAACAGCACCCGCATCGCCACCGTCCTCGAATACGGCACTTACTCTACACGGGGTGCCGCCAATCTCCCCGGAGAGCAGCAGGAAGGTGAAAGTGGGCTCGGGAAAGCCTATGCCTTTAACTGGTCACAGGGGAAATTAGAAACCTTTACCCTCCTGGTGCCCTATCTTTACGGAGGGGGTAGTATGGAAGCCCTGCGGCCCGATAGCCAGTCAGAACAGGTTTTACGACAACAAGGCGCGGATGGCGCTCAGATCCGCGGCTTCACCTCCGGGGCGCCGACCTACTGGGGAGACCAGCCTGGCACGGGAGGTCCGATTTACGGAGGAGCACTCATGCTGGGCCTCTTTATTCTCGGTCTGCTTTTCGCTGAAAAAAACTACCGCTGGATCTTTTTGGGTATGGCGCTGACAGGGATTGTTTTGGCCCTAGGTGCCAATTTAAGCAGTGTCAACTACTTCTTATTCGATTATTTACCCGGTTATAATAAATTCAGGGCTGTCACCATGGCGCTCAGCATCACTCTTTTCGCTATTCCTGTTCTCGGTGCACTCGGCGCAGAACAGTTTTTAGCGGGAAGCTACCCGGAGAAAAAGCGCTATCAAGGGCTGGCTATCATGGTGGCTGTACCCCTTGTGTTTTTGCTATTCGGTGCCCTGTTCCTCGATTTTAGAGGGAAAGTAGATGGGAATCTGCCGGATTGGTTAGTGGATGCCTTGCGGGCCGACCGCCGCAGCCTCTTCCTGCGCAGTGCCTTTTCTAGCCTTTTGATGATACTCGGAAGCGCCGCACTGCTGTGGGCGATTTGGAAAAATAAGCTGCAAAGTGAAATCGGCATAGGACTGATGGTGCTCATCTTGACTGTGGATTTATGGATCATAAACAAGCGCTACCTGGGAGAAGAAGCCATGCGTACGAGCCCTGCCGCCTCCTTCTTTAGCGAAACGCCCGCCGATAAAAAAATCGCTGAGGATAAGGGATATTTCCGCGTCTTCAATCTTGAAAATCCCTTTAATGAAGCCCGCACCTCTTACCGATTTGCCAGTATCGGGGGTTACCACGGGGCAAAAATGCGTCGCTACCAAGAGCTTATCGAAGTCGGAATAAGCCCTGAAATCGATAACTTTATCCTCGCCGCACAGGAGGGTCAGTTTAACTATCAGGATCTTCCCATCCTAAATATGCTAAATACCCGCTACCTGATGGCAGGCCGCTCGGAACAAAATGTATTTCGGAATCCTCGCGCCTTGGGGCCTGCATGGTTCCCTCGTGAGGTAGTGCATGTCAGCAGTGCACAGGAAGAAATGGAGAAACTTACACGTATGAACACCGCTACGGTGGCCGTGATGGATACCCGCCAGCAAGAGGCCCTTTCGCCAGGAGCGGGCACGCTGGAGCTCCTGGATAGCCGACCCGATCGCTTGCGCTATGCCGCCAAGGTGGAAAAAGCCGGCCTAGCAGTCTTTTCTGAAATTCACTATCCGGAAGGCTGGATCGCGGAGGTGAATGGTGCAGAACTGCCGATTTATCGGGTCAACTACCTGCTCCGGGGCCTCAATCTACCGGAAGGCAGCTATGAAATTAGTATGCGCTTCGAACCAAAGAGTTATTTCGGCACGAAGACCCTGCTGGTCGTCTTCCAGTACCTTAGCGTCTTGCTCTTACTCGGAGCACTGGTGGTAGACCTTCGGTCAAAAGCTAAGACGCATGCGGCCTAAACTACTGCATATCTTTCCGCAGGCAAGCAGTTTTATTCGAGAAGACCAAGCACAGCTGGAAAAGTATTTTGAAGTGCTGCAAGATGTCCGCCCCTGGACGGATAAACGAAAAGCGGTTAAAAATTTTCTAGGGCAAGGGGTTTTTCTGCTGCAGCGGCTAGCGCAGGTAGACTATGTGCTAGTACAGTTTGCAGGCTATTGGTCCTTCCTTCCCACCCTTCTGGGCAAGTGGTACGGGAAGCCCGTTTACATCGTGTTGCATGGCACGGATGTGGCCGCACTGCCTGAAGTGGGATATGGTAGTCTTCGTATCCCTCTCTTGCGCCATGCGATCTACTGGAGTCTTAAATGGGCAACGGCACTTTTCCCTGTTTCCAGCGCCCTAGTTTGGACGGAGCTACATTTCGAGCCAGAGCTCCAAAAGCGACAGCAAGGCCTCTATGCCCATTTTCCGAATTTACTTAGCCCCGTGGCCATTATTCGGCAGGGAGTAGCCACCCGGTTTTGGGCTGCGCCCCACCCGCTTCCGCGACAGGAAAAGCAGTTCGCAGCAGTGATGGGGCCAGGTCAGGAGTACCTGAAAGGCCTAGACTTTATTTTTGAAATCGCCCGTCAGATGCCGGCCTACACCTTTCATATTGCCGGCCTACCGTCGGCGGGATTCACGAAAATGCCTGCGAATGTGTATCTTCTGGGGCGACTGGAAGCTGAATCCTTGCGCGATCTTTACCGCTGCAGTGGATTTTATCTCCAACTTTCCCTGTTTGAAGGCTTCGGTTGTGCGCTGGTAGAGGCTATGGCCGCAGGTTGCCTGCCTATCGTAGCGAACACCATGCATTTGCCCCACATCGTGGGGGAAAGCGGGTACCTATTGCCCTACCGAACCTTATTCGCCTGGGAGGCACTCTGGCAGCAGATAGAAGGTGAGCAGGAAGCCTGGGGGACTTTGCGCCAGCAGGCGCAAAACAGAGCAAAACACTATTTCGATAGCGCGCTGCGCGGAGAACAATTACAAGAAGCGATACGGATATGATGGAACAGTTAGCAGCCAAACTTGCCCGAAATGTTTACTGGATTCCTGGAGGGTACTTTATCGCCAAGGCACTTCGTCTCTTGTTTTTTCAAGTGGATAAGCGAAAGGAGAATCGCCGCTACTCCTTTCGGGGGGTGACTTTTGACATTCAGCCGGAGCAACAGATGGGAGCGGCGATGTACTGGCGTGGATCGCACGATTGGGCTCCTATTTTTGCGATGGAAAGGGTGCTAAAGCCGGGAGACACCGTGCTGGACATCGGTGCCAACCAAGGGGAGTATACGCTTTGGGCCGCCCGCAAGGTGGGTCCTGCGGGTAGGGTCTATGCCTTCGAGCCCTTCCCCCCTCTTTTTTCACAGCTTTGCACACATGTGTCCTTAAACCCCGCTTTCGACGAAAGGATCGTCTGCCTACCCCTCGGACTGGCCGAGACTGCGGGGCGACAGATGCTCTACACACGGGCGGGGGCGAATGAAGGTGTGAATACCCTTTTTCAAGATGCGCAGCATCAGCAGCCTCTGGAAGTGATCGAGCTGGATACGTTAGACAGTGTCTGTAAAAGACAAGGCATAAAGCACGTGGACTTCGTAAAAATCGATATAGAGGGAGCGGAGTTAGCTGCATTAAAAGGCGCTGAACAGACCCTTCGGAAGCACCTCCCCACCCTGCTACTGGAAGTGAATAAGAAAGCCTGTGCTGCTGCAGGCTACACCGCAGAGGAGCTAGTGGGCTATCTACAAACGCTGGGTTACACCCGGTTTGAGCGCGTGGGGCTACGGGGTAGGCTGGAGCCACTCGGAAAACTTCCAGCATTTAGTAATTTGATTATCAAACCCTAACCATGCAGGACTTAAAGCGCCAAAGCCTACTTACCGGGCTCTCCTCTTATGCTGGAGTGGTCATCGGCTACATCAATTTACTTTGGCTTTTGCCCTTTATTTTTAGTCCGGAGGAGTTCGGCACCTTCCGCGCCGTACAGGATTTTGGCTTGCTGCTGGTGCCATTTGCGCAGCTGGGTGCAGCGAATGGTCTCATCCGATTTTTCCCCACCGTCCGCAGCCAGCCACGGCGTCTCTTGATCATGAGTTTTGGGCTCTCCGCGTTCGGGTTTCTTCTTGTTTTACTTGCTTTCCAGGTTTTCGACACGGCACTTACGCAAGCCTTCAGCCAAAACGCGGCGGCCTTACTCGGGCAGCTAACAGCTACCAAGCTGTTACTCTTCTTTGCGCTGTGCGTCACACTGCTAGAGGCGCTTTCAGCTAGTTTTTTTAAAATGGCCATGCCTACCTTCTTCCGGGATGTAGGCATACGCTTGATGACTTTTGGCTTGGGCCTCAGCTACTATTTGGGCTTTCTTGATTTCGACCAAACCTGCCTAGGCTTAGCGGTCATTTATGCTGTGAACAGCATTTTCTTAGTGCTTTATCTGCTCCGTCAATCCACCGCAGTCCTTCCGCAGACAGCAGCTAAGCCTACCGAGAGCTCTGCACCCTTAAGCCTTCCCACGTTTCTTACCTACAGCCTTATCACCATGCTGGGGGCTGCAGGAGGCATCATCGTCTCTCGCGTGGATAGCCTGATGGTCAGCAGTTTAATCGGTTTAGAAGCTACCGCAGTCTATGCGATCGGATTTAGTATGGCTGTGGTCATCGAGCTGCCACGCAGGGTACTTTCTCAGGTGCATATTCCCGCGATTTCCCAGCACATGCAGCAGGACGACCGCGCGGCGATAGCGCAACTGTATACACGAATGGGAGTGACTCCTGCCCTACTGGCACTACTGGTTTTCATCTTAATTTGGGTCTGTTTGGACAGCATCTACGCCTATATCCCGAATGCTGAGGTCTATCGCGCAGGGAAGTGGGTGGTTTTTTGGATCGGCTCCGCCAAATTGATCGATGGTCTCTTTTCGCTGAATGGAGAAATCATCGTATACTCTAAATTTTACCGCTTTAATTTGGTTGCCACCCTCCTGATGAGCGTGGCTGTAGTTGGCTTTAATATATTATTCATCCCCACTTACGGCATTTCGGGAGCGGCCTTCGCCAGCTTTTTAGCTATGTTGGGCTTTAATGGATTAAAAGCTTGGTTTCTCTATGCCAAAATGCGGCTGCACCCTTTCTCTATTAATCAGCTTTATCTACTGATGATCAGTCTACTAGCACTACTTCCCCATGTACTACTAAAAGAATGGATGCTGCCTGCTTGGTTGAACATCCTCCTTCAGGCAAGTATAGCGGCCCTCGTTTATGGTGTGGGAATTTGGTGGGTAGGCCTCTGGCCAAAAGATATTTTAGGAAGGAATAAAAAATAAAACCTGGGCTTACAGAGTGTTACAAACCTCCATACTGACAAGATTTGAGCTGTCCGGAGATCGCAAACGTCCACTGTTAACCTGCTTGTTTACCAAACGAGGCTTCCCGAAGGAAGTGAGGCCTGTTTTTGAAAGGGACTTCACTCGGTATTTTTATTAAATTGTGAAGTTTGAACATGTCGTCAACCCAGGTTCTGTACAAATATACGAAAATTACTGGCTTGCTGTTTTCGAGTTGCTACTTTTTCCTGTCAGCGGCTCTAGGTCGCCGTACTATTCAACACGTATTCTCTTCTGTTCGTGCGCCCTATAGAATTTAAAGATTTTCACTATCTTTCTGATGGGCTAGAAACAGAAAGGCTACTTACTTGTCCTGTACGGATTCCCTATACGGACTAAATTTCCTCGGACTGATGAAATTTGGAAAAACACATTTACAGAACAGAAAACGTAAAGAAAAGAAAGTATACAAGTATTATTTCATTTGTAAGGCTATTATGCGTTAAAAGCGTAATTTTGTATGGTTTTCACCTATTACTATGTACGAAATCAAAAAATTAATTGTCTGTCTGGATTTAACTAGCCTGGACGAGACGCTTATTCGGTTTGCTTCCTTTATCGCAGAAGCGAACAGCACGAAAAAAGTTTATTTCACGACGATCATCCGGCATTTAAACATTCCTAAAGAGGTGCTGAAGGAATTCCCGAATTTAATAGAAAAGATGATCGATGAGCGGAAGCAGCAGATGCGTGAGCAGGTGGAGCGCCATTTTCAGGCCTCTTCTTCCATCTCTTTTATCGTAAAAGATGGGCAGCTTTCGAAAAAAATCCTGAAGCTAGCGCATGAAAAGTCTGCAGACATGATTTTAGTAGGGCGTAAAACGACTTTGCACGGAACGGGCGTCATTTCCCAGCGTCTGGCCCGCAGAGCTTCCTGTTCTTTACTGATCATTCCTGAGGGTAGTCAGCCGAAGATGGACCGCATACTGGTGCCCAGCGATTTTTCAGACTATTCACGCGATGCCATGGAGGAAGCCATCATGATCGCTGCCCGCTACGGGGATGCCGCCCATATTACCTGTCAAAATGTGTTTACAGTTCCATCTGGTTATCATTTTACGGGTAAATCGTACCAAGAATTTTCGGAGATTATGCGCATGCATGCTGAGATCAATTTTAAAAAATTTATAAAAAAAATCGATACGAAAGGCATTCAGGTCACACCCGTGTACACAAAGGATGAGGATGAGGATCCGGTGGAAGACATTTTAGAGAAGGCCAAAGAGATACAGGCGGATAGCATCATCATTGGGGTAAAAGGGCGTACGGCTGCCACTGCGCTCTTTATCGGTTCGATGGCCGAGCGCTTGATTCAACTTAACGATCGTTTCCCGCTTTTAGTGACACGGCCGAAGGGTAAAAATGCGGGAATTTTAGATTATATTTTAGAGATCTAGCCGAAATACCTTTGGGTGAATTAAACCTTTTTTCTTTTTCGCTATCCAAGCAGGTAGATGCAGCTTGATGATGCCACTTTACTCGCCTTGATTCAGTCTCCGGCCACATATGAAAAAGGCTGTAGACTACTGGTTTCCAGCTATCAGGCTCGTTTATATGCACTTATACGTAAAATGGTGCTGCTTCATGAGGATGCGGATGACGTCCTTCAAGAGACCTTTTTAAAGGCATGGCGGAATATCGGGCGTTTTGAGGGGCAGTCGAGTTTATACACTTGGCTCTACCGCATCGCGGTCAATGAGTCTTTAAATTTTTTAGAAAAAAAGAAGCGGCGGTTACTGTTTTTTAGCTCCAACCATGAGGAAGAGATGGCGCGGTATGTGCAGCATGCTTCTGAGTTTGATGGAGATGAAGTGGAGCGCCGTTTACAGCGGGCGCTACTTACGCTACCGGACAAACAGCGCCTCGTCTTTCAGTTGCGGTACTACGACGATTTAAGCTATGAAGCCATAGCCGAAATTACAGGCACTAGTGTGGGGAGTTTGAAGGCAAGCTACCACCATGCGGTAAAAAAAATTGAGGTAAGTGTAAAAGAAGAATAAACCTGAGCAAATACTCCCTGTCTAAAGATATGATGCAAGCAAACAAATCACCACAATGGGCCACTCCCCCAGAGGGATATTTCGAAGGACTTTACCCTGCCACACGGGCACGGCAGCAGCGTCAGGAGCGCTTGTTAGCGCTGCGCAACTGGTCGCTGGCAGCGATATTACTGCTTGGGATCGGCTTGAGCTGGTGGGCGAAGGACCGGGAGTCCTTGGTAGCGGATGACAACTACTATCTATTTAGCAGTGTGGAAGACCAGTTTTGGCTTTATGATCTTTCCTTTACCGAAGAGGATATACTGGACTGGAGTGATGATCCTGTAGGTCTTTTAGAGGAAGTGGTCCACGATGAATATGGGCTTTCCGAATGGGAGATTGATTTTAATACCTTGGATATAGATGGTTATGAATAAGTTACAATTTATAGGATTTGTCTGCTTTCTTTTTATCGGAATAGGCAGTGTAGAGGTAATGGCACAGCGTGGCCCGGGTCAGGGTGCGGGTCAGGAACGCAGTTCTTCGGAGCTGGGTAGCCAAAGTGAGCGACTCGAGGCTGCACGCGTAGCCTTCTTCACGAACCGCCTAGCACTTAATGCTGAGCAAGCTTCTCGTTTCTGGCCCTTATACAATACCTATCAAGAGCAGCGAAACGCAGAAATCCGTGAAATTCGAGCGCTGACAAATCGAAATCCCGACAAATTAACGGAGAAAGAAATCGATCAAGTAATTGAACGTAAACTCCAGCATCAGCAAACGATGCAAACACTGGAAATTAATTTTATGCAACAGATGCAAGAGGTGTTAGACCCGAAGCAACGGTTTATTTTGATGGGAATCAATCGGGATTTCATGCGGCATCTCTCAGATATGCAGCGCAGAGGGAGAGGAAGAGAATAATACCGCTTGGGATTAAAAAATTATAGGTTATGATTTGGTAATGGATAAGGGGAAGGCCATTTATTTTTTGTAAATTTGGCCAACCTATTAGACCTATTAACAGACATATGAAAATTGCTTTAATCGCCCATGATGGCAAGAAAGCAGACATGGTGCATTTTTTAGGTGGCTTTAAGGAGCTGCTCCATCATGCTGACATCACCCTTTGTGCCACGGGCACCACGGGCACCCATATCGAAAAAGCAGGGTTTCAAGTGGAGAAATTACTTTCTGGACCTCTAGGAGGGGATGCCCAGATAGCGGCCATGGCAGCACAAAAGGAAATTGCTATCGTCGTATTTTTCAGAGACCCACTTGACAAGCATCCACATGAGCCGGATGTACAAATGCTCCTCCGCTTATGTGATGTGCATAATATTCCTTTGGCCACTAATCCGGCTACGGCGGATTTAATCTTTAATGGACTTCAACTGAAACTTCATGGAAACTAAAGTAATAAAAAGAATCGGTGTTTTAACCTCAGGAGGAGATGCTCCTGGCATGAATGCGGCGATTCGCGCTACTGTGCGTGCTGGTTTTTACTATAACTTAGAGATGTTCGGCATCTATCGCGGATACGAAGGGATGATCGCGAATGACATTAAACGGCTGGAGAGCCGGCATATCGCTCATGTTTTAGAGCGAGGGGGTACCTTTTTAAAATCAGCCCGTTCGGCGGCATTTCGTACCCCGGAGGGTCGCCAAAAGGCTTACGAAAACCTTAAGAAGCATCAAATTGATGCCCTAGTGGTGATCGGCGGAGATGGTTCTTTAACAGGAGCGCATCTCTTTTTTCAGGAGTTCGGAATTCCGGCGATAGGCTTACCTGGGACGATTGATAACGATCTTTCAGGAACAGATTTAACTATAGGTTTTGACACGGCCTGCAACACGGCCATTCAGGCCATCGATAAAATTCGGGATACGGCGACTTCTCATGATCGCCTATTTTTTGTTGAAGTGATGGGGCGGGATGCAGGCTTTATCGCCATTAATGCGGGTATTGGGTCCGCGGCGGCAGCGACTTTAATACCAGAAAAAAAGATGCCGATCGAAAAGCTCGTAGACCGTCTCAAGGCACGTACGAAGGCGATGAAGCAGTCGAACATTGTGATCGTAGCCGAAGGTGGAAAAAGTGGCGGGGCCGTAGAGATCGCAGAAAAAGTACAGAAACACCTGCCTTACTTTGATATCAAAGTGACCATCTTGGGGCATTTACAGCGAGGGGGATCTCCTAGCTCCTTCGACCGCGTTTTAGCTAGTAAACTCGGTGTGGCGGCAGTGGAAGGCCTGATGCAAGGCAAGTATGATGTCATGGCGGGTATTATCAATAATAAAATTGTTTTCACTCCTATCACCAAAGCGATCGTAGATGATAAAGAGGTAGATGAAGATGATTTCCGTATCGCGAAAATTTTATCTACTTAATTTGATTCTTATCCTGGCCTTATGGCATGTGGCCTCTTTGGAGAAGCAGCAGCCCACAGGCTGGAAACCAATAAAGGAAAAACGGGCCGGACAGCGCATGTTTGTAGCCCGCTTTTCATTTTGCACTGCAGCTACCCCGCTTGTCTAAAATCCCTTGTTCCTCCTGTGCCTTTTTTCTTTCTTGGAAGCATAAACATCTTGTGATACCCATGAAAAAAATGCTCTTCAGCATCCTATTGTTTCTTTTCATGCTGGCAGCGCATGCCAGTACACTGGTACCGCTCATAACTACCTATCAGGCAGATGTGGGGGCGCTAGGCAGACTCTACCCGAATAGTCTATCGGTGGCCTATTTCGATCGTTTCGAGCGGCTCTACACCGACTGGCTGGAGGAATTAAAGAAAATCGATTATGCTACCTTGAGCATCGACGATAAGATGGACTATCAGCTGTTTCGCAACCATCTAACGATGAAGTTAAAGGCGCATCAGGATGCCTACGCTGCCTTTCAGCAAGTCGCTGAAGTGCTTGACTTTGATGCCGACTTACAGGATTTTATACAGAAACGTAAGCGTGCGAAGAAGCCCGATGCTGCAGCTTTAGCGGAGCAGTTTCACGCGGCAGCCCAGGCCATCGGCCAAAAACAGGTTGCACTCCCTAAGCGCCCCCCTTATTCCTCTTGGCAACAAGCAGCTCTGGCTGCACAGGTTGTGCGTGCTTTCAAACGTAGCGTAGAAGAGGCTTATCAGTTTTATTTTGACTACGACCCGGCCTTTACCTGGTGGCTGAAAAAACCTATGGAGGAGCTTGCTAAGCGGGCGGATGGCTATGCCAAGGCATTAGAGGTGCATTATTCCTCCACGAGTGTAAAAGATGACGGTTCTGGTATTATTGGTTTGCCTATCGGCAAAGCTGCCATCGATCGGGAACTCGCCGCAAACATGATCCCCTACAGTGCAGAAGAGCTTATTCGTGAAGGAGAAAAGCAATATGCTTGGTGCGAGGCAGAAATGATGAAAGCCTCACAGGATTTGGGATACGGAAAGAACTGGGCAGAAGCATTAGAATCTGTAAAAAACCAGTATTTACCTCCTGGTGACTGGCCGCAGCATGTGGTGGAAATGGCGGAGGAGGCGATCACTTATGTTCAAGAAAATGATTTGATCAGCCTTCCAGATATGGCTATCGAATCCTGGAGAACGACCATGCTGTCTGCAGAACGGCAGCGTGTGAGCCCTTTTTTCTTAGGTGGAGAGAGTATCTTAATCGCTTACCCGACCTCCGAAATGTCACACGCTGACAAGCTCATGAGCCTTCGAGGAAATAATCCGCACTTCGCACGGGCTGTGGTACATCATGAGCTTATTCCCGGTCATCACCTGCAGCAGTACATGAATCAGCGACACTTTCCGCATCGAAGGCTTTTCAACACCCCTTTTTGGGTGGAAGGCTGGACCCTTTACTGGGAGTTCAACCTTTGGGACAAAGGCTTTGCCGCCACCCCGGAGGATAAAATTGGCATGCTGTTTTGGCGTATGCATCGAGCTGCGCGCATCATTTTCTCCTTAAAATACCATCTAGGCGAGTGGACGCCTCAGCAGTGCATTGACTTCCTCGTAGATCGTGTGGGACATGAGCGGGCAAATGCTGAAGCAGAAGTAAGGAGGTCTTTTGAGGGGAGCTATGGACCTTTATACCAGCTCGCCTACATGATCGGTGGCATCCAAGTACAGCAGTTGCGTACAGAAATGGTCGAAGAGGGAACCATGACGGAAAAGGAGTTTCATGATTTCTTCATTCGACAAAATTATACACCTATCGCACTTCTGCGCGCTCGTATGCAGGGCGATATTCCACAAGACTTCAAAGGAGATTGGCGTTTTTTAACCCCTTAACGCTATTCAAAAGATAAATAAGTGGCATCAGATCCCCTTAAAAAGTAAAAAGTGCATCACTTATAGTGCATGCACTTTTTTTATCGCTTGTCTCTATCTCTGAAGCAACGCTACTATTAAGGTCTGAAGATCCATTTCAATGAATTCTTCTAGCTGGTTTAATCATACTTGATTAGTCCTCCAGAGCAAGGATGATGCTTCCCTGACCAGGAATCCGTAGTTGCCCATTCGTTAGCGTAGCCTCTTGGAGACTGTAAACAGCCTTTTCTACTTGAATACCCAGGGTATCAAGTGCAAACTCCAGCGTTTTATCTGCCAGTTGATGTAAAATTAAGTAGGTCGTGCCCTTATAATTTCTCGTGTAGGCGAGTAAACTTTTCTCTGCCTTAAAGGCCTCTTGGTTTACTTGACCTAAATCCCCCAGTGCCAGCACATCATGTGTATTGCGCAGGCGAATAATCTCTTTATAGAAATTAAAGTAAGAGCTAGACATAGACCTTTGAATGGCCAGTGGTGTCACTGTTTCGTCCGTGCTGTATAGGGCCTCTATCCAAGTTGTTCGCCCCTTATCATTGGCTTTAATATCCCATAAGAAAGGCTCTCGAATCTGCTCATCAGGCTTAAGGCCAAGCATTCCTATCTCTTCTCCATAATACAAGTAAGGCGCGCCGGGCATACTCATTAGTATTGTGATCGCTTGCTTGAGTTTTTTTGGATCTTCTTGCAGCTTATTCAGTAGGCGAGGTTGATCGTGATTAGAGCTAAAGGTTGCATCTATAAAATCATCCGTAATGCCTTGGTAGAAGTCTAAAATCTCTTTTTGTCGATTTACCAGTAGCTGTCCATCTTCTTTTTCGAAGGCTTCCACAAGCGTGTAATGAAAATCGAAATTAAACAACGCAGGCAAACCCGGCAAATAAGGCGCCACGACCTCTTTCATATCGTACACTTCTCCGACCAAATAAACATCAGACTTGATGGCGGTCATCCTATCGCGAAATTCTTTCCAGAAAGCATGATTGTCTTCCGGTCTATCATCTGGAAAGATATGCTTGGCAGCATCTAGGCGAAAACCATCCACGCCGACCTCCTCTAACCAAAAGGCGCCGATAGCATAAATCTCTTCACGTACCTTCGGATTATCGAAATTTAAATCAGGCATACCTCCTATAAAGAATCCATAGTAAAAGTCCTCTCCAATACCCGGATCATGCCACTGCCGGATGTTGTCACTATCGCGCGTAATGGTTTTTTTATTAATAAAGTCTGCAATAGTATCTTTTTGAGCCCAAACATAATAATCTCTGTAAGGATTATCACGTCCCTTTTTGGACTCTAAGAACCAAGGGTGTTCACTGGAGGTATGGTTGATAATTAAATCAATAACGATTTTTATATCTTTTTGCTGCGCCTCTTTGACAAGTGCTTTAAACTCCTCAAGTGTCCCGTAATCGGGGTGAACATCTAAATAATCCGTCACATCATATTTGTGATAGCTAGGAGAGGGCATGATAGGCATAAACCAAATGGCATTGGCGCCCAGTTCTTTTACATGATCTAATTTCCTGCGGACACCATTTATGTCACCAATACCATCTCCATCCGAATCAAAAAATGATTGAATAAAAATCTCATAGGTAATCCCGGCCTGCGGCCAGTGATTTTTAACCTCTTGCTCTCCTTTATGTTGACAGGCAAAAGTCATGGCTATCCATACTAGGGCACAAAGACCGCTAAATTTTTTCATAGTTTTTTAACTGTTATAATCGCTGTAGGTTCTCTCTTCCTATCGGAAGGCTGCGCTATGAAAAAGAAAAGCCACCCGAAAGAGCGGCTTTTCCACTAAAACTTCAATTTACTTAATTACGGTTTACTGCATTTAGCATATCAAAAGCTACCTCCAGACGTTTCACAAAGTTCTCCTCTCCTTTACGCAACCAAACACGTGGATCATAGTACTTCTTATTCGGGCCATCTGCGCTCTCCGGATTACCTAGCTGTGACTTCAAGTATCCCTCGTTTTTCGTGTAATACTGTTGAACCCCTTCCCAAAACGCCCACTGCATATCGGTATCGATGTTCATTTTGATAGATCCGTAGCTATTTGCCTCACGAATTTCTTCTACCGAGGAACCTGAGCCTCCGTGGAATACGAAAGAAACAGGTTTTCCGCTTGTACCAAACTTCTCATTGATGTAATCTTGAGAGTTTTTCAAAATAATCGGCTGCAGGGAGACATTTCCTGGTTTATACACGCCATGTACATTTCCGAAGGCTGCTGCCACAGTAAACAGATCACTTACCTCTTTTAATTTTTCGTATGCGTAAGCCACCTCTTCGGGTTGTGTGTACAGCTTGGAGCTATCGACATATGTATTATCGACGCCATCCTCTTCGCCACCCGTAACACCAAGCTCAATTTCGATAGCCATCCCGAGCTTAGAAAACTTCTCAAAGTAGGCCACCGAGGTGCTGATATTTTCTTCTAAAGACTCTTCCGAAAGATCCAACATGTGGGAGCTATACAGAGGACGCTTGAAGGCTTCGTAATATGCCGCCCCTTCTGCCAGCATGCCGTCTATCCAGGGCAACAATTTTTTCGCTGCATGATCGGTATGCAGGATGACAGGTATCCCATAAGCTTCTGCCATGCGATGTACGTGCTGAGCACCAGAGATAGCACCAGCCACAGATGCCTGCTGCTGGCTATTGTCGAGCCCCTTACCTGCGAAAAACTGTGCACCACCATTAGAAAACTGAATGATGACTGGAGAATTGACCTTTTTTGCCGTTTCTAATACTGCATTAACTGTGCTGGTATTAATAACATTTACTGCAGGTAAGGCAAATTCACTTTCTTTCGCATAGTCAAGAAGGTCTTTTAGCTCTTGTCCGTACTTCACGCCTGGTTTGAATTTCATGATAATCGAGGTTAAATTATTTTTTTAAAAATCTTTTTCTATGGATACCTCTGGTATCAAAGATTTCAAAGATATAAAGTCCTGATTGAAATTCCCGTACATCTATCGCTAAATTATCACCTTGATTGACGAAATGTCCTTCATTCATTACTTTTCCGGTAACATCGATAACCCGATAGGTGAAAGCTTGCATGGTTTCTGGGAGCGTTACGTTCAGCACGGTGGTAGCAGGAACTGGATACAATTTGAACCCTGTCTGATCCACTTCTTGATTTTCAATACTCGTAATCACATCGGTCATTAAAATAGATTCCTGAGGAGTAGGCAGAGGTGTACTTGTGTAAAGAATAAATTCGCTCGGCCGCAGACGGATGGTACGCGTACCTCCTGTCACAGTAACCGCTTCTCCTGTAAAATGATTATACCATGTTCCATCGTAAGGAAAAGTCACTGTGACTGTATTAGCCGCAGTAAGGCTAAAATTACCATAAAGCACGATATCCGTTTCCTCATCACGAATGGTAATGTGTTTGATGCTACTTCCTGAGAGAGCTAACTGTACATCTTCAGGCTGATTAAAGAAATTGTAGTCATTTTTTAAACGCATCATTTCTTGATACAAGAAGAACAATCGTTGCCGTTCTGGATCGTCTAAATACTCCCAGCGTGTCGGCTTAATGCCCAGTCGATCGTTATTTAACTCCAAATCATAACCGAATTCCTCAAACTGCCATAGCATCTTAGGGCCCGGAATAGCAAAGAAAAACGCAGCCAATAATTGATTTCTATTAACGGCATTATTTAACTCTCGAATATTTATAGGAGAGGTACGGCCATTGATCAGCGACTCCCACATAGTTCGCTCTTCATCGTGGCTTTCCATGTATGAGACCAGATTGTTTTTCGCCCAACCTCTCGTTTTAAAATATCCGTAGTCGAAATTACGGGCATTTCCTTTCGCCATTTCACGGAAATCAAAATTCATGTTTCCCCAAAAAAGTAAGCCATAATCTGCCAGCTCACGCTCTTCGGAATTATCTGCAAAGTGCTCGAGAATGAGATAAGAATCCGGAAAATCTTTTTTCACCGTATCGTAAATGTTTTTCCAAATGCGTATCCGAGATTCATCGCGCTGTGACCAAAATCCAACATCATCTCCCGAATTCACCTGTGTAAAACCTTTACTTAAATCATAACGGTAACCGTCAAATCGGTACTCCGATAGCCAGTAATGATTTACAGAATCCACAAATGCCTGAGTGTAGGGACTTTCATGGTTAAAATCATATCCGACATTAAACGGATGCTTCGCTACCCGATTTAACCAAGGGTTATCGAGTGTAGGCGCACCGAAATCGCCATCGTTATACAAGCGCACAAATGGACTTTGGCCGAAGGCGTGGTTTAAAACCATATCCAAAAGCACCACCATATCCCGCTTATGCGCTTCATCGATAAGGCGCTTCAAATCGTTCTTCGTCCCATAGTACTTATCTGTAGCGAAAAAGAAGGAAGGGTTATAGCCCCAAGAGATATTTCCTTCAAATTCCTTTATGGGCATTAACTCGATCGCATTGATGCCCAGTTCTTTCAGATAATCCAGACGTTCGATCACAGCTTCATAGGTGCGTCGATCGTCGAAATCCCGAACAAGAAGTTCATAGATAATGAGCTCCTCAGTTTTTGGCTTCTTATAGGTGGTATATTTCCACTCGTAAGGGGTCTGAGCTGTCTGCAAATAAGTTGCTTGGAAGCTGGTTTTGCCCTCCGGGAAAGGCTGTACCCCCGGATGCCGATTTTCATTTATGATCTCTTGATCATGAAAGGGATCAGAAGTCATATCGGCATAGGGATCCCCGATTCGGATCTGACCATCTACCAAATATTGAAATATATAAGGCTTCGCCGGCTCCAAGCCTGTAATCTTCAACCAAAATAGCTCTCCTGTAGGATCTACAGCCATCTGAAAATCAGGAAGCACCTGCCAGTCGTTAAAGTCACCGATCACATAAACATTTTTCTTTTTGGGTGCCTCCAAAACGAGGAGAACTTCTGTATCTGATAAGTAGTTGATTCCTTTTTTTGCCCCTTGGGGCAATGGCAGTACAGGTGAAGGCCCTGCCACATTGATGCGTAATTCAGACTCACTGCTTTGTCCATTCGCCTCTGCCGTGGCACGAAATAATACGGTACCTTCGGCTTCCGCTGTAAATCGGTAAGCAAGACTTGTGGCGTCTGACGCTTGCGCCACCTGGCTACCGTCCTGAAAAAGTTTCAGAGTTGCCTCCTCGGGGCTCTGCAAGAGAATGTCTACGCTCTCCCCCACTGTAAGCAGCTGATTTGGAGTTGGTGAAGCAAAAATAACTTGAAACCCTTGACTTAAATTGATAAAAATATCACTATTCGTCTCAGACTTTCCTTCACGTGTTCCTGCAGCATTCCGAAAAACCATGCCGACACGAAAAATAGGCGTCTCCGAAGAGACAGTAAACAGATCTCGGGGGCGAAAAGTCCATTCCCAAACATCCGTTTCACCGGAAACTCTGCGCATTTCTGCATTAGGATCGGCAGTTCCCCAGGTAAAAGGCACATTCGCCCAGGTGCTGCTGTTTGGACCAGCTGTCACTGCACCGATATGGATGTATACGGGAGACTCTCCTACTAAATTAGATGTTCCCTGCCGGGCGTCATATCGAATAGTAATTTCCTGCTCTGCACTAGGAAAACCAGGGCTGACGGTTACCTGAGCGTGAAGCTGTGTAAAGGGGAGTAAAACGAAAAAGCTTAACAGCAAGGGTAAAAACTGTTTCATGTATTTTGGGCGTTTACTTGTAAAAACAAAGCGCGCTACACAGAGGGCTGCATAGCGCGCTTTGCCATTTAATTATTTTTAACGATCTCGTAAGATACCTGACCAGGAACTTTCCAATCCATGGTGATCGTGTAATTTCCAGCCGCTGGCACAGGGATATTAGCGCCGTCTGCTTCTAGCTCACCGTCGGAACCACCATAGTTAAAGTCCCAATTTTGATTTGCTCTAAACTTCATCTCACCCTCGACCAAGTCTAAGGTAATGGAGAGCACATTTTCATCTGCATTAAAGCCCATAGGAGTTTCTGAATCCCAGCCTCCAGGAGTAGCACTTCCGATAATTCCCCATACGAAGACATCTCCAAGCGTGAAAGTCATATCGTTTAAGTCGACCGTTACAGTCTGCGTTCCGAAGGAGGCCACTTCGATATTTCCTCCACCTGGAACTAGGGTCTCCCCGTCATCAGAACCGAAATCCGCATCCCAGTTCGGCTCAGGAGTAAATTTAAACTCGCCAGAACCGCTTAAAACGTGAACAAAACCAGTAAAAACATTATCAGAATTCTCCGAAAAAAGCACCGTGTTCATGTTAGCAGGGTTCCAACCTTGATAATCACCAGGAACATGAAGCATAGGAAGCTCGAGCGCATCCGCAAAAGCAGTGATCATAATCATCGTAGCTGGTCCATTCAGTGAGGGCATGCCCTCTGCAGTGGCGCGAACGCGGAAAGCCATTTCACCCGCTTCATTCGGCATTAAACCTCTACTGAGCACACGTCGATTAATATCATCAGCCGTAACTGTAAGCACAGTAGTTGTTCCTTCTACTAATGTCGCCGCATTTTGAAAATTATTCCCTGGAGCATCCATTTGAAGCGTATAAATCACTCCACTTTTCGGCACGCCGAAGTCAGCAGGACTCACCTCAAAAACAAACTCAGCATCCCGTTCATCGACAGAAAGAACAAGGGCCGAAGGTGGAGACAATAAAGAGGCCCCCGTCTGTTGAATAATACTGGGCTGTTCTACATCGTTACAGGCGAATGCTCCCGCTACCAGCAGGGCGAGCATCCATACTTTAGATAAAACTCTCATGTTAATTGGTATTTATTGTTTCAAGTGATAGATTTTTTAAGTTAAATAAAAAGACCTTAAAATACAATTCGGGGAACTTTTGCTAAAATTTACGTCCTCATTGCATTAGGATGTTCTTTGAATCTATGCATTTCCAAACAATCTACCAAAAAAGATCGTGAAAAAGAATCTAAAATTATTTATGCAAACGTCGCCGCAAACGATTTCCTTTAAGAAAAAAAAGTATCTCATCTAAATTAGTCTCCCCTTCTTAAGACATTTTTTTTAACGCTGCATACGAAATCCATGAAAATACTGTAACTTGGATCATTCAAAAAGTACAATTTATGAAGTCGCACCAAGCTACCATAAAAGATATCGCGCGCCTGTTGAATATTTCAAGCTCTACCGTATCGCGGGCCCTAAAGGATTACCCCGGAATAAGTCAAGAGACAAAAGACAAGGTGAAGAAGCTAGCGGCTGAACTGCATTACCGTCCAAATGCCGTAGCCCTCTCTTTGCGCAAGCAGCGCTCCATGATTATCGGCGTCGTCATCCCTGAAGTCGTACATTTTTTCTTTTCCACCATCATCGGAGGCATCGAAGAAGTCGCACAAGCACATGGATATACCGTTATTCTCTGCCAAACAAATGAAAAATTCGAGCGGGAAAAAACAGCTTTACAAACACTTCTCTCCAACCAAGTAGATGGCCTGCTGGTAAGCTACAGCAAAGAAACCGAGAACTTTGCGCATTTTACTGCCCTACAGCAAGAGGGCGTACCGCTTGTCTTCTTCGACCGCATCCCCCCCCTCTCAGACGTCATGGGCGTGACCGTTAATGACTACCTCGGCGCTCGACAGGCCACTGAACATTTGATCCAACAAGGCTTCAAAGCTATTGCGCACCTATCAGGTCCGAAAAATCTTTCCTTGTCACAGGAACGGATCCGCGGTTATCAAGACGCTCTTTCTGGCCATCAGCAAGCCTACAATCGGGTAGTCGCCTGCCCGGAAGGAACCCTCGAAGAAGCCCAAAAAATCACCCAAAAGCTGTTACAAGAAGTAGACCCGCCCGACGCAATTTTTGCAAGTAATGACCTAGCCGCGGCGGGTGCCATGCAGGCCGTGCTGGACAGGGGTCTCGACGTCCCAAAAGACTTCGGGCTGGTGGGGTTTTCCAACTGGCAATTTTCGGGGCTTATCCGTCCTTCACTTAGTACCATAGAGCAGCACGGAAAACAAATCGGCACTGAAGCCATGAGTTTATTACTTAAAAGCATGCAGAAACAGCCCATAGACTCACCGAACTTGGTCCTAGAGACCACGCTTATCGCTCGAAATAGCTCGAAAAGAACTGAAAGTTAACACGAATCGAGCGCGCATTAGAAAAAAAAAATAAAAAAATGTGCAAACGATTGCTACATTGATTCTATTTAAATGAGCCCATTTTATTAGTTTACTACCAAGCGCTTCTCCCCGTCCTACGAATTCGCTAATTTTTTTCAGAAGATCGATTTTTATAAATTGCTTTTCAGAAACTGATGAAGAGGAATTATGGAAGAACTTATCGCCACCACGCAGCGGGCCACCAACCAGCGGATAGGAAATTTAACCACCTACGAAACCACACCCTATGGCATCCAAGGGAAAACACCGGAAGCACAAGTAAGTATCTCTTGCTACGGATCCGGAACCTTTCGCATCCAAATAAGTAGGGAGGGTTTTCATCCCAACCCGTATAGCGTCATCGCCTCTCCTTTAGCGGACAGCTTCAGAATCCAGGAAGAAGCCGAAATGCTCATCCTTTCTACTGCGGATATGCAGCTCCATGTGCATCGCTATCCTTTTCGCCTTCAGTTTTTTACACCAGAGGGAACACTTCTTCATGAAGATGACCCTAGTTTCGCCGTCTCCTGGCTAGGAACCGAAGTAACCAATTACAAGACGCTGCGCGAAGGCGAAAAATTCATCGGACTAGGTGAAAAAACAGGCCCACTAAATCGGGCAGGAAATGCCTACACTAACTGGAACACAGACTATTTTGCTTATGGAGTAGGCGATGATCCTCTGTACATGTCCATCCCTTTCTACATCGGGCTCTATCAGCACAAAGCTTACGGCATTTTCTTGGACAATAGCCATAAGACAGTCTTTAACTTCGGTGCCTCGAATAGACGTTTTTCCTACTTCAGCGCCGAAGACGGTGATATGGACTATTACTTTTTCCATAAACCGACCGTAGCAGAAATTATTACTGCCTATACGGCCCTGACGGGCAAAATGGAGCTCCCCCCGCTTTGGACGTTAGGCTTCCAACAATGCCGCTATTCTTATTACCCTGACCATGAAGTGCTGCGCATCGCACAGACATTCCGAGACAAACAACTTCCTGCGGATGTTATCTATCTCGATATTCATCACATGGAAAAATACAAGGTGTTTACCTTCGACGGAGAAAAATTCCCAGACCCAAAAGGGATGATTGATGCTCTGCATGCAAAAGGCTTTAAGGTAGTGGTCATCATGGATCCCGGGATAAAGATCCTTGAGGGTTATGCTCCCTATGACGAAGGCAAGCACAAAGATCTATTCGTCAAATTCCCCGATGGCAGCGTGTATGAGGGGCAAGTCTGGCCAGGCTGGTGTGCCTTTCCCGACTTTACTGCCGAAAAAACCCGCTCTTGGTGGGCGGAGAAAATGAAATATTACACGGATCTAGGCGTAGATGGCTTCTGGACAGACATGAATGAGCCCGCTTCCTGGGGGCAGTTTACCCCAAACCTTATCGAATTTGACTACGAGGGAGAGCAGGTAAGTCACCGTAAAGCGCGGAATGTCTATGGCATGCAGATGGCGCGAAGCGCTCAGGAGGGTAGCCGCATTCAAGTGCCAAATCAGCGGCCTTTCGTGCTTACACGTGCTGGTTTCGCCGGGATACAGCGGTATGCAGCGGCTTGGACTGGAGATAATGTTTCTTCAGACGAACACATGCTGGCAGGGATTCGTCTTGTGAATAGTTTAGGACTTTCAGGGGTGCCTTTTTCCGGCTATGATGTAGGTGGTTTCGCTGGCGAGGCCAGCAAAGGACTTTTCGCACGCTGGATGAGCTTGGCAGCCTTCTCCCCTTTTTACCGGGCCCACTCCATGATTAATTCGAATGCCGCTGAACCCTGGGCTTTCGGTGAGGAAGTAGAAGAAATTTCTAAAAACTACATGCGGCTTCGCTACCGCATGCTACCCTTACTTTACAGCTCTTTCCGTGAAGCTACACACTCAGGACTCCCCGTTCAGGCTTCCTTAGCTCTGCACTATCCGCATGATTCCAGTATCTACGATAGCCAGTACGAAAATCAGTACCTTTTTTGTGATCAGCTACTGGTGGCTCCCGTCCGCTCGGATGAGAAAATAACAAAAGTATACCTCCCGGAAGGGGACTGGTACTACCTCTACGATGATACGCGGTATGCAGGAAATCAAGCCATTTACGTGGAAGCACCCCTCGCCTATCTCCCTGTCTTCGTAAAAGCCTCGGCACTTCTCCCATTAAGCGAAAACGGTCTATCTACAAGCGCTCTCAGCTCTGATACTTTGGAATTACATGTTTACCTAGGCAAAAAATCCTACTCTTTCACCTACTATGAAGATGCTGGAGACGGCTTCCAATATGAAGATGGGGATTTTTATGCTCAAGTGATCAGTTGGGACGGCGCGCATAACCGCCTGCGACTTGAGGCCTCAGAGGGCACTCGATCTACCCGGAAAAAAGAAGTAAAGATTTATTTCCATGGCGCAGCGAATGACCTGACCGTAGCAGAAGAAGAGCACCCACTTGCAGTACGAAGAGAAAATTATGCCTTCCTAGCACAGCTAAGCGAATTCGACCCTCTTCCCGAGCACGAAAGAAGATTCACCCAAGTAAAGAATCTCGCCTACGTAACGCTTCCATTAACAGGAGAAGCACATACGCTACAACTCCATTTTTGATTTCTTTAGCTCTTTTACTGATTACCCCAGATGACCCAGCCAATAACCACAGCCGTGAAGCCCAAACTTAGCTTTTGGCAAATATGGAATATGAGCTTTGGATTTTTAGGAATCCAATTTGGTTTTGCCCTTCAGGGCGGTTTTATGTCCCGAATTTTCCAAACGCTGGGAGCAGAAAAGGATGCCATCCCCATTTTATGGATAGCAGCACCTCTTACAGGTTTAATCGTGCAGCCCATCGTAGGATACTTGAGCGACCGGACTTGGCACCCTACCCTAGGCAGGAGAAGGCCCTTTTTCTTGATCGGGGCGGTGCTTTCTTCTATCGCGCTATTTTTCGCACCCTACTCTTCCGCCCTTTGGATGGCGGTGGGGGCCCTCTGGATCTTAGACGCTTCCATAAATATCAGCATGGAGCCCTTTCGCGCTTTAGTGGCAGATAAATTGCCCGACAGTCAGCGTAGCTATGGTTTCGTAGTACAAACGCTCATCATCGGTGTCGGAACTTGGGCGGCAAGTAATCTCCCATGGATGATGACCCAGCTGGGCGTTCCGAATACAGCCGCTCCAGGAGTGATACCTGACTCGGTTAAGTTTGCCTTCGCCGTGGGTGCAGGTGTACTTTTTTTCAGTATTCTTTACACCATCCTGACGACCAAGGAATACCCACCCGAAAACTTAGCACAATTCGAAAAAGAGAAAAAAGCGACGGAAGGTTTTTTACATGGATTTACAGAAATCTTTACGCAGATTTTCACGATGCCAAAGGTAATGGTACAGCTGGGCGTGGTGCAGTTTTTTAGCTGGTTTGCCTTCTTTATTCTATGGTCTTTTGCGACCCCTGCTATTACAGAGCACATTTTCAAAGCTACCGATACTGCATCAGCAGCTTATAATAATGCCGCCGACAAGGTAGGGAACTACTTAGGTACCTATGGACTGGTGTCTATGCTCTATGCGCTTATCCTTGCATTTATCACGAGTAAAATTAAAATAAATCGCCGCGCCTTTCATATGTTTGGCCTATTCTGCGGCGCACTAGGCTTCGCTTCCATTTACATCGTCGAAAACCCCGCCAACTTGCACTATAGCTTCGCGCTCGTGGGCATCGCCTGGGCCAGCATTCTTTCCATGCCTTATGCCATGCTTTCTAGTGCTGTACCAGCAAAAAAGATGGGGATCTACATGGGAATTTTCAATATGTTTATCGTCCTACCTCAGATCGTAGCAGCTGTCGGGGGGATTAACTTCACTTATAAATTCCTTTTTGGCGAAGCCACCATAAACACCATGCTCCTTGCAGGACTCAGTCTGACGATAGCAGCCCTCGCGAATTTGTTTATAAGTAGTAAAGCAGCTATTTTAGATGGCTATGTAGATCCTTCCTTAGAAGAAAAAGGATAAACTATTCAGGCCTAATCCCGTTTAAATGGTTGCATGGAGCAGTTACTAATTACCGGAGTACCCGAACATTTTAATTACCCCTGGAAAAGAATTGTAGACAAACAGCCTTTTCTAAAAAAATACGAGACGCAGTTAATTTGGGAGGATGAACCGAAAGGTTCTGGGGCTATGAACCGCTCCTTACGCGATGGCAATACGGACCTTGCGATCGTGTTAACCGAAAGCTTTATTGCTGATAGACTGGCGGGCAACCCTGCCAAAGCACTTGGCTTCTACGTGGAATCCCCTCTCATTTGGGGCGTGCACACCAATCCGCAATTTGCAGATAAAAGCATTACCGATCTTAAAGAAAGCCAAATTTTGATCTCACGTTTTGGATCTGGCTCTCACTTAATGGCATTTTTGTTAGCAGAAAGAGAAGGTTTTGGTCGTGCTCAGCTGCAGTTTGAAGTTATAGGCGACCTTCAGGGTGCGCTTCGCAGCGCAAAAGGTAAGACTCCGAAATTATTTCTTTGGGAAAAGTTTACCACTTCTCCTTTTGTACAACAGGGTAAATTCGCGCGTATAGGAGAAATTCCTACTCCCTGGCCCTGCTTTGTATGTGTAGCGCGACCCGAAGTGGTGGAGAAACATCAGCCCTTATTGATTGAATTACAAGCGCTCCTCTGGCTAGAAATTCAGGAGCTACAAGGCGACCAGAAACTGTATCAGAAAATTGCAGCTATGTATCAGCTAGATCCAGAAGAAACTCGCTCTTGGCTATCCAAGACCTCGTGGGCTACAAGCGCATACATGAGCAGGAGCAGTATTACGACCACTATGGAATTCTTACTTCGTGCCGGAATTATCACACAGACGGAATCAGCGGAATATTTTGTTTTTCCTGAATTTGTGCGTTTAATCTAAATAGTGTATGCCGAATCTTTGCACAAAAATAGCTACAGTCTCTCCCTCTTTATAACTTCTATTTCTCCCCTGTATAGCTTATGAAAGGACCCCTACCACATAGCGCCTTAGATAGTATCCACAGGGCCTTTCTGCGTCAAGCCAGTACAGAACTAGACTTTTTCGCACAGGTAATCCAGACGCTTTGTGAAGAAGCAATACTAGGATTAGCACTAAAGAGCGAAGAAAATTTTTACTGTTTAGAATATTCAACTCTTAGCTTGGTAGCCTCTCCCCTACTTGCCTCTAGGTCAGCTAGCCTTTTCGATCAGCATAAAACGTGGATGGAAGGCAAGTTTGTTGAAGATTTAGTTGAGAAAGTAAAGACAAATGACGTTCAAAATCAAACACATTGGGCTGCATCCAATACCACATGGTGGATCACTTTTCCAGTTGAAAGCCCTGTGGCAGATAAAGTTATTTTTTGGCTGGCCGTCCCTGATAAAGTATCTCGCGTTAAATTACCCCTTAACTTGCTCTCACAAGGGGTTCTCGGACTAGAAAAAAGCTTGCGCCAGAGGGAGGAGCTGCACTTACTAGGGCAGGAAGTAATTCGCTTACAAAACGAAAATACGCAGGTGACATCCCTTCTGAATGCCTTTCCAGACATGCTCTTTGTTTTAGACGAAAAGGGCACCATCTTAAAGGTACGTGCTGGAAACACAGAGGACCTGGTCATGTCCGCATCAGCCATACCTCTGCATAACATTCAAGACCTCCCGGGACTTGCACCAGATACATTCGCTAAGTTTTCGGAAGCGGTACATCGTATTCAATCAGGAGAGAGCCACACGCTTTTCGAATACCATACCATAAAAGACAAAGAAATACATTACTTTGAAGCAAATATGGCTTCCTTTGGCGAACGCCAATATATTGCCATTGTCCGAAATATTACACAGGTTAAACATATCGAATCCGATCTATTTAAAAGCAGTAAACTATTCGAACAAGCGGGGAAGCTAGCCAAAATCGGAGCCTGGGAATATGATTGCTTGACGCATAAACACCACTGGTCACAAGTAACTAGAGAGATCTTAGGCTATGATCCACAAGCACCTGAGCCTAGCGTAGAGGAAGGGCTTCGACTGTATCAAGAAGAAGAAAGTTTTCAGCTTATCAGTAAGGCTTTCAATCTAGCGGTTCAAGAAGGCATACCCTATGATGTGGAGTTGCGCGTAAAAACATATACAGGCGAAGAGATCTGGGTTCGGGCCCTAGGAATTCCCGTAATGCGTGAAGGGGTTTGTCAACGTATTTTCGGAACCTTTCAAGATATTAGCTCTATTAAAAGAGGACAGGAAGAGCTTTCCTTAAAAGTTAAGGAATTCAGCGCACTTTTTGAAAACATGGGTCAAGGTGTGGTGTATAACGACCACACGGGGGCTATCATTCGTGCCAATGACGCTGCTCAAGAAATTTTAGGCTTAAGCCTTGAAACATTACTGAATAGCAGCTCGATAGATCCCCGCTGGCACATTATTACAGAAGAAGGTATGCCCGTCCCTGGTGAGCAGCAACCTGCCATGCGAGCATTAAAGTCTGGCCAACGCGTAAAGGATCAGGTGCTCGGCGTCTACATTCCCGCTGAACAGCGCTATCGCTGGATTTTAGTGGATGCCACTCCAGAATTTATGCATGAGGAAGAGAAACCCTTTCGCGTTTTTTCTACCTTCACTGATATTTCAGAGCTAAAGGATTTCGAAACCAAACTTGAAGAGAAGCGAGTTCACTTACTTTCTATTATGGAAAGTTCAGTAGACGGCATTTGGTCCATTGACCGGGAAATGAAACTTACCTATGCCAATGAAGTTTTTAAAAATGATTTCTATAAACTATTGGGTAAAACCATCCATGCCGGAGATATGCTATTACCCAAAATGTCAGAAGAAGGACAAAAGTTTTGGTCGGCCCAATATACAAGAGGCTTGCAAGGTGAACGGTTTAACTTTGAGTTTCATGCGACGTTTCAAAATGGAGACACACACATTTACAAGGTAAATTGCAATCCCATTCAATTAAAAGGTGAGGTAATCGGATTGGCTCTTTTCGGAGCAGATAAAACGAGAGAGCGCTTGTATACGCAAGCGATCGAACAACAGAACCGACAGCTTCGAGACATTTCTTGGAGTCAATCACACCTAGTGCGAGAGCCCTTGACTAAGATCATGGGTATTTGTCAGTTAATCAAGGAAACTGGTATGGATAAAGTCGAAGAGCTCGAACTAATCCCTGCCTTACTGCTAGCGAGTGAAGAAATGGATCAGGTGATCCAAAGAATTATTCAAGAAGCCAACGCCTCAAAAAAATAAAAGCCAGAACCGAAGGCTCCAGCTTTTTACTTTTTATGCTACTTTAAATCAGCCCAATCCCAATCTTCATGTAACTGTTTCATCGCATGATGCGCCGTAAGGTCAAACTGACAGGGAACGATAGAGACGTAATTATTAGCGATTGCCCACTCATCATTATCTTCTCCCTTATCGAAATTTACAAAATTTCCGGACATCCAGAAGTACCGGCGCCCATTTGGATCATAGCGCTCAGCGAACTCCTCTTCCCATTTGGCATGGGCCTGACGGCAAACTTTTATGCCTTTAATCGATTCATTTCGCTTGGGGGGAAAATTCACGTTAAGGGCAGTTCCTTTACTCATCCCATTTTTAAGCACTTGCGCCGCTATTTTATAAACATATTCTTCTACATGGGAAAAGTCTGCTTTATGGGAAAAGTCACACAGTGAGAAACCGATGGAAGGATACCCTTCTATGGCTCCTTCTATCGCAGCCGACATGGTGCCCGAATACAGCACAGAGATACTGGTATTACTCCCATGGTTAATACCGCTCACGATAAGGTCAGGCTTTCGTTCTTTTAAAACATAATGCTTCGCTAGTTTCACACAGTCAGCAGGCGTACCGCTACATTTATACGCCTGTACACCGTCGAAAATATCTTCTTCCACTAAACGTAGCGTCTCTCCTATGGTTATGGCA
Organism: Nitritalea sp.; assembly: GCF_054166705.1. Taxonomy (NCBI): domain Bacteria; kingdom Pseudomonadati; phylum Bacteroidota; class Cytophagia; order Cytophagales; family Cyclobacteriaceae; genus Nitritalea; species Nitritalea sp. The sequence goes on from NZ_JBSZCV010000006.1 coordinate 251,851, forward strand.
TGTCCCATACCAGACTGGGGGCTGTCCGGTGCTACCACCACGACATCCCCCAGCTTTTTCATTACTTGCACTAAGACACGGATCCCTTTCGATGTGATCCCATCATCATTAGAAACAAGGATTAAAGGTTTTTTCGTCATTTGACTATTTTAATTGATTATAATATGCGGTAATGCGCAGAAGATCTCCTCTTTTATCATGAGACAGTCGGTTTTTACGCATAAACAAATCTACTTCGTCTGCTTTATCATCGAAAAAGTCGAATAATTCACGCTTCTTCTGAGAGTAACGCTGGATTCTGCCATCCTTAAAGAAGTAGAAGTTAAAAGCTAAGCGATAACCACCCATCATCGGGGGCCCCCACATCGGGTTCATCATCATGGGCCCCATCCCCATGCCCATATTGCGATTATCTGTTACTACATGCTCGCGACACAGCAGGGCAATATCGTCCCCTTCGGTTAAAATTTCGAAAAACACTGGCGTTTCATAATCGCCTGCATTTAAAGCGAAAGGCAAAGAATAAAATGTACGCACACCTCCATAGACCTCGTCGAAGATTTCAAATTGAAAAACATTCGATGATCCGAAGGTCTGCACAGCCTTATCGGACTGTAGCTGTACGACATTATTATCTAAGTCATATTTAACTAAACCTCTGTATACAGCATTATCAGCAGTCACGATCTGCCCCTTGTGCCACATCTGGGAAGGAAACTGACCTTGCGCAAACAGCGCAAAACTAATCATCAGCCCTAAAAGTGTAAGTCCTGTTATTTTCTTCATATCTTTGATTGCTTTACCCAATATACTAACGAAATTTAAGCCAATCAGGTTAATGCTCCAAAAAATAATTCTGAAAATAACCTATAATACAACTAGGGAAGCTCATAAAGAGCTCCAAAAAGGTGTTTTTTTTAAAGTAACTGCTTGAGCAAGCCATAAAAAGAATAAGAAAAGCGCACAACCTGAAGATTAGGCTTTGCACTTTTCTTACACAAATAAGGGCATTAAAGTCTATTTTTTAAAATAGTATGTCCCATTTTATCTCGCTTTGTTTTCAAATACCCCTCATTATGCGGGTTCGGGTCAATCTCAATCGCCACTTGTTCTACGATCTCTAACCCATATCCTATTAAACCTACACGCTTAGTTGGATTGTTTGAAATAAGACGTATTTTGCTAATGCCCAGGTCCCTTAGGATTTGCGCACCGACACCATAGTCTCGCTTATCCATCGGCTCACCTAAGGCGAGGTTCGCCTGCACCGTATCCATGCCTTGCTCCTGCAGCTTGTACGCCTTTAACTTATTTAATAGACCGATACCACGGCCCTCCTGATTCATATACAGGACCACTCCTTTACCTTCTTGCTCCACCATTTGCATGGCCTTTTGTAGCTGTGGACCGCAGTCACATCGGCAAGAGCCAAAAATATCTCCCGTTACGCAGCTGCTGTGTACGCGCACCATTACGGGCTCAGCCTCCTCCCATCTCCCCTTAATCAGTGCAAGATGAAGATCGCCTGTATTCACTTGTCGAAAAGCGATTAATTCGAAATCCCCAAATTCCGTCGGCATTTCTACACCTATTTCTCGCTTGATCAGACTCTCATGCTTCATGCGGTAAGCGATAAGATCCTTAATCGAAACGAGTTTTAGGTTAAACCGTTCTGCCACTTTAACTAAATCAGGCAGGCGGGCCATGGTACCGTCCTCATTCATGATTTCCACGAGCACTCCAGCCGGCTGAAGGCCTGCTAATCGTGCTAAATCGATGGCCGCCTCTGTATGACCTGCACGACGGAGAACGCCGCCGCGACGGGCTTTTAAAGGAAAAATGTGCCCCGGTTTGCCCAGCTCATCGGGGTGAATCGAGTCATCGATGAGCGCCTTAATGGTTTTCGCTCGATCACTGGCAGAAATCCCAGTTGTACATCCATGGCCTACTAAATCAACAGAAACCGTAAAAGGCGTCTCAAAAGCAGCCGTATTAGCGCCCACCATCATCTCTAGGCCAAGCTTTTCACAGCGATCCTCGATTAGAGGGGCACAGATGAGCCCACGACCGTGCGTGGCCATAAAGTTCACGATTTCAGGTGTTACCATTTCCGCAGCACACACGAAGTCTCCCTCATTCTCGCGATCCTCATCATCCACCACGATAATGACTTCTCCATTTTTGATGGCTTCGATGGCCGACTCTATACTGTCTAATTGAAAGGCTGCAGACATACGCTTATTTTGAATCTTAGATTATATACTCGTAAAATTAAACTCTTTATCCTGAATTAACAGCATACACCAAAGGAAAGTTTGTGGCTAGGCACTGATCACCGTGCCCAGCTGCTTATCGATTTCCATCTGATACTGCTTTAATTCCATGTAAACCTGAATGACCTCATTTAGTTTTTCGGGGTCCTCTCCGGGACGCTCCGCTTCTTGAATTTTTTCCCTGGCCTCCGCAAGCACCTGTATCAATACCTTTTTTTTAAGCCGTAAGACACTTTCATATACCGTCTTGGCCAGATCATCTGCCTCATGCTTGGTGAATATCTGATGCCGGCTTCGCCAAAGCTCCGATAAATTATGCTTTTCGGACACTAAACCGATCACCAAATCACGCACCTCCGCATCCGGATGAGCGATAAAATAGCGCAACTGTGGTAAAACCCCTTCCGCCAAAGCGCCTACATACGCCTCCAGGACCCGTTGATGCAGCGGCACTTTAAATTGCACGTCAGCTATTTCCCGTAATAAATAGTCACAAACGTTTAACTCCTCTGAAACAGTCTCAAAACCATAGTTTATCAGCAGCCGTAGCATTTCCCGTTCCTGTACTTCCAGGACGCGCGCGGGGCTGACCTGTTCCGGATCCGCAGGTAAGAAGGCCTCAAGGGGAGCTTCCTCTAGCTCTTTTCCCTCTTTCCATGCAGGCATCGCGCTACTAGCTCCACCCGTCTGCCGCTGCTCACGCTCTCTTCGAAGACGTGCTTCCCGTTCTGCTTGTAAAAAACGCTTATTTAACTCAGCATGAAGCAGGTCTTCTTCTAATTCTAATAATTTCGCCGCTTCCTTCACGTAAAGCGCGCGTGTAAGTCCATCCTCTATTTTCGAAATACTCGTCAGCAAGGTCTGAATCAATGTCACACGTGCCTGCGGATCCTTGGCAGCTTCTTCCTGAAAAAGATCGATTTGAAAACGGACAAAATCTTTTGGCGCATGCGCCAAATACTCCTGAAATGCCTGGGGACCCACCTTTCGGGCATAACTATCCGGGTCGTCCCCATCGGGAAAAGTGACTGCCTTCACATGGAGCCCCCCCTCTAAAATCAGGTCTATTCCCCGTAGAGAAGCCTTTATCCCAGCCGCATCTCCATCGAATAAAACAGTGACCTGATTCGAAAAGCGCTTGATCAACTTGATTTGGTTTTCCGTCAGCGAAGTTCCGGAGGAGGCCACTACATTTTCCACCCCCGCCAGGTGCATACTGATCACATCGGTATACCCTTCCACGAGGTAGCAGTTATTCAGCGCTTTTATTGATTTTTTCGCCTGAAATATCCCATAAAGTACATCCGACTTATGGTAAATCTCAGTTTCGGGGGAATTAATATATTTCGGCTGCTTTTTATCCTGCGTGAGTATGCGTGCCCCGAAGGCGATCGGTTTTCCTGAAACATTATGGATGGTAAACGTCACGCGGTTTCGGAAGCGGTCATAAACGCGATCTGGATCACCCTCCTTCTGGAGTATCAGGCCCGCCTTTAAGAGCACCTCCCGATGCAAGCCTGCCTTTTCCGCTGCTGTAAGTAACGCATCCCAGCTGTCAGGTGCATACCCCAGATCGAAAGCCTCTAAAACTTCAGGCGTAAATCCCCTTTCTTTAAAATAGCTCAGCCCAATCGCTCGCCCCTCAGGCGTCTTCAGCTGATCGATAAAAAAATCTTTCGCATAGTGGAGCGCCATAAAAAGGGCCTCCCGCTCACTCAGTGCACGCCGCTGCTCGGGCGTTTGCTCCTTTTCCTCTTCGATCTCGATGCCATAGCGCTGCGCTAAGTGCCGCACGGCTTCTGTAAAGCCCATCCCCTCGATGTCCATGATAAACTGGATAGGATCCCCCGCCTTGCCGCATCCAAAACACTTATAGATCTGTTTGGCAGGCGAAACAGAAAAAGAAGGCGACTTTTCATTATGGAAAGGACAGCAGGCCCACAGGTTCTGCCCCTTCTTTTTTAGGGGCACATACTCGTTCACGATATCCTCGATATCCGCTACTTCTCTTACACGATCGGTCGTTTGGGGGCTTAGCATAGGTAAAATTGAAAACAAATATAATGGATTTTAAAGAGAAATTCCTGCCTAAGGAAGCTTTGGCCCACGGGCCAAAGCCAGGTTACCTACCGCAGCGCGCTAAGCACTTAAATCAGGACAGGAAAGAACCTTTTTTTTCTACAACAGGTTACATTTTAACTACAGCGCGTTAAGAATCGGATATAAATTTCAGTTTTGGCGGGCTGTCTATTAACTTGCAAGAAATTTTAGAGCTTATAGCATGACGGTTACGCGTGAAAAGGTATTAGCGGCTCTTTCCAGAGTGGAAGATCCGGATTTAAAAAAAGACTTAGTTACCCTGGGGATGATTCAGGAGCTGGAGGTCGCCTCGGATGCGATTTCTTTTAAGGTAGTGCTCACTACTCCTGCCTGTCCGCTGAAGGAGGTGATAAAAAATAACTGTTTGGAAGCACTTCGTGAGGACTTCGGTGAGACCTTAAAAGTGAATATCATCATGACCGCTAATGTGACCACGGCACGTGCAGATGGACCTTTACTGCCGAAAGTAAAGAATATCGTGGCCATCGCCTCCGGCAAAGGGGGGGTAGGTAAATCTACGACTGCTAGTAACCTAGCCGTGGCGCTAGCCCTTTCTGGGGCAAAGGTGGGACTTATAGATGCCGATATCTCAGGTCCTTCTATCCCGACCATGTTTAATGTGGAAGCTGAGCAGCCCAGCGTGCGTCAGGAGGAGGGTAAAAACATCATCATGCCTGTAGAGCAGTACGGGGTAAAGCTCATGTCCATCGGTTTCCTAACTCCAGCCGAAGCTGCGGTAGTGTGGCGGGGCCCTATGGCAAGCTCTGCCTTGAAGCAGTTTATCAGCGATGTAGACTGGGGCGAGTTAGATTATTTGTTAATCGATTTACCTCCGGGAACCTCGGATATTCACCTTACGATGGTCCAAACGGTGCCTGTTACCGGAGTAGTTATCGTGACGACGCCGCAGAAGGTTGCCCTAGCAGATGCTACCAAAGGGCTTACCATGTTCCGACAGCCACAAATTAACGTTCCGATTTTAGGCGTTGTCGAAAATATGGCGTACTTTACACCCGAGGAGTTACCGGAGAATAAATATTATCTTTTCGGGAAAGACGGCGGTTTGAAATTGGCAGAACGATTTGAAGTCCCTTTCTTAGGTGGTATTCCGATCGTACAGAGCATTCGCGAAAGTGGAGATTCTGGCTATCCAGCCGTATTTAAATCGGGTGTGACGGAGGGTGCGTATCGCGACTTAGCAGAGTCTGTAGCACGCCAAATCGCCATCCGTAATGCATCGAAAAACAAAACAGAAGTTGTACAGGTTAACCCTTAGGTAAATGGATCAAACACTGCGTTCGCGAATTGAAGTTGCCCTTGACAGTATCCGGCCTTATTTAGAAGCTGATGGTGGAAATGTGAAGATAGTGGAGCTTACGGATGATATGGTGCTACGTTTAGAGCTTTTAGGAGCTTGTGGTACCTGTCCGATGTCCACCATGACACTAAAAGCTGGAGTGGAAGAGGCTGTGAAGCGAGAGGTTCCTGAGATTACACGCGTAGAAGCTATCAATATACAGGTGGCTTAGTCTTATGGAAAATATCGGATGATAAAAAAAATACGTTCTGGAGTGAGTGTCGCTATATGGATACTCCTCCTTTTTTTAGCTTCGACTCATACCACCCGTGCACAGAAGTTTTTTGGAGCGCCCTACCAGCATGTTCATGATGAAAAGTGTGGGGCCGTCTGGATAGAAAAGGAGCAAGAGGCGCTGATGGGCGTTCAAGGTAGCCCTGAATTTTTCGAAACTTGGATGCAAGGAGAAATCCAAAAATTACAAAATAATCCAGAAGCCTTACGCACATTAAGCGATGGGCGTCGCATCATCCCGGTAGTCGTTCACGTCATTCATAATGGTGAACCCGTAGGCCAGGGTGCAAATATCCCCTTCTCGCAGATCGAGAGCCAAATTCGTATTTTAACCGAAGACTTTACCCGAACAAATCCAGACACAGTCAACACCCCCGCAGAATTTAGAAGTGTAGCAGCTAATGTGGGTATCGAATTCATCTTGGCAAAACAGGACCCTGACGGCTTACCGACGGATGGTATTAACCGCGTACAAGGCCCCAGAGGCTCTTATGGCATAAATGACCGCATGCTTCTCGCCTCTCTTTCCTCTTGGCCGCCGGAAGATTATCTAAATGTTTGGGTAGTCCCCCTGAACTCCCCCCTATTGGGTTTTGCTAGCTTTCCTGTGAGTAACCTACCCGGGCTCAACTTCGCTCCTACTCCCCGCGAGGCAGATGGGATTACAGTAGACTTTCGCTTTTTCGGCGTGGGAGGGAGTGCGCTCGATGGACTCGCTGGAAGAACAGCCACACATGAAGTAGGCCATTTTTTGGGTCTACGCCATATCTGGGGAGATGGCAACTGTGATGTAGATGATTTCGTGGCAGATACACCTAACCAAGATGGTTTTAATGCTGCATGCCGTATTAACAACCCACGCTTTACCTGTGGCAGTCGCGATATGACCGAAAATTATATGGACTACACGGTCGATGCGTGCATGAATATTTTTACGCTGGGACAAAAAGAACGAATGGACGTTGTCCTCATGAACAGTCCCCGACGCGTCACCTTGGTCAATGGCCGCGCCACACAAGAGCCAGAGCTGAACCCGAATAGTTTAACCCCATTAAATTTAATAGAGCCTCTAGACTTTATTTGCGAACTCACCGTAACACCTGCTGTGGAGGTCGTGAATAATGGAAATAATGTCGTCAGCTCCGCCGTGGTAGAACTACGTAATAATGGTTCCTTACTCCAGCGACAAACAGTTTCCTTAAATTTGGCTACAGGAGAACGTGCGCTGCTGAGTTTTAATCCAATCACACTGGCTGCACAAAATAATAATTTTGAATTAGCCATCGTACAGGTAAATGGACAAATGAATGGCTCTGCACTTGCCACCCAGCTCCGCTCAGCGCCGCGCCTACAGGGTGAAATTAGTTTGCCTTATACTTTTGAGTTTGAGGATTTAGAATCAGGGCTTTGGCAAATTATCAACCCGGACGAGGCTATTACTTGGATCGACACGGTAGTGACGATCGATGGCACACCGACGCGCCTATTTAAGATGAATAACTTCGAATATGATGCACGCGGGCAACAAGATTTCATCGTATCCCCACAGATTGACCTAGAAGCATTTCCAAATGCACAGCTAACCTTTAATCTGGCACATGGCCCATTTCCTGGAGCGCAGTTTGCCGATGAGTTAATCGTGGCCATCTCTCAGGATTGTGGTAATAATTTCGACTTGGCAGGAGCGCCTTATTTTAAGAATGAGACCTTTATCCAAACAGTTCCACCGGCGGAATCACCCTTTGTTCCAGTTTCAGCAGGCCAATTTCGTAGGGAAATCGTCAATTTGGCCCCGTTTGCCTCACTTGGAAAGGTAAGAGTGGCTATCATTAATCGAAATGGTTTTGGGAATAATATTTTCATAAAAGATCTCGAGATATTAGCAGAGGAGCAGTTCCGTTATGACCTGGGCATTACAGAGTTAGTAGCTCCTAACCCCATTGCCGCTCCAGGAGGTAATGGAAATGAGGTATTGGCTGTAGAGAACACAGGTAATTTACCCATCAGCGGCTTCTTGTTAGAGCGTCAGGTGACGAATAATCCACGCCAAACCTTTATCGTTCGCGGTCAGGCACTTCCGGTAGGAGGTATAAATCTTTTGAATTTACCCCTTTCACCTACGATAGAAGGCACGAATAGCTTCCGTTATCAGTTGCTTAACCCAAATTTCGATCAAAACCCGGCTCCTCCGATAAATTTCCAACAGTTCGCCATTTTTAGTTCGACCACCATGGAAACGCCATGGAGACAAAACTTTAATGGTTCGATCGCACTAGCTCCTTGGCTCACCGTAAACCCAGAGCGAAACAATACTGTCTGGCGGGTGGAACCTTCTCCTGTTGGGGATGGTAATAATCAGCTGGTTCTTCGGAACACCCGTGATGGTGATAGTTATTGGGTGGGCTCACCGATATTTGACCTATCTCAAGCGCGCTTTGCGAGCCTTTTCTTTAGAAGAGGAGCGGGACCTGTCGACTTAACTACACGGTTACGGGTACTCATCAGTCAGGATGGAGGGTTAAATTATGCGCCCCTACTAGAATTAGATGGCGAAACTTTAAGCACAACAGCGTCCGATCTTCCGAATCGGAATAATCCTGGAGATTTTGTGCGGGAGTTTATTAATTTGAATGACTTTACGGGAGGAAATAATAACCGTTTGCGTGTGGCCTTTGCGCTGGAAAGCGCTAATGCTGATAATCCGCCGATTTTCTTAGATGACATCGAACTGTTTTTATCGGACAACCCGAACCCGGTAGATCCTGGACTAAACAGTACGCGTCTCTATCCAAACCCTGCGCGTGATGTTTTTAGCTTAGCCTTTAATTTCTTAAATTTTGAAGATGTTTTTGTGCAGGTGGTCTCTACGACCGGGCAGGTTGTTTACGAGCAAAGCTTCCCGAACACGCTTAACCAAACGTATTCCTTTACGACGGCCTTATTTTCAAAAGGCGTCTTCGTAGTGAAAATCACAAGCAGAAGTTTATCAGAAACCAAAAAGTTAATCATACAATAATTCAGGAGTATTTCTGTTTTTACTACGTGCGAAATTGGCTAACTTGCACCCAATTTTACAATAAATTAGTGCTATGAGCGGATTTAAGACAAAGCTAAAACTCATCGTTTTAAATTTTTTAGCGGCGAGTGTCCTCTTCTTTGTGGTGGCGTATGTGTTTTTACAGGTCTTTTTACCCTCATACACCAAGCATGGGCAGACAGTAACCGTACCCAGTTTGGAAGGATATTCCTATTCCGAACTGGATCAATTATTAACCTTGGCGGAGCTGCGTTTAGAAATTTCGCCCGACAGTGGCTATAATGCGGAGGTGGCACCGCTTACGGTATTACGTCAAAATCCGCGTGCTGGAAGCAAGGTGAAAAAAAACCGCAAGGTGTACCTAACCTTAAATGCGGAGAATGCCCCCTTAGTAAAAATGCCCAATTTGGTGAATAGTCAGCTGCGTAATGTGCAGGAAATCCTCGCGAACATGGGGTTAGTGCGAGGCGAAATCGTGTATGTACCTGACATCGGCATTAATGTCGTTTTAGAACAAAAATACCGAGGGCGCAATATCCCAGAGGGCTTTGAGTTGCCTAAGGGGTCCCAGATTGACCTTGTGGTAGGAGATGGTATGGGCAATCAAATTTTAGATGTGCCGATGCTGATTGGGCTCGATGAGGTAGATGCAGAGTTTTTAATTATCGGTTCAGGTTTGCGCTTGGGAAGAATTTCTTATGTGCAAACAGACACTGTTCCGCAGGGTACGATAGTAGAACAATCTCCACCAGCTGGGTTCGAGGTAAAGACTGGCGACCCAATAGATTTGTGGATTTCTGAGCTTGAAAATCGGTAGGCATGCACCTGCGTGTCCTCCATATCGCATGCTTTATTTTTGGAGTCTTAGGCTTCAGTCTCCAGGATGCGCAAGCACAATTGCAGCAGCTTCCTACTCCTTTGCCAGACCCAAGCACCCAGGAGCGGGCGAGGCTTTTGGGAATTGAAAGATTACAAAGCGATTCTTTGACTGTAGAACTTCTTCAGCTGCCTTTTTGGGACGATTTCTCTTCAGGCAAAATAGATTCTACACGTTGGGAAGCTAGAGGTGCCACCCATAGCTTCTCCGTAGGCATCCGTCCACCGAGTACCGGGCAGGTATTGCTTGATGGCACAGACGAGCGTGGCAGACCTTATGGACTTTTAGCTATCGAACAGGGCCAGGGAGATCGCTTGACCTCTAAGCCAATTGATTTATCCGCAATTCCCGAAGGATGGGAAGAAAGTGTGGTGCTCAGCTTTTACTGGCAGGCAGGCGGGAGAGCTGAACTTCCCGATACGGGAGATCTTTTGCGTGTAGCCTTTTTAAATGCAGCAGGCGAATGGATTGATGTCTGGGAGATAAACGGTGGCAACGAGCGCAACCGTGAGCTTTTCGAGTATGCCGAAATCCAAGTCGCAAAGCCTTTTCATCATGAGAACTTTCGCTTTCGTTTCACAATGCGAGGAAGAATCAGCGGTCCATTTGATAGCTGGATAATTGATTATATCTTTTTAGATCAGGGTAGAACATTAGGCAACAGGAGTTTTGAAGACAGAAGTATTCATACACGACCGGGTAGTCCACTAAGACCCTACACGGCACTTCCCTGGTTCGAAGTAGATGCGTATGTGGCAAACAACACGCCGAATCCAATTTCCTTAGGGTTTAGTAATCTCAGTAGCCGCCCGATCGCCATGGAATTCAGCGTCGCGATTCAAGGGGAAGAGGCTACCGAAAACGTCAATCAAAATTCGCCGATTAATCCTGTTACTTTAGCCTTCGAAAAACGAAATTTACTAAGTGCCACTCCTTCCGCACTGCCTGAAGTTACTCGACCAGGATCTTGGCAAGTAAAGAGCAGGATCTTGGCAGATGATGGTATCTATGTACGCGAGTTTAATGGTGTAGGCCAGCCCTTTCCTGCTATCGATTTTCGCATAAATGATAGCAGCAGTGTTCGTTTACCGCTAGAAGACTTTTATGCCTACGATTTCGGAAATGTAGACTACTCAGCTGGTATAAATCAGCGAGAGGGCATGCTGGCCGTGACTTTTGAAAGTACGCAGCCCGTTTTTATCACTAAACTTTCTGTTAACTTCACGAATTTCGCACAGGTAGGACGTGGGGTGGATATTTTGATTTGGGATGACCTAGAGAATCCGCCTATTTATGTGAAAGAAGCCATCATTCCGGAAAAGGATAAGCTGGCTGACTTCGGTACCTTTAGCATAGATGAAAATGTACAAGTGAATGGAACATTTTATGTAGGCTTCATGCAGTTTACAAATGATTTTATCCATGTAGGTTTAGATACGCGTGAAGATGCCGGAGAACGGATACTCTTTAACATCGGAGGGGGCTGGCAGCCAAATACAGAGGTAAGAGGCGCCTTGCTCATTCGCCCACATGTCAGCTTAGATCCTCCTTTCCGCTTACAAGATGAGGAAGAGCCTGCTTCTGAGGTGCGCATTTTCCCGAACCCAGTAGTGCATTCTTTGCGCGTAGAAGCCCAAGATGTGGACATTGTCGCGGTTTTTGACCCTGTGGGTCGACAAGTAAGTGTTCCAGTAACCGAGGATAGTATGGGCAAAATGCTTAACTTTACCGGCATGCGCTCGGGGATTTACCTTCTCCGATACGCCAAAAATGGAAAAACATATTCAACACGCGTATTAGTACAATGATCACTATGGAAGACATACACGTTGGCGCCTTAAAAGAGCGCTTAGAAAATGGCGACGATTTCTTATTTCTCGATGTTCGTGAGGAATGGGAGTATGAAGAAGACAATTTAGGGGCAAAAAACATCCCTTTAGGCACCCTACCAGAAGTTCTAGACACCTTAGAGCCGTATAAGGAAAAAGAAATTATTATCCACTGCCGTTCTGGTGCTCGATCAGGTAATGCCAAGCAATACTTACTTTCTCAGGGCTTTACACAGGTGCGTAATGTCCTCGGTGGAATTTTAGCCTATCGGGCTTTGTAATACCCTACAAAACCCCCAACCTTTATGCAGTTAAACCGTTATAAAGAGTACCATTTCGTTTTCATCTTGAAAGAAATGGGGTTTAAACTGCTTTAAATACGTTTAAAAACCTGGGTCGTTTGATTCAGGTTTTTTTTGCTCTTTGAGAAGACACTAAGTTTGAAGGAGCTAAAAGCGAAAACTATGAACCACCTTAGGTACTTTGCTTACAGGTCGAAGGTAAATGGCCGTGGAGTGAAGCAAAGCAAAAAGATAAGGATACCGATCCAAGCTAAAATTTTGCGTTTACGATCTAAGGGACGGCCATCCACCACTTCCGGATGATAGATGCCAAGCACCCTACCCAGAATGAAGGCAAAGAAAAGCCATCCAGCATACCCCTCTAAGTTGGGAAAGAAAAATAAGCTGAGATACTGTACCGCAGCCAAGCTTAAAACCAATGCGAGGCGAGTTTGGTTGTGCATGGGTGTTTTGCGGTAGCAGATAAACAGAAAACCAACGTACAGCGGTATGCTGATCAATAGTTCACTGGTCGTATCCTGCGGGTGGATTAGGCCAAGGCCCGCAAGGCCGATGAAGAGGGTGTAAGCGGTAAGTGCGATTTCTTTATGACGCTTCGGAAAAAGGCCGTAAATCACGTGGCCGCCATCTAATTGCCCTACGGGCAAAAGGTTTAAAGCCGTAAAAAAAAGAGCCAAATAACCTGCAAATAAGTACGGGTAGTGAATCACCTCTCCTATCTCGGGCATCCTTTCCGGATCCGCTAAGGTTTTTTCTAGTAGCCAAAAGAGGGCATTATAGCCCAGCTCGAAGGCCACCATGCCTGATTCTGCATCTGGACCGGCGTAATTCGGATCCGCATATTCCGGATGAATGCTGTAGATGTAATCGGCTTCAGGTAAAGTTAGGAATCCGTACACCAGCAGCGCTAGGGCCACGACGAAGCCTGCCAACGGACCTGCCACTCCGATATCGAAAAACTGCCGGCGGCTGCGAATAAATCCCTTCATTTGGATGATAGCGCCAAAGGTTCCGAGGGAGGGGGCGCCTAAGAAACCCAGCCAGCCTGGAATGAAGAAGGGCAAACTACTTTTCACCTTATGGTGCAGCGCAGTCAGCAGATGGCCCAATTCATGTACGAGGAGGATGAAGAGAAAGGGAACAGAAAAGTGCAGCGCCCGGAGAAAATACGCCATAGTGAGCGCATGCTCTCCCTCGCGGCTAAGGATGGTTTTGCCATAGAGCCATTCTGCCCCCGCCAGCGTGGTCGTCAGCAGCGTAAGCAAAAACAGTCCAAGATGCTTGAGGATGGTTTTAGTGGGATAGGTTTTCATCAAAAAAAAGGGTCAAAGCATTTTTATCTTTGATCTGATAGGCCCGAAACCCAACTTTTTTAGCCTCTTGAATATTAGCTTCCAAATCATCAAAGAAAAAGGTCTGCTCAGGACTAAACCCCGTTTTCTCCGCTACTGTTTGATAAATTTTGGGGTCTGGCTTGGAAAGGCCCAACTCGTGGCTAAAATAGACATAGTCGAAAAGTCCATGCAGATTTTCATAACCATGCTGTTCCTGCAGGATAGCATTAAAAGCACGTATATGAATGGCGTTCGTATTACTGAGAACGCCAAGCGTGTAAGTATCCTTCAACCTTTTAACAAGCTGGATCCGGTCTGCTGGTATATCGAAAAGTAAAGAGTTCCAGAGGGCATCAATCTGCTCATCTGACCAATTTTCCTCAAAATGCTGGCGCACTGCCTGTCGGAACTCGGCATCGGTGATTTCCCCTCTTTCGTAGGCTTTATGGAAGTTACTAGGAAAAAAAGAGGCGCACCGCTCATGTTTATTTTGAGGCAGCTGAACTTTTAACTGCTCGATCGTGTGGGCATAATCGATATCTATAATGACGTTTCCTAAGTCGAAGAGTAAAAACTGAATTCCTGAAAGTGCGGCCATGGCTATAGTTTATGGTCCCAAATATCCCACCTTAAGTGACGTAAACCAAATGATCTTGCTTCCAATTTTATTTTTAGAGGAAGGGGAATTTTTTTTGACTGAAAATCAAGGAGCTGGCATTTTCAGATAAAATTTGAGAGAAGAAGCGGCAAAGAGTCTTGGAGAATAGACGCTTAATGCGTAAACTTGCATTCCGAAAGCGAGTAATCGCACCGGGCCTATAGCTCAGCCGGTTAGAGCATCTGACTCATAATCAGGGGGTCCCTGGTTCGAGCCCAGGTGGGCCCACCCCTACGTCCAAAGTCGTTTCGGCTTTGGACTCTTTTTTTGCTAGTTGAAAGATCATTTTGTAATAGTATAGGGACTATTCCCTACTAAGCTCATCCTGCAGCACTACTGCGGTCCCACTTACTGATCAACCTGCATTACTGGTGACATCAACTTCATGGGTGTCCGCCATGAGCCCCTTGATGGTTGTAGAACACTTCCTCTTAGGCCCCCGAATTTTTGCGGCGTATACGGATGAATTAGCCATGAATTGTTGGATTCTGATGTACTGTTAGTAAAAAACAAAATTCTTTACTTAACTTACCTGTTATAATCCACTAAAGATCCATTATGAAACAAGCACAGGCAGTTTTCGAACTGCTTCAGGAGCGCTATGCAGGCGAAAAAGAATATTTGCAGGCGGTGAAAGAGGTTTTTGAAAGTTTAGGTCCACTTTTAGAGCAGCGTCCACATGTTAAATCGGAAAATCTTTTACTTCGAATTGCTGAGCCTGATCGGGTAATCAGTTTCAAGGTATGTTGGCAAAACGATGCAGGCGAATGGGAGGTGAATCGTGGCTACCGAATTCAAGCAAATAATGCACTTGGCCCCTATAAAGGAGGGCTTCGTTTTCACCCGAATGTAACACCTAGTGTTTTAAAATTCTTGGCTTTCGAGCAAACGTTTAAAAATGCACTTACAGGTTTGCCCCTCGGCGGGGCAAAGGGAGGCGCTGACTTTAACCCAAAAGGCCGATCCGAGGCTGAAATCCGGCGTTTTTGTCAAGCTTGGATGTTGGAAGCCTATAAATACTTGGGACATTTTCGAGATATTCCTGCGGGAGACATCGGGGTCGGTGAGCGAGAAATCGGATATCTTTTTGGCACCTACAAGAAACTGAGCGACAGCTTTGAGGGGATGCTCACGGGAAAAGGAGTCACATGGGGTGGTTCTCACCTTCGCTCTGAAGCCACTGGCTATGGCTTAATTTATTTCGCCACCTACATGTTAGAAGATGCCGGCTACTCTTTAAAAAGTAAACGTTGTATCGTGACAGGAGCAGGAAAGGTATCTGTTTATGCAGCAGAAAAGCTGCTTCAGGAGGAAGCAAAAGTTATCGCCTTATCGGATTCTAGTGGCTGGATTCACTATCCGGATGGATTGACTGAAGAAAACCTAGCAAAGTTAAAAAAAGTAAAGCTAGAAAAGGGTGAATCTCTAGAAGTCCTAGCAGATGAGGCACAAAAAATAACCTTTCACAAGGATACCAACACACTTTGGGAACTAGAGGCGCAATGTGTATTTCCTTGTGCCACACAAAACGAGATCGATAGAAAAGTCGCGCAGCAACTGGTCAAACAGGGCGTTCTGCTTATCGCAGAGGGTGCTAATATGCCACTTAACAGTGAAGCGCAAGAAATAATCTTAAAGAGCCCTGTTCTCTACGCACCTGGAAAAGCTTCGAATGCTGGAGGTGTGGCGGTTTCTGGTTTGGAGATGAGCCAGAATCGTGCAGGAATTTACTGGTCTAGAGAGGAAGTGGATCGACAGCTTCGCGACATCATGCGCCACATTCACAGTACCTGCTTGGAAACGATGAAGGCCTATGGTTTACCTGAGGGTAGCTATCATGATGCTGCTAACATTGCAGGTTTTGAGCGTGTCGCTGTGGCCAGTAGTAAACAAGGAATATAATTCATGAAGACAAAATATGAACGCGCAGATAGGACCCCCGAGACGTGAAATTTTCCCAGTAGAAAATTGGGAGCGTAAGGAGCATTTTCAGTTTTTTAACACCTTTGAAGAGCCCTTTTTTGGCGTGTGCGCCACCGTCCACTGCCATAAGGCATACAAACGTGCAAAGAAGCAAGGAGTTTCCTTTTTTCTGTACTACTTGTATCGTGCTCTTAAGGCAGTAAATGAACTTGAAGCCTTCAAGTTAAGGGTGATAGACGGTACTGTTTACCGATATTCAAGAATCGATGGTTCTTGCACGATCATGCGAAAGGATAATACTTTCGGCTTTTCTTACATCCCTTATCAGGAAGATGAGCAGGCTTTTTATAGGGATGCTGCACATATTGTGGAAGAAGTAAGCCGAAGTACAAGCCTATTTCCTGCGCGTGCAGGAGAGGGAGTCATTCACTTCAGTAGCCTTCCTTGGTTGAATTTTACCTCTGTTTCACATGCTCGTCCTTTTAAAGAAAAGGATAGCTGCCCCAAAATTGCTTTTGGCAAACTCATGCAAGGCGAACAGGGCAAATACATGTCCGTCTCTGTTCATGGGCATCATGCTCTGATGGATGGTTTTCATGTGGCTGAATTTTATCAGCTTTTTGAGCGCCTGCTTTACGAGCAGACTGAATAAATCTCGAAATAGTCAGTATGCATATAAGCGCATATGAGCGGTAAACTTTAAGAAAGTCTACCGCCCACATGCGTATGTATTGCTTAACGGTTACCCGGCAGTAAGAATGCGTTTTTTAAGAGGCTCAGGTTGAAAAAAATGATTTAATGGTCCAGGACCCGCACCGATGACCACGTCTTTTCCTGCATCAAGTGCCCCTTTTATGTAGCGATGTGCAGCAGCTACTGCTTCAAATAATCCTTCTCCCCTTCCTAAATAAGCTGCTATTGCTGAGGATAATGAGCAGCCCGTTCCATGCATATTAGCCGTGGCTATGCGTTTTCCAGGAAAGGTTTCAGAGCGATCTGTATGATCGACAAGGTAGTCGTAAAGTGTTTCCCCTTCCATGTGCCCGCCTTTTACTAAGACGGCCTTCGCCCCGTCATTCAATAACGTTTCTCCTGCGAAGCGCAGATCTGCCAATGAGCTAAGCGATTTATTAATCAGGAAAGCAGCCTCATCTAGGTTTGGGGTGATCAAGTCTACACGCGGGAAAAGTGTCTCTTTTAATAGCGCGACTGTTTCTTCTTGTATTAATTTAGCACCAGAGGTAGCTATCATAACAGGGTCGAAAACAGCAGGAATGCCGGGATATTTATCCAGAAAAGCTGCTAGCAGTTGCGCCACCTCAGGGCTATTAATCATACCAATTTTTATAGCCATAGGAGGAATATCTTCCATGATGGCATGGAGCTGTTCTTGGATAAAGGTTATGGGAACGGGATGTATGGCCCGTACACCAGTGGTATTTTGCGCGGTGAGCGCAGTCAGTACGGTCATACCATAGCAGCCAAGAGCTGAAAACGTTTTTAAGTCCGCTTGGATACCCGCTCCGCCGCTGCAGTCAGAGCCCGCTATTGAGAGTACGGGCACATAGGTGCTTTTTTCCATTGTAAAACTTTTGTGCGTTAAAGATACTAAACAATGTGCTGGAAAAAAGTTTAGTGCTAGCTATCCTTTCTATCAACTTTCAACTGACCTATTTTTTAACCACATAATCCAATAGGAATTACTTGTACGTACATGTAATATCCTTTCACAAAACCAATTCAAAGATGAAAAACTTATTCCAACGAACTGCGGCCTTATTTTTGGCAAGTGGCCTGCTGCTTGGTCTTTCCGCTTGCGACGAAGAGATGGCTGAAATGATGCCTGAGCAGGAAATTATTCGAACAGCTCCAGATGTAATCTTTACTGTAATCACTGAAGATGGGCGTATGGCTACTTTTAATGCACGTAACCTCAATGCGCCAATGGATATCCGTCCTATCACGGGACTGGCAGATAACGAAGTTGTGTTAAGCATAGATTATCGTCCTGCCACTGGGCAGCTATATGGAATCACGAACCAAAGCCGCTTGGTAATTATCAATGAAACTAATGGAGAAGCTACCGCCTTGGGTACAGCGCCATTAGATCCGATGATTGATGGTGATAAGCCTTCTTTGGACTTTAACCCAACAGTAGACCGGATCCGATTAGTAACGGCGACGGGTCAAAATTTACGTTTACATCCAGAACTGGGTACTGTAGTGGCTGTAGATGGCTCTATTAGTGGAGGCACGAATCCACGAATTGGTGCTGTGGCTTACACCAATAGCTTCGCAGGTTCCAATAGTACTTTATTATATGATATAGATTTCGAAAGCAACAAGCTTTTTATTCAGGATCCTCCAAATGATGGCGGATTAGCAGAAGTTGGTGATCTTGGTGTGGATTTAGAGGGAATCGGTAGCTTCGATATCTCTCCTGATAACATTTTTTCTCTAGCGACCGTACGTGATGAGGGCCGCACACGCCTTTTTACGATTAACCTTTCTACAGGTAAGGCGACGCTGGTGGGCAACTTCGATCTACCTGTTATCGCGTTAAGCTTTAAAACCAATCCAATCGCCTATGCGACGGATGCAAATAATCGTCTGTATCGCTTTAACTTCATGCGCCCACAGATGAACTCCATCGCTTTACAGGGTATGATGCAGGGTGAAACAGTGGTAGGTTTAGATTTCAGACCACAAAACGGCCAACTCTATGCAATTACCAGCGCGAGTCGTATGCTGACGATCAATACGTCAAATGGTGCTACTGCCGTGGTAGGTACTTTAGACCCTATGTTAGAAGGAAGTAGCTTTGGTTTTGACTTCAATCCTACAGTGGATCGAATTCGTTTGGTAAGTAATACAGGCCAAAACCTGCGCCTACATCCAGATCTAGGTACTGTGGTGGCAGTGGATGGTTCCTTAAATCCAGGTATGCCTTTCGTCAATGGAGCTGCGTATACAAATAACTTTGCAGGCACTACCTCTACAGTCCTATATGTGATGGATAGTGAGACCAATCAGCTCTTTAGACAGGATCCACCAAATGATGGTGGCTTAGTGTTGATCGGAGATCTTGGTGTGGATATAGAGGCAGAAAACGGCTATGATATTGGAGGGAAAAGCAATATGGGGTACGCTTTACTTAAAGTAAATGGCGCTTACGCAATTTATTCAGTAAGTAATGAATCCGGAAGGGCTGAAAAACTCGTAGATTTTAATGTTCCTGCGACGAGCTTTACCGTGGGATTAGGCTTCTAGCATTTTATAGTTTCCCGTATATAGCGATTAAATTCGCAGTGCATGCATCCAATGGATGCATGCTTTTTTTATGAGGTATCCTTATTCGGGAATAAATGGATATTCCATATAGCGCGCCACTTGGTGTACGAAATCCACATCTGTTAACTGGATCAACATATGCAGGGCCAAGTCGATCCCAGCACTTACACCAGCTGCGGTGGCATATTTGCTGTTTTGGACAAAACGCTTTTCCACAAAGTATCCCTTTTCAGTTAGTTTCTGCACATCCTCAATAACCAAATGATGGGTAGTAAACGGCTGGTGGTCTAGAGCACCTAAACAAGCTAAAATACGTGCTCCACTACAAACGGACCAAGTAAAACGGGCTTTCTGGTCTAGGGTGCGTATACCCTGCATACTAGCTTGATTGGTTAGGAGCAACTTGGTACCATCTCCGCCGGGGATGATAAGCATATCCACTTCCTCTACTGCATGTAGTGGTATATCTGCCAAAATAGTCAAACCATTTTTTGCGCATACCTTCAGTTCATCTGTCACCGCCACAACACGTAGGTTTAACAACTGGTAATCGCTAAGTTGATTCGCTACCGAAAACACTTCGAATGGCCCCGCAAAATCGAGGACTTCCATATTCTCAAAGGCTAAAAGGACTACGTTCCACATGATGTTTAAAATAAAAGCTCCGGTTCAAGGTACGAACCGGAGCTTAAAAAGAAAATAAATTATACGTTTTTAACGCTTAATAGCTGATGATTTTAAATTCTGTACGACGGTTTTCTTGGTGCTGTTCCTCCGTGCATTCGATAGATCCATCGCAACCATTAACCAACTGATCTTTCCCGAAACCTTTCGCAGTAATGCGGCCGGCTCCTATCCCTTGACTAATGATATAATCCACAGCAGCTTGGGCTCTACGATCGGATAGCTTTTGATTGTAGGCACGCGTACCACGAGAGTCTGTGTGGGAATACAATTCTACAACCATCAAGGGGTAGGCTTTCATCAGCTTCACTAATTCATTCAGCGGAGGCTTTGCATCTTCTCGGATAAAGGATTGGTCAAAATCATAGAAGATGTTCTCTATTGTGTATACTCGATCTACTTCTACTTTTTGCAGCAGGAGTTCCACGTACTTTTCACCAGCTTCACGTTCTTCTTGATTTCCTTTTAGAGCCAATTCTAATGTTTGCCCCATATAATCTGTGGCAGAAACCGTCAAATCATGGGCTTCTAAAATAGGTAGAAGAAACATAAAGCTACCATCGCTTTCACTAATAAATCGTGCGTTTACACCCGTTTTTTTGCTGACGGTAGTTAAGACGGCATTGCGTATCGGTGCTTTGCTTTCCTTATCAAACACTTTCCCATAGAGTTTAATTAGCTCTTTTTCGTCACTTTTTATCAAATAAATATCCTCCATACCTTTAGATCCTCTGCGATCGGAGGAAAGGTAGGTCTTATCACCAAAGGCCGTGTAAAAGAAATCATCGCGTGCAGAGTTAATCGGGGCTCCTAAATTTTGGATTTCACCTGAAGCTACATCTCCGCCACGAATAACGAAAATATCTAATCCACCTAGACCCGGATGACCAGAGGAGGCAAAGTAAAAATCTCCTTTAGCATCTATGAATGCAGAGCGGTCATCTCCGAAAGTATTTATATTAGGCCCTAAGTTTTCAGGCTCGCCCCAACTGCCATCCGGATTTGGCTTAAGTTTATACAGGTCTAAGCCACCTTCGCCACCCGCCATATCAGAGGCAAAATAAAGTGTTTGTGTAGGCTCGTGCCAAAAGGGATCCGTTACGGCATGCTTTAAAGCATCATTAAAAGCAAAACGCTTTACTGACCCTAGGTTTCCATCTTCTTCAATTTCCCGATAGTACAATTCAGGCTGCACAGTGACGAATCGCTTGCGCAAAGAAATTCCTTTTGCCTTTCTGTTTTCTTGCGTTTTCGAGAAGAAGATGTATTTCTCTCCCTCGCTAACTGGTCCTATGTGATAGGGATGCTTCAGTTCATCTACACTTTGTAAGCCTGAGACTTTATTTTCTGCGGTATCTAGGCTGCCTGTCATAACTCTTAGAAAGGAGTTCCCTGTCCATCCGTATCTTTCGGAGCGAAATGCATTTTTTCTATTGATAGACCCTGGCTTTCCATCGAATCTATCTGTTGAAAATAACACCGAAGCATCCGGCTTAACCTGAAAAGCAAATTCCGCAAATTCAGTATTAATACCCTCCAGCGGAACTACCTGAGCTGATGAAACGGCATTCACTAGATTTTTTCCATTTTGAATAGATTTACCCAAATTAACCGTTTGCTGACTGTTTTTTTGATCCTCTTCCAAAAGGGTAATATACCGCTGAAATATGGTTTCAGCCTCATCAAAACGTGCATTGGCTATTTTCGCTTGGATATAAGGCATATAATCTCCCTTTTTCAACTTGCCCATATTGTCTAGCTGTCGATACCAAGACTCGGCAGCCTCAAAATTTCTCATTTTAAAAGAAGAAGTTGCAAGTCCTCTTCCAGCATATTCTTTTTGACGTTTAGTCCAGGACTTTTGATACTCATGCTGCGCAAGGCTATAATTCAAGAGCTTTTCTTGTTCCATACCCCTTTTCACAAAACGATCTTTGCCTGAACTGCAGGCAAAGATCATTAAACTCACAAGGGAGAGGAGGATTACATTAGAACGTAAATTATTTTTCATTACTTTTCATTTGGTTTAGAAATATCTCGGTGAAACGGTGCCTACACGCCTTCCCTGCAGCATAAAGCCTAAGGAAATATCATGCGTCGTGAAATTACGCACGTTAAAGCCTGTGATATTATGGTCATAGGCGTAGCCTATTCGGAGCCCCTCCGTCAAGAAAACTTGGAACATCGCCACCACTGCTGTAGCGCGCTGCAAGTCTGGCGATAGTGACCTATTCGCATAATCAACACTCGTTCTGTAGGAAGCTCCTACCCAGAGTCTTTCGTAAAAAGAAAAGTTTGTGGTTAAATCTACTCGTGCAGGACTTCTATAATCATCCATCCAAAGAAAAGATGGACGAAAATCAACGTTGTCAGTCAAGGCAAAGGCTGCACCACCTGTTAAAAATAGGTGAGACCTAGGCTCTGCAATGACCTGACCATTATCGAAATCCAATATTGGTGTAAGCAAGTTATCAAATGCCGCACCAAAATAAAAGCGTTCATTAAAATAAAATACACCTGCTTTTAAATCCGGATACAAGACATCATTTCGACCTACGGGTACCGTGGGATCATCGGGATTGGTAGTTTCCGCGAGCCCTCCATCTAGAACCGCATTTACCATACCGATACCTATTCCAAACTGAAGGAAATCATATTGGCTAAGCTGTAAACGATAAGAAATGTTTGCATAGACAGCCGAGGTTCGCTGCATACCTAGCCGGTCCGACATACCGATCACCCCAATACCAAGATTTTTATCGGGAATAAAACCATCCGCCGCCACCAAAAATGTTTCCGGAGCGCCTTCTAGTCCTACCCATTGTTTCCTGTAATAACTTTGTAGAAACAACTGATCCTTATAACCCGTGTACGCAGGATTAATAAAGATGGGGTTGAACATGTACTGACTGTACTGAGGAACTTGTTGTGCATTAGCCTCCAGAAAAAACTGGAGGACTAATGCAAGAAGGAATATACTTTTTCGTTTCATCTGCTGGTCTTATCTTAATATGGTTACGTAACCCGTTAACACGATTTCTGCATCTTGTGCATCTCTCAAAGTAAACTGGTAGAAGTACGTACCTTCATTCAGATTACCACCGTCCCAATCATTCGCATAATTCGCGGATCTAAAGACTTCTACACCCCAACGGTTCACGATCAACAGCTGTCGCACAGGGAAGAAGGCTTCTAAACCTGGTACCTCAAAGGTATCGTTGATACCATCTCCATTTGGCGTGAATGTATTCGGAATGCGGAACTCAAGTTGCGCATGCTGTACGTTGGCTACGTTATTTGATTCATCAGGATCTCGTTCACGCGCAGTCACCCTCGCCGTGTTGCTTACAAGTTCACTGGCTTTTTCGGCTACTACACGTATGCTCAGCATCACTTCTTCTCCTCCGGCTAGGGCGTCAACAGTCCACGTAAGCACGCGTGTTGTGTTATCATAACTCACTGTTCCCGCACTTGGAGAGGCATCTACAAAGCGAGTAGCTAGCGGAATAAAATCTGTGACGATCACTTCATTTGCTGTATTAGCAGAAAGATTACGCACTTTTAATCGATATTCAAACTGCTTACCCACCTGTACTACAGCGGCAGAAACTTCTTTCGTAATCTCCAGATCAGCAGTATTAAACCCGATCGGGTCTGTACTTGCCTCTTCATCTGGCACATTTTCGCCACTTACGAGGACTGTATTCACGATCGCAGCACCCTCACTTATCACCATGGTGACCACCGTTAATGTAACCTGCTGTCCTGGCTGTAACACCGGAACGGTCCATGTGATGCGATTACCTGTAGAAACTGCATTTCCAGATATGGAAAGTATCATCAGCGACTCCGGAATATCATCGACTACGATTAATCCGATAGCAGGCGAGGTTCCAGTGTTACGCACCGTAATAGTAAAGGCTAGCTGATCTCCTACAGACACCCGGTCACTATCGGCCACTTTCGTAACTTCTATCGTGGTCTGTCCAGGATTCACCGTGATAACTTCAGGATCAGACGCTTTCTCTCCTCCTGGATCAGATGGTGAGATGACCGTAGCGATGTTCTCTATCGTTGTCTCTGCAGTAAGAAGCGGATCTACACGCACTTGCAGTTGAAGCACTACCGTTTCATTTGCTGCGATAGCAGCTAAATTCCAAGTAACCACTCCTGACTCAAAAGCCCCGGCGTTATCTGCCGACACGAAACTTAGCGCAGGGTTCAGTACATCGCGAACCAGGACATTTTCAGCCACGCCCGCACCGATGTTTCGAACTCGGATGGTGTAGGTCACTAGTTCTCCCGCATTGACCACTGCAGACTCAGCGATTTTCTCGATGACTAGATCTGCTCTGAAATCCACTGTCACTCCATCTCCTGGTTCATTTGACTTCGGCCCATCCGGATCATCTGGTGATTCCGCTGTCGCAATGTTCACGATACTTGGCACCGTAATCGTCTCACTCACTCGGACCTCTAAGCGCAGGCTGATGGATTCGCCTGCGGCAATGACCGGTATCTCCCAGCGCACCACCCCATTTTCAAACACACCCCCATTATCTGCACGAACAAACTCAGTTCCAGCCGGCAATGGATCACTTACACGAACCTGGGTAGCAGGGGCATTACCCGTATTACGAATCGTAATGGTGTAGCCAAAAGTATCTCCAGGTAGCACCGTAGTGACATCGGCAACTTTTATGACTTCAAGGTCTGCGCGCTCATTTACCACTGGCGTCTCGTCTGGATCAGACTCTTTTGGAGTGTCCGGATCCGTAGGACTTTCTACCCTAGCGATGTTCGAAATCACTGTACCGTCTGCCAGGTTCGCATCCACGAGCACCACCAAGCTTAGGGTCACGGTCTCGCCCGCAGGAATTGTACCCACATTCCAGGTCACAATGCCATTGGCAAGCATACCGCCCATGTCTGCACTTACAAAGCTGGTTCCTACCGGAATCGGATCCGTTACCACTACCTCTTGTGCATCACTTGGACCATTATTCGTCACCGTGATCGTGTACGCCAAGTTCTCACCCGCAATCGCCACCGGTGTATCCGAACGCTTCATAATGGCCAGATTCGCTAAGGTCTCTACCCTTACATCCGTATCCGGATCCGGAGCATTCTCCTTCGGACCGTCTGGATCATCCGGGCTGTCGGCCACCGCGATATTGCGGATCACCGTGCCCGCCACTGTATTCGCTGGGATGCCCAGTACTAGCTCGAGGACAACTTCCCCGCCCGCAGCGATCTCTGCCACGTTCCATGTCACCGTGCCGCCGCCAAATACTCCGCCCGCTGTAGCGCTCTCGAATACCGTACCCGCAGGTAGTGCATCCGTTACCACCACATTGCGCGCAGCCGCATTCCCTACGTTACGCACGCGTATCGTGTAGGTGATCGACTCACCCGCTAGGACATTAACCGTAGCCGGCGTCTTCAACACTTCTAAGTTGGCCACACGTAAGGCATTCACCGTCACGCGTACCTCATTACTCAGCTGCTCGCCACGTGGATCCGCTGCTGCCGTGCCGCGCGCTTGCGCTACGATCTCTACGCCATCCGCTAGGCCGTCCGCACTGCGCACCACCAGGTTCAAGGTCACCGTCTCACCGGCTGCTACATCTGCCAGGAGCCAGTTCACATCTAGGCCATTCAAGACCCC
>NZ_JBSZCV010000007.1:0-118742 GCF_054166705.1 Nitritalea sp.
GGATCGTACGTCGATCGACCCGAAGTGAAAATCCAACCATTGTATAGGTCAGCTACATAGTTCAACTTGTAATGAGGAGCACTCTCCCGAAGACCATAAAAGTAGCGCGCTTTTAACTCATCATAAGATAAATCCCCTGGAGAAGATGCTAATGCATACATTTCAGCAAATTCCCTCATCTGCTTCCCTTCATGATAACCCTCCCCCTTATACCCATAGCCAATCGCACTTCTCGCTTGGTTCACATAGGTAAATAAATACCGACCTTCTTCCGTTCGACGATAATAGACATTAAGATTTTCTTCGAGTATGGTGTGCTTATACTGTCTTGAACCATAATATATTCTGGTAGTAGGATTCGCATTCTCCCACTTTAAATGCATGCGATGAAGCCCATAATCCTCCTGATCGATATAGAATATACCCTGCTGTAATTTTTTCTTATGCGATCGTCCCCATTTCTTGATGTCCCGATCAAAGGCCTTACTCGACGCATGAAAAGACAGTATATACACCAGTCGATCGTCGATAATCGTTTCTCCCAATACTTCATACGTAAACCAGTTGGGATTCAAGCCAAAATACTGGTAAGGTTCCTGTGACATGACCCAGTTAACAACATTTCTGGCCTTTCCTGTAAATTTATGCAACATGTGATAATCCGACTTTTGCACTTGGTAAAACGTGTTGTAGTGAACCCTTGCGTCACTTGATTTTTTTGCCTTATCAAAAAACGCTCGATCATAGCCCGCATAGTGCATGTAACCCGCCGCACGTGCAAACCCTACATACTTGCCCTCTTCTTCGATCACTTCCTGATAGAACACATCTATTTCTAAAGGGTCTGCATAAAAGGTATTCCCCATATTATCGAGAAATTTTTTCATCAGATCCTTTAAAGGATATCCCAAAACGACAGCTGCATCCAATTCCTTCTCTACTTTTTTTAAAGAGATCACTAAAGAAGTGTTGCGCTTTAGGTCTGCTAGCGCAAATACCTGCGAGGCATAGCCCATAAAGGAAACCCGTAAACTATCACTGCCCTTCTCGGAAGAAAGCGCAAAAGAAAATGCCCCATCTGCATTTCCTACCGCTTGCTTGGCCTGCTGAACCAAAACCAAATGCGCATGGGCTAGGCCCTCGCCTGTTTCGGCATCCACCACCTTGCCGCGTATCACTTCACGCTGTGCCAGCGCTGAATTCAGCACCATACAGCAGCACAGCCATGAAAACAAAAAAATTCTCATCTTAAATGGATAATACATAAAACCCCTGTTGTTCACCCATTTCATCAAAATAGCCGTCGGCAATGTATTTGCGCTCTGAAACCTTGCCAATCAATCGAAAGCGCTCAGGAACCGCAGTATCTGAAATCAACTGTTCTCCTTGGTAAATCTGTAACCGTAATGGATTTTTCAACTCCTCACCTGTCGCCTGTTCAGTACTCCCTGTTCTATAGGTGCGGAATACGATATCCGCTGCCTCATCCACAAAGACATCCTTATAAAAACCATCCTTAAAACGCGATTCAAGGAATAAATCCGTCTCAAACGCTACCTCCAAGGTACGCGTCTCTGGATATTTGTTGCGCATGTTTACTCCTGGCTCTCCAAAAGAACTAATCAAGTTCAATGAGGCATCAAACACATAAATAGTCGGATCCACCTCAAAAGTCATCCATTGCTTGCCAGAACTCCCTATATGAAAATCAAAAAAGATATGAAAGGGCACAAAGCGATACTGCTGATAACTTTCAGGAAAATGATGAAGCAGTTCTTCGATTCTCCCATCTTTTCGACTAATCTTCGCCACCAAAAAGGCTTCTTTGTAAAATTCTGGCGTGATGAAAGCATTTAACGTCGGGTGTTCGCAGTCTACCTTAGCATACAGGTAGTCAGCTGTTACAGGAAAATGCGCGTTGTAATGCTGTAACTCATACATCATCGGGGAGCTCGCTACTGGATTTTGAATCAATTCACTCACCTCAAAGGCTGCATCCGCACGCATCGTATATTTCTTCTGAAACTGCCAGTCTCTGTCGTATTCGTAGAAGGTCCATCCTTGCCCCTTTACCAGAAAACCAGAATCATGCGCACTCACATTACTGATGCTAGCCAACTCCTCAGGTCCCTGCAGAATTCTTAAATTACGCTTAATAAAGCTTCCATCAATTGCGTAAGATTCTATAAAGCCGTACAAATGGTCAATATATAACACCTCACTGCCAGACCATTCGAATCTTCCTACCTGTGAACTTCTTGAAGGCTGGATAAAAACAGTGTCTAACTTAACCGAAAATTGATGATCAAGTACCGTATCATTGACTTTGTTTTGTTCTACTTTACCGCAACCAAATAAAAGTTCAAACGCTACAAAGTAAATAGATATTTTTCTCATACTAGCCAAACAAATTTATAAAGTGAAGGTGAAAAATCACCTTCACTTACACTAATTTCAAAACTAAGTTATTCTTTCTATTTTTTGCATTTTTGTGGCGAATCGCAAGCAGTCCTGAAGGAAATACATGCAACTGTTGCACAAATCCCATTTTTGCAACGTCTCTGTAGATTACCTGATTCTCGAAGGTTGTCACAACCTTTATCAATACCTTCCGCAATTACTTTTGCTAGGTCTAAGCCTTTACTTAATGGATCTGCATGAACTTTTTGAGTAGAAAGAGGGAATGCCATTAACACGCATCCCATGACGATAAGAAGTGTTAGCTTTCTCATGTGGAATGAATATTTGGTTTAATACTTGCCGACAGCCAACACTTGACTGTCCAAGAAAAATATTTTTTCGGCGCCGTTATTTATTTTTCTGATTAAAAATACCCCCCAACTATAAATGCAAATGTAGTTTGAAAAAAAATTAAGTCTGTTATTGTAAACCATTGGTTTTCAGGTAATAAAAATTTCATTATAACTTATCTTTCACATAATCAACAAAATACAGCAACCTGCTCCCGTACCAGGAAAAGATCTCCCCATCTACCAACTGAATACACATTTGTGGTAAGTGAGCAGCAAATTCATCGATGTGCTTTTGCTTGAAAGGGATAGGCTATTCAATAATTTCCATCCAACTCTTTCAATTCCCATTTACCTTCTTGGAACTGTATCTCCACCGCCTTGTCAATAATCACTCCCCTCTCTTGATTAAGTCTTGCCGTATCAATAATCAGCCTGTTTTCCCTAATAGCCTCCTGAAAACGGTCCTGAAGAATAACCTTATTTCTAGGCTGTAGGATGATGCATACTTTAGTAGTTGACTTTTCCTCTATCTCCCGATAAACCTGTTCCTTACAGGTGGAGCAACTGTAATCCGAAACCACCACATACCTCTGAGATTCGTCCGCTGCCTCTCCTAAAATCTCCTCGAGGTAGAGAAGATAATTATCCTTTTCTGAATGCTGTGAACAACTTGCGAAAGAGCAAATCAAAACAACCAGTACTGCTAGCCTCAATTCTCTCATTTCACCACAAAAGTCTTAAAGTAAAGCTTATCCTCATTTTCCAGATCCACGTAAGTGATATTCAACCCCTTTTCATTGACAAAGCAGCGGTCAAGAAATAAGCCCTTTTCGGTTTTCTTCAAACGCATTTCAGCCACTTTTTTATACTCTTGATTCGGGTCAAAGGCCATCATTACCATATTTCTGGCTCTTTGGATCGGATCTCGAAGCAAATTTGGGACATAATCCTCATTAGGCTCTTCCATAATCCTATAGATCAGATTTCTAAATGGATCCCAATGAATAGGTCCAAAAATATTATGGTTTTGCCAATGAGATTCATAAGCATCACCGCTTTCTACTTCTTTCTTCGATAAGGGAGGTACTTTTTTGTAACCCTGGGGGTAAGCATCAAATTTCTGGAGCACTTTCATTGATCTATTTGTCACATACACCAGCTCATCTGCAGCAAAACTTAGCACAAAAAAATCTCCATTAGGACAATAATCTAAATAAACCATATCAAAAAACTCACCCCAAGCCTTTCCCTGCATCTTCTCTGGATAGCCTAGTAGAGGTGTAATCTTTTCAGAGCTGAGGGAATAGGAATTAAGCAATGTTTTTGTGTATGTGGCATCTGCAAACCGAGCATCAAAATTTGGCGTTCCTGATAGAAAAATATCCTCTCCAATCTTCTTGAAAAACCTGTTTCTATTCCACGCAGGTAAAAATGTGTCTTTAGATTTGGGCCATCCGGTATTTTTGTCTATTTCATCATTTTCGGACATAAAATTCAGTGTATTGATGATCTCATACACACTATCGATGAGGTAGACCTTGTACGCACGGCGACGGTTTAAGAAAATACTGTCTTCATTCAAAATATAAAAGTCATGGATTCCATACTGCAAGTTTGGTTGGTTGAGCGCATAGGGTAAAGTCTCAAGTAGAGCACCAGTAGCTAAACTATACAGTTTAATCTGTCCTTTGGCCTCAATGTGAAATGCATAGGCCTCTTCACCTTTCCAATTAGGGACATATTGATAATGGTCTTCTACCGGAGAAGTAAATCTATCCAAATCCAATTGATAAGTATTCACCTCTCGAAAAACTCCCAACGACTCCTCCTGCTTCTTTTCTGAGCAGGCAAATATCAGGAGGGTACAAACACTGATGATAATCCAGTTTAGCTTATGCATACTTTTTTGAATTTTTTAAAGATTAGGTGCTGTTTTAGATCACCAAAACAGCAGCTCCAACCAATCAGTTTGCTATTCTACCACTACCTCGGGGAGGCATGTGAAATCACCTGGTCTTTCACAGAACTTACTTCCATTCCAAATCTTTCCAGATTGTGCTTCAACAGTAGAAGTGGAGATAAGTGCTACTCCACAAGTAGCCAACAACATAGCTGCTGCTCCGGCAACTGCCATTACTCTTTTGGGAAACTTAAACATTGTTTTCATATATAATTTGTTTTTAGTTGTCCAGCAAATAAAAAAAAATGATTTGAAAACGCAAATTTTATTAGTGAAAATATCTAATTTTTTTCCTTTTTAATGATGTAAGACAGGATTAGGTAAAAAAAATCACTCATGAACAAAACCTTATACTATAGAAAAATCATAACTTGATATCTGAGACCTCCACAAAAGTCAAAGAAGATACTTTTCCACATACTCCCTAAAATACCTCAACCTACTCCCATACCAAGAAAACATTTCCCCATCTACCAACTGAATACTCGTTTGTGGTAAATGAGCAGCAAATTCATCGATGTGCTTTTGCTTGAAAGGAAAAGGTTCGGAGCTGAGGAGTAAAAAATCAGGGGATAAAGTCTTTAGTTCTTCTATTTTTATTTCTGGATAACGGGATTTGGTCATCACATTTTCAAAACCTGCCCTTCCCAAGCGCCCTAACAGCAGGCTAAAACGGAAAAGAGACCTGTTCCCTTTGCCCGAAGGGCGGCCAGAAACAGATCTCAATCACTTAAAAAAATTAAAAACTCACCCGAAAAAATCAATTTCCTAATTTCGTGTAGACATAGCCCTCATGTTTACTTAATTCCTGCGCGACGACCGTAAGCAGCACACCGTAAATCACTTTAGAACTCACATCCGCAATGGTATAGGTAATCTGACGCGCGACCACACCCAGTTCACTGAAGAAAAGCCCTTCGATGCCAGCAAGATGGGGCATCAGGTAAGCACCCGGATAAAGCATCCAAGAAACTAAGAACAGCAGCCAAATCCCGTTTAAGGTAGCCTGAGCAGCTGGAGGTGTGCCCTCTTTGCCTTCGTTGATGACCTTTTTCATCAGCCATAAAATATGGATAAAGAATACCGTAGAAAGGGCGCCCCACACAGCGAAAGCGGTTAAATCGGTCACCTCATAAAACTGCCCCACATAGCCCGTAAGAATCATCCCAGTGCCTGAAAACCAAAACTGATTGCGCACACTCGCGAAACTGCTTCGCTTCAGGGATACTACAAACAGGATTTGGAAGAGCAACATCGGCACATCGATGAGCCAGTTGAGGTAGCGATAGCCATTGTTAAACAGGTCTTGGCCTTCGGCCAAAAAGTACCTTCCACGGCTGGCATCGAATACGAAGGTGCTCGTCCAATTATTCGCCTGCACGAAGAGAAGCAAGAAAGCGGAGACCATCACCACAACCGATAAAACAGAGGACAGCCGGTACTTAGGGGCTACGTATTTGATGGTGAGAACAAAGTACAGGAGGGCAGCGAGCATCACTGCATAGCCTAAGGTGAGCACGTGCGCCACCATCTGATAGGCCATCTCAGAAAAGCCTTCGTTCAGGCCGATGTAATTCTCGAAAGTGGCATTGCCTAATGTTTCCATGAGTCAGAAAGGTTAAGTGAATAAATGTGGTAAAAAGAGAAGTTCATACACAGAAACATGACTTACATGATTATGTTTGAAAAAAGTAAAAAATAAAAGCCTGAAAAATATGGGATTCGTGCTAAACACATCCCCTCGGTGCTAAACGAAAAAAAACCACCTCTATTTGAGGTGGTCTTTCCTAGAATTTAAACCCAGTTCTATCACTTAAATACTAATCTAACTAAACTAATCAAACATTTATCAACTGAAAACCTTTGATTCAACCTTAGGAAAGGGGCGAAAAAGCCTAAAATCGCTTCCAAGCTTGCTTCTGCCCTGCTTTCAATATGTATAACGACGAAAAGGGTCTAAGGTTTATAAAATTATCGAAATTTTTTAGGAATGGACATTTTTTGGCTTTTAAAGATATGTATTTGAATTTTAAACATGCAAATTAAGACAAATAAGACGGCGTCTGCTGCCTATTCGCCGGTAGGCTTTTCGTCCCCTGAATCGGATGCGTCGGGCTTCTGGCCTTTCCTTTTACCGCCTAGGCTCTTGCCGTTTAGCTTGGCATCTGCCCCGTTTTTTGGACTGCCCGGCGGTATCGCCAGTGGATGAGGAGACTGAAGCGCTGCCTCCTGCGTTTTTAAGGCATGCACATGAATCAATTCGTACATGTGTTGCACAAATTCCGCATCTAGGCCCGCGGCTGCTGCCCATTCAGCACGACTGGCAAATACCTGCTTCCAGCGTTCCCGCTGAAAAAGTGCCACTCCGTACTTTTTCTTCAGCAAGCCCACCTGTTTGGCCAGGTTTTGGCGCCGCAGCAGCGCGTCCATCAAGTCCCGATCACAAGCGTCTATCGCTTGGCGCAGCTCCTGAAGGATTTTTTTCGCTTGTAACGACTCTACCTCTTCGCGCACCGTGCGCAGCCCGTTTAAAAGGGCAAAAAAAGCCGCCGGGCGGAGCTGCTGTGCGGCATCAGACCAGGCAGCATCGGGGTCATGGTGTGTTTCCACCATCAGTCCATCGAAGTTTAGGTCCATCGCCATCTGGGCCACTTGCGCCAGCGTATCTCTGCGCCCACAAATATGGCTGGGGTCACACAGCAGCGGCAAGTCTGGGAAGTGGGTTTTCAAACTTATGGGCAGCTGCCACATGGGGCTATTGCGGTAAAAATTATCGCTATAATTTGAAAAGCCCCTGTGGATTAAGCGGATAGCCTCGATGCCCATCGCCTGCATGCGCTCCACCGCCCCGATCCAAAGCGCAGGGTCCGGGTTCACCGGATTTTTTATCATCACCACAGCACCGGTTCCCCGCAGCGCTTCTGCCAGCTCCTGCACCGTAAAAGGGTTTGTCGTACTACGTGCCCCGATCCATAGACGGGTGATGTTATGCTTTAAGGCTGCTTCCACATGTGCTGGACGGGCCACTTCCGTGGCAAAATCTACTTGCAGCTCCTCCGCTAAGTCCCGCACCCAAGGCAGCGCCTGCTTGCCCATGCCTTCGAAAGAGCCGGGACGCGTGCGTGGCTTCCAGATACCCACACGAATCTCGCGTATGCCCCCCTCCACTAGGGGCACCACCGTGGCCCGCAGCTGCTCCGGAGTCTCCACCGAACAGGGGCCTGCTATGATCACTTTATCTTGCATACCTCTTATAACCATCCCCTTTCCGCTTAGGTTTAATGTCCTTAATTTCTTCCACAAAGTGCCTTATACGGGCAGTAGCCACACTTTTTCAGGTCATCTGTCTGGCTGAAGGCCTGCTCCGCAGCGAAAATCTCCTCTAAAAGCCCTCCCAAGCCCTCCTCGAAAGCCTCCGCATACTGCCGATAATCGCTTATCAGCAGCCCAGAGCCCCTCGGCTTTTCCTTAAGTTGCAAGTAAGGACTGAACTGGGGTTTGAAAATATCTTTTAAGTTGATCAATCCCGGCTTCAGCGGCCGCACTTCAGAGGGATTTACCCGCCGATACAGGTAGCCATAGAAAAAGGTTTGCATTACGGCCTTATTCCGCTTGGGATCCTCCCGATCGAACAGGCTAGCGACAGAAGGAAAATCCTTTTTGTCCGCCCCTGACTTATAATCCAGCAGGCGCAGCCCCTCTGCCTCCAGCGCGTCCACACGGTCGATCACCCCCTGCAGGGCCACCTCCACCTTACGCCCATCCACTAGAATCGGCATTTCCGTCTCACAGCGCACCTCCAAGCCGATAAGTTGGAAAGGCGCCGCCGCAGCATCCCGGTCTAAAACAGCTTGCACGTAGTGCTCCAGCACCTCGCGTACCACCAACAACTGCCCGCTATAGGGAATCTCCCCCCTCTCCGCTAGGTCATAATGCTTGCGGATGGCCTTTTCAACAGCCGGACGCACCCAATTTTTTTTCAGCTCCTGAATCGCTTCAGCTGTGATTTCCCAAGATTTCTTCCGCTCCCGATAGCCGAGGTATAAAAACTCCAGGCTATAATGCGCCAGATTCCCGAAGACCCCCGCATCCACCTCCTCCTGCACCTGGTCGGGCTCCTTTAGTTCAGCCACATACTTAAAATAAAAACGCAGGCGGCAGTCCAGGTAGGTAGAAAAAGCGGTAGCCGAAAAGCGTTTGCGGGCCTTTCGCCCCAAAAAGCCTTGCAGCTGCGCACGCACCTCTGGCGTTTTTTCGATGCGTATTTCCGGCACCTCACGCCGCCCTACGGGCAAAAAGACCTGGCGCTCCTCTGCTTCTAGGGGCAGCTCCACCCGCAGCTGCTCCAAATACCGGCTGCGCTCCATAAGCTTGCCCCCCTCCCCCTGCTGGGCATAGATCAGGTGCACCTCCTCCGCCTGATGGAGCAAGCGGTAAAAGGTGTAGGCATAAATCGCATCGTTTTGCTCCTGCACAGGCAGACGGAAGGCCTTGCGCAGCTTATAGGGAATCATCGAATTCAAGCCCCCCGAAGGAGGGAAACTCGCCTCATTCAAGTCACATATAATCAGCCGCTTGAAATCCAAATTACGGCTTTCCAGCACCCCCATGAGCTGCAAGCCCCCCAGCGGCTCCCCATCGAAAGGCAGCTTCACCTCCCGAAACAGCTGCCGAAACAGCCGTATAAAAAAACGCAGCTCCAAGTTGGGGATCTCCTCCCGGCGCAGCGTGTCGTCCAGGCGCAGCAGCTGCTTGTAGCACTGAAAGAGGTAGGCCTGCTGGAAGGTGTCCCCCTGCAGCTCCTCCGCCATAAAACGCACAAAATCCGCTAGATGAAGGGCCAGATTCCCTGGCTCCACGCGCTGAAAAACGCGTTCAAAGCGCGCTCCACCCGCCTGCAGGCGGCTTAGCGGCAGGTAGACACGGTTTTGGGTCAGCATCTCCTTCAGGAGTAGGTCCACAAATTCGGGAGCCGCATCTTTTAGGTAGACCGAGCGCAGTAAATCTCGCAGCGGCTGGTGGTAGCAGACCCACTCCCCTTCCTGTTCGCGCATATGCCCCTGGAGCTCCACACAGGCTTCCAAGAAAGCATATATGGGTGCATTTTTCACCGGATAACCCATCGTGACATTCACCTTATCGACCTGCTCCGGCAGCGCATGCAGCACTGGGAAAAGAAGTTGCTCATCGGGCAGGATCACCACTGTCTCTTGCCACTTTTGCCCTTCGGGCAAAGCCGCCAAAATATCCCCTACCAGCTGTGCCTGCATCGTCTTCAGGCTGCTCGCATAGCAGTGGATGTGCGGGGCCTTGGCTCGGATATGATCTGGTAGCAGCGAAGGAAAAGTTGGCCCGAAGACGGGATCTTTTCGGTACTGACGGAAAAACAGGCCAGCCTCCTGCTGGCGATCCTCCAGGTAATAGGCATCCACATCCCAGAAAATCAGCGCTTGATGCTGGGTGATGTAGTGCTTGATAAGCCGCTCCTCCGCCATCGTGAAGGCATTAAACCCCACGAAAATATGTTGCTTCTCCGGTGCTGGCAGCTCCTCCAGTCGGGTAGCCACCTGGCGGTAAAGCGCTGCCCCTTCGTGCAGATTCGCGGCGGCCAGCTGCTCCTTAAACGCGCGGTACAGGGGCGCCAGATACTGCCAGTACTGGAGAAATCCCTGATTTTCGCTTTGGGCCTGGGCCCTAAAATGCGTCCAAAACTGGCGAATCAGCTCCACCTGCTCGGGCTCCAAAAAGCTGAAATCGCTGAGCGCCTCCTTTTCCTCACGCAGCTCGGTGTAGAGCAGTTCCGGGTCCACCAGAAACTGGTCGATGTCCCGAAAATCCTTCAGCATAAGCTCTCCCCAGTAATAAAAGGCATCAAAGGGCTCGGGCTCCGGATGTACCCGCGTGTAAGCGCGGTAGAGCTGAAAAAGCAGGGTGAGGGAATCCGCCGGCTCTGCTTCGGCCAACCGATAAAAAAGGTGTTCGATCGGCAGCACTTCCGGCATCCAGGAGGTACGCCCCGCAGTCTCTAGCTCCTGCTCGAGGTGCTGGAGAAGAAAGAGTCCGGCGCGGCGGTTCGGTACGACCACGCAGATACGCGAGAGATCGCTAAATCGCTGGGTCAGATCACGGGCAATGGTGGCTAAAAAGGGTTCCATCTGCTTATTGGCTAGTTTTTTATTGGCTTTATTTTGTTTGTTGATTCCCCTCCAGCGCCACGAGCTGCACCGGATCCACGTAGACGACGAAGGCTTTGACCGGCAGGTCTTGGAGCTCCTCCACAAGGGACCGGTAGGCCAAAACCTGCTCCCGATCCTGAGCACGTGGCTCTCCTGTCTTAAAGTCGATCACATGCACGGCATCGGGCAGGAAGACGATGCGATCGGGACGCCGCTGTCCTTTTTGGGGCACATAGATCCCCTGCTCGCGAAGCACTTTAAGCCCTGGGGCGTACCAGGACCGCATCAATTCCCGCTCGAAGAGGGCCTCGAACTGCTGTGCGATCTGTTGGTACTCGGTTTCGTTTAGCCTGCCGGCAAAATGGGCACGCTGGAGCAGGTGCTGGAGCTCCCGCTGATCTTGAGCTGTTTCGAGCAACTCATGTACAAGCATGCCGAACTGTCTGCGGGCCCTTTGGCGCAAGCCCTCCTCGGAAAAATCCAGGGCCTGTGCGCGGAGGGCCAGCCGGGAGCTCCACGGTTGAAAGCGGGCACTACTTCCAGCTGCTGGCGCAAGGCTAGGGGTGCTGGGGCTGGACAGGCGCTCGGGCAGCTGTCCCCATCGGAAGTGGTCCTCATCGCGCTGCAGGTCTGGCGCCTCCACTGTCTGCTGCAGCACCTGGGTACCGTTTAAGAGCCACTCGCTGACGGATTTCAGGTTTTCTCCAGCCTTTTCCCGCTTGCTGCGGAGCTGGGAGCAAGACCAGAAGACCTCCTCGGCACGGGTGAGTGCCACATAGAGCATGTTCAGCGCATCCAGGTACTGCCAGAGCTGTTCCTCCTCGAGCAAAGGCCCGAAGGGGGTGTCTTGCAGCGCTGCCTCTAAGCGGATCGGCACGATGGGGGCGGGCTGGTCCGCATAGGCGGGCGCCCAGACGAGGGTGTTTTTAAGCGCTACAGCCGGCCAGTCTAAAAAGGGCATGAGCACCACCTTAAACTGTAGGCCTTTCGCCTTATGGATCGTTAAGATCCGCATGGCATCGTGGCTATCCGGCACCTTCACCGTACGGCGGTTTTGTTCGACGGCCCACCAGGCTAAAAATCCAGCGAGGTCGGCCCGCTTACGGCTGCTATACAGGTATACTTCCTCCTTAAAGGCGGCGACGTAGGCCTGCTCCTCCCGCCCAGCCTCCATCAGCCCAAGCAGGTGAATCAGGGTTTCTACTGCATCCAGGAGGGGAAGCTGGCGCAAATTTTCCGTCTGCGCCCGAAAACGCTCCTCCAGGGCTTTTAGTGGCCCCTCTTGGATCGCTTCCGCATACAAGGCATGCGTCAGCGCCTCCCCCCGCAGCACATACAGGTAATGCCAAAGGCTGCGGGTGGCCACCTGGTCAGTAGGGTCAAAGAGTACCTGCAAGGCCGCCACCAGGGCGCGAACAGATAGGGCGGCCTGCAAAAACATGGATTCATCGGAGAGCACATCGAAGCGCAGGTGCTCACGCTCTCGGTATTTTCTGCCGAGAGTCAAACAAAATTCCGCTATGCGGAAGCCCTGCTGTTTGGTGCGGGTGAGAAAGGCGATATCCCGCAGCGCATAGCCCGCCTCCTGCAGGGCGATGAGCTTGGCCTCCAGCAGGCGAAAGGCCTCCGGTGTTTCGGGATCCATCCCTTCTTCACCTGTGGTTCCGTCCCCTTCCTCCTCTTCTCCCGGATAGCAGAAGTGGCAGGTTACCTCTCCCTGAAACGCCTCGGGAGCCACGCGACGCCCCTGGCCCTGCGCTACATCCGCATAGGCGAGCTGGATACGTGCTGCTGCCTGCGCATCAAAATGCTGATGGCGCAGGCCTTCTTCCCCAAGTGCCCCTGCGAGATAGGTGAAGAGCGCATTGTTAAACTGGATAATGCGCGGCAGGCTGCGGTAGTTTTCCTGCAACTGCCGGCTTTCGGTCCCTAGATGCCCGAGGTCTTCTTCCACCTGCTGGAGAAGCAGTCCCAGATCGCCTCCACGCCAGCGGTAAATCGACTGTTTCACATCTCCTACTAGCAGATTCGACTGCCCCTGTGCCAAGCTATTTTCGAGCAGCGGTCGAAAGCTATTCCATTGAAAGCCTGAGGTATCTTGAAATTCATCCATGAGGAAATGTTGGTAATGATTGCCCACTTTTTCATAGATAAAGGGGGCCTCATGCAGCTGTGTGATGCCTGCTAGGAAGGCATTGGCATCGGAAATGAGCAGCACATTTTCTTCCTCCTTCACGTGTTGCAGTTGCCGCAGGAGCTCCTGAAGGAGCCCAAAAACATAGAGATGCCGGTAAAGGGCCTGCACGTGCTTCCAGCGGCGGTGATTTTCCTGCCACTCCTGGAGGTAATGGAGGAGTCCGGCCTGAGCTGCCTGCTCGATTTCGGCTTTCTTCTTAGAGGTCTTGGCATAAAGACCTTCTGTATGTTGGATTTTAGCGAGCTGAGTTGGCGTAAAGGTCCTAAAGGGATCGCTGCTGTCCACTTCTGTGGTAAAACGAACCATAAAGCTATTGCTCCCCCCAGAAAAGTCCTGGGCTACCAGATCGAAACGTGTGAGCAGTTGCTGCACCTCCTGCCGCAAGCTGTGGGCCCGCTTCAGGAGCCCATTTCTCTCGGCCAGCACCTGCTTTTTAAAGTGTTCCATACCCTGGGGCTCGGCGAGAAACTGCAGGATCGCGGGAGCCACACGCTGAAACTGCTCGCTGAATAGCTCCAAACTCAGGCTGAGCGTATCTTCCCGTGTGTTCCAGGAGCGACCGTCCTGAATTTTGGACGTGGCATGCTCTACCAGCCAGCGGAGGAGCTGGGGATCTTCTGTTACGCGGAGCATCAGCCCGTCCACGGCCGCTTCTAGCAGGCGACGCTGATCCAGTTCCACTTCATAGCGGGCGTTCAGGTCCATTTCACGTGCGAAGGCACGGACGACTTTTTGGAAAAAGGCATCGATGGTGCTGACGGAGAAGCTGGCATAATCGTGCAGGATCGCACGAAGTACCTCTTTTGCCCGCTGCCGAAGAGCTGCAGGCTGCAGTCGGGTGGCTTCCAGCAGGGCCTCGTCCAGATTTTCCCCCTGGCGCAGGCCCTCGCGATCGATTCTACGCAGGGTGCTCAGGATACGTTCCTTCATTTCTTGGGTAGCCTTATTCGTGAAGGTGACGGCCAAAATCTGGCGAAAAGCCTGCGGATGCTGAAGCGCCAACTTCAGGTATTCGCGTGTCAGTGTATAGGTTTTTCCGGATCCGGCGGAAGATTTATAGAGAATCAAGCGGGGGGCTGCTGTCATGGGGTATGGGGGATAAAAAAAGGATATTGCGCGCCCCAAGTTACAAAACCAAGGGGAGAAGCGCACGCATCTTTCCGTCCTGTTTTCGGTGGTGAAAAAAAGTTTTTTAGTTCGGGCTGTGCTCCTGCACCTTCACTTTTAACCCTAAATTCATCAAAAACAATAGGATACTTTACAAAAATTACAGACATTGCTGGAGTTTATCTTTAGTAGATAAAAAATATGATTTTGCGAACACCGGGATGTTTTTACTAAAAAAATATAGATACTAATGCTAAAATTTTTGAGATTTCTTTTTCCGCTTGCTCTTTTGTTTTCCCTCCTACCTGCTACCTTCGCACAGGTTTATGTTGGGGGCACCCACGTGATTAGTCAGTTTGGGCCCTCAGGTCTTGAGGAACATACAGGTTTCGGGGCGCTCGTGCAGCGTCAGTTTTACCTGCAAGACAGTAGATTTTCGTTGACACCTACGCTGCAGGGGAATTTACTCAACAGTCGCCAAAGCGCAGAATTGCTTTCAGAGCTTCATGTGACCGTTTCTTTGGCCACACACATCAATTATGATGTAGTTTCGACGTCAAAATTCCGTCTGACGCCCTTTGTAGGGCCTGCTTTGGTGTACGCAACTGGTCTTCGCGCTAGCAATTTCGTTTTCGAGGAAATGAGCTTGAATTTCACGCGTATCGGACTGGAGACGGGCGTTTCCTTCACCTATTTGCATTCTGACAGGTTTAGCATCAAGTGCTATCCGCTGACCTATATGTGGGGAAATAAGGAGTTTAGGCAGGGGAATATCGCCTCCTTTATTTTCCAGCTGCCCTAAGCCGCGGGATACACTTTTTTACCCAGGCGGCGTATGCCCCCTGGGTGGCAAAACTTGGACGCTGCAGGAATGCATACGGGAGTAAGCTGTAGCTTTTAAGCCCACACAGCCAGCACGGCCTTACTTGCTACGTAAGGCGGCGCGCAGCAGCGTGGCAGGATGCTGCGCCCGTCGCTGCGTACCGTCGAATACCTGATGCCGGCAGCTTGTCCCGGGAGCTACCAGAAGGGTTTCGGGTGCTGCTGCTCGAACCGCAGGAAATAAGACGAGCTCGCCGATTTGCATGCTGAGCGCATAATGCTCCTGCTCGTAACCGAAAGAGCCCGCCATGCCGCAGCAGCCAGAAGGAATTACCTGCACTTGGTAGCCCGAAGGAAGTCCTACACAGCGCTCGATCCACTTCACACTGGAAAGGGCCTTCTGGTGGCAGTGTCCGTGGATCAAAACCTGCGCCGGTTGATCCGTAAAGGACTCGGGGCCGATGGCTCCTGCTGTCACTTCGCGACCAATAAACTCCTCAAAGAGTAGACTATATTGCTTCAATTTTTTCGCTTGTGTACGCAGTTCCTCGCCGCGCACCAGGCGTGGATACTCATCGCGGAAACTGAGCAAGGCCGAGGGCTCCAGCCCGATTAGCGGCGTTTCCGCATCGATAAGCGGTCCGAAGAGCGCTACATTCGCTTCTGCATGGCCTCTGGCTTTCTCTAAAAGCCCCTTCGAAAGGGCGGAGCGTCCCGATTCCTGATGGGGAAGCACCCGCACATCATAGTTCAAGGCATAAAGCAGCTCCAGGGCAGCCCTTCCGACTTCCGGCTCGTTATAATTGGTAAACTCATCTACAAACAGATAGACGGTCTTGATCGGCGCCTGCAGCGGTACTCGGGTCTGGGCATGCTTGCGGTACCAAGCCATCAGCGACTGGGATGCTACCTGTGGCAGACTACGCTCCGGGGCTACGCCCAAAACTTTTTTCACCAGCCCCCCCGTAAGGGGATGGGCAAGCAGCGCATTGCTCAGCGGTGCCAAAGGGCTGCTGAGTGCATTCAGGCGATCGATATAGGCAAAGGCCTTGGAGCGGAGCGGGACGCCATGGGTCTTTTGGTACTGATGTAAAAACTCCGCCTTCATGCTGGCCATATCCACATTCGAAGGGCATTCGGCCGTACAGCCTTTACAGGAAAGGCAAAGGTCGAGGACCTCTTTAATTTCCGGATGGTCGAAAGGATTTTCCGCCTTATTTTGGGTTAAAAATTCGCGTAAGGTATTGGCCCTCCCGCGCGTCGTGTCGCGCTCCATCCGTGTGGCCTGGTAGCTGGGACACATGGTCCCTCCCGAAGCGGCCTCCTTGCGACAGTCACCGGAGCCATTGCATTTTTCGGCCATGCGCAGGATGCCTCCCTCAGCTGAGAAATCCAGTAGCGTTTCAGGAACAGGAGTCTCCATGCCTGCTTCGTAACGCAGGGAACTGTCCATGGGTGCCGCGTCTACGATTTTGCCGGGGTTAAAAATTCCCTTGGGGTCCCAGGCATATTTTAGCGCGCGGAAGCGCTCATAATTGCGCTCACCGACCACTAAAGGGATAAAAGGGGCACGCACGCGCCCATCCCCATGTTCTCCGGACAGGGAACCCCGGTATTTTTTAACCAGCAAGGCAGTGTCGCGTGAAATGGCATAGAAATCTGCTCTCCCTTTTTCCGTTTTCAGGTCCAAGATGGGGCGCAGGTGGATTTCACCCGCGCCAGCATGGGCATAATGCACTGGTTTTTGGCCATAGGCCTCCATCATCTGATCGAATTCAGCGATGTAGTCAGCCAGGTCTTCTATGGCCACAGCGGTATCTTCGATGCAAGCCACTGCTTTCGGGTCGCCCGGAATATTCGCTAGCAGGCCCAAGCCGGCACTACGCAGCGCCCAGGCGGCGGCAGTTTTCTCGGGACCGATGATGGGATAGGCATATCCTAGTTGCCCTGCCTGCAGTGCCGCGATCAAGGCTTCTCCTTTTGCGCGGGCGCTAGCTTCATCGGGGCCTCGAAACTCGATCATCAGCAGTGCCTCAGGATCTCCCTCCACAAAATAGCGATTCGGGGCATAGGCCAAGCTGGTTTTCGTGCAGTCTAAAATGATTTTGTCCATCAGTTCTACCGCGGTGGCAGGATGCTGCATGGCCACCTGTGCCCCTCGCATGGAGTCATGGATACTATTAAAGTGTGCCGCCACCACGATTTCCACCGGCTCCGGCAGCGGGTCTAGTGACAGCGTCACTGCAGTGGTCAGGGCGAGGGTGCCCTCCGAACCACAGAGCAGCTTACAAAAGTTAAAGGGCTCACCTGCTTCTTGAAAGGGCGCCGCTGCTGCCAGGTAATCCAGCGCATAGCCTGTGTTTCTACGGTGGATGGAAGCCTTCGGAAAGCCCTGGCGGATATCTTCCTGGACTTCAGGGTCTGCCAGCGTGTCCAGCGCCCAGCGGTAGAGGCTCCCCTCCAGGCTCTGCTCCTGCGCTTTGGCCTGCAAGGCCTCCGGTGTCAGCGCTTCGAAAACCGCCTCTGAGCCATCACTCAAGATGGTTTCCAGGCGGAGCACTTTCTCGCGCGTGGTGCCATAGACGATGGAAGTGGTCCCTGAAGAATTATTTCCCACCATTCCGCCGATCATGGCTCGGTTCGCTGTGGAGGTAATGGGGCTAAAAAACAAGCCATGCGGCTTTAAAAAGCGGTTTAAGGTATCCCGCACCACGCCGGGCTGCACGCGCACCGTACGCGCCTCGGCATCAAAATCCAAAATCGCGCCCATGTGCCGACTGACATCTACGACAATGCCGTTTCCAACACACTGCCCCGCCAGCGAGGTGCCCGCCGTCCGTGGGATCAGCGAGGTGCCCTGCTCTTTAGCGAAACGCACCAGCCGCTGTAAATCTACCGAATCCTTCGGAAAGGCCACTGCTAAGGGTTGCTCCCGATACACGGAGGCATCGGTGGCATACAAGTTTCTACTCAGGCTATCGAAAACCAGCTCGCCGGTAAGTTGCTCAGCTAAAGCTTCCAGGGCGGGACGTAAATCAGAAGTGCGCATACTCATGCTGCTAAGGTACGAAATAAAGGAAAGATTTGGGCTTTGGGCCGTGGCCCAAAAGAGACGGAGGGCTTAGAGCACTTAGGGCTCTAAGTCCAAAATGGTCTGGATGCGGTTTATGCCTTTCAAGCGGGCATGCAGCGCGGCACTGTCGCCACTTTCCAGGGTCCCGCGCAGCTCCTGCAGGTTCGCGATATAGCGGTCCAGAGCATCCAACAGGTGTCTGCGGTTTTCCAAAAAGATGGGGGTCCACATGGCGGGGCTCGACTTGGCCAGTCGCACGGTGGACGCAAACCCGGAACCTGCCATATCGAAAATGTGGCGGTCGTCTTCCATTTTCTGGAGCACCGTCTCGCCAAGCATAAAGGAGGTGGCATGGGAAAGGTGAGACACAAAGGCCAGGTGGCGATCATGCTCCTCTGGCTCCATAAAACGTAACTTCATGTTCAGGGCTTCGAGCAGGGCGTAGGCCTTTTCCTTCAGGTGCAGGTCGGTGCGCTCCATCTCGCAGACGATAAAGACCTTGCGCTCGAGTAGCCCGGCCACGGCCGCACGAGGACCCGAGTATTCCGTCCCTGCGATGGGGTGGCCGGCTAAAAACTGGGCACGCTTCGGGTGCT
This sequence comes from Nitritalea sp., assembly GCF_054166705.1. Lineage (NCBI taxonomy): Bacteria > Pseudomonadati > Bacteroidota > Cytophagia > Cytophagales > Cyclobacteriaceae > Nitritalea > Nitritalea sp. The sequence continues at coordinate 18,685 of NZ_JBSZCV010000007.1, forward strand.
GGCGCAAGGCCGCACATAAGGCTCCTTTCGTGGAGCCGAGGTCGATGACCAGCGTTTCGGGTCCCACCTGATCTAATACCTGAGCAGCCAGGACGGGGAGGGTATCTACTGGGGTGGCCAGCAGGACAATATCTGTTTCGGCTGGAACGGAAGCTTCGATGCGCTGCACCAGGCCGAGAGCCAAAGCTTCATTCGCATGGTTCGGATTGCTGTCCCAGCCGCTGCGGCTGAGTGTGGGTAGGACTTGCTGTAAGGCTAAGCCGAAGGAGCCTCCTAAAAGTCCGAGGCCGATGATGTGGATATGTTGCATATTACTATTTAGGCGGTGGCGTCTAGGGACCATGCCGCTTTAGATTTCTATTTTATATTCGTTTTTAAAGGGCTACTTGAGGGGCTTTCTTTAGGGTGCCGCCGCATCGATGCGTCGAATGGCTTCCTGGATCGCATCCAGCGGAGCGCAGAGGGAAAGTCGGACGTAGGCTTTGCCGCTAGGCCCAAACACCTCCCCCGGGGTCAAGAAAATATGCTTCTCCCGCAGCAGGCGGTCTACTACCTGGGTGCCAGCCTCCCCCTCCGGAAGGCCCGCCCAGACGAACATGCCGGCGCGGTCCCGCTGAAAGCGCCAGCCCATCCGGACACAAAAGGTCCACAGGGCTTCCCGGCGTTCGGCGTACGCGCTATTCAAGGCAGTATACCAGCTTCTCGGCTGCGAGAGGGCGGCTATGGCACCGAGCTGCAGGCCGTAAAACATGCCGGAATCCATATTGCTCTTCATGCGGAGCACAGCCGCGATCCAATCCGCGCGGCCACAGAGCATGCCTACGCGCCAGCCCGCCATATTGGCTGACTTGCTCAGACTGTTGAGCTCCAGCACACAAGAGGCGGCGCCGCGCAGGGACAGAAAACTTTCTGGCTGCTCTACCAGCACCTGGCTATACGGATTATCGTGGACGAGAACTAGGCCCTTTTCGAGGGCAAAATCCACCAGCAGCTGCCGGGTTTCTGCGCTTCCCACCGCGCCTGTGGGCATGTGCGGGAAATTGGCATAGAGAATTTTTACCTGTGGCCTCCAAGCGGCTTCCAGGGCGGCGGCGCTGGGCTCCCAGCCCTTTTCCTCGCTCAGCGCATAGGGAATGACTTCGGCGCCCAGCATCCGCGCGGCAGCGGCATAGCTGGGGTAGCCCGGGTCAGGGACCATAATAGCATCACCTGGATTCAAAAAGGCCATGGAAAGGTGCATGATCCCCTCTTTAGAGCCCATGAGGGGCAGTATTTCGCTGTCGGCATCCAGCGGAACGCCGTACTGTGTCGCATAATAATCGGCCATGGCTGCACGGAGAGCCGGCAGACCGCTGTAGCTTTGGTAGCCATGCACCTGGGGCTGCCGTGCTGCCGCACAAAGGGCCTCCACTACCTCTGCTGCCGGAGGTAGGTCCGGGCTGCCGATGCCTAGGTGGATCACCCGATGGCCTGCCGCCTCAAGTTGGCGCACCTCCTGCAACTTGCGCTGGAAGTAATACGGCTGGATGGCGGCGTGACGCTGTGCAAAGAGCTTACTCATGCTAATCGATTTTGATAAGTACCAAAGACGGTGACCTGCCCGAAGTTCTCCTCGATGGCGGCTCTTAGCTGCTCCCAAAGCTGGGGCTCTCCGTAGCAGAGGTCCATAAAGAAGGCGTATTCCCAGGGTTTTTGGATCAGGGGAACGGACTGGATTTTACTCAAGTCTGCACCTGCCTCGGCGATAAGGCTGAGCAGGCGTGCCAGGATGCCCGCTTGGTTCGGCATCGCAACTTTTATCGAGGTTTTCCAGGCCCGTTTCTGTTGGTCAGGATGTAGGGCAAGCCCCAGCTGCCAGGCTTTGGGCGAGGTCCTGCTTCGGGAGCTGACGATTACGAAGCGGGTATAATTTTCTTTTACTGTTTGGATATGGGAGGCCAGAATCTGAAGCTCGTAGATGGAGGCTGCCACTTCCGAGGCGATCGCTGCCACCCCCCGAAGCTGCTGCTGCCGAATTCTTTTAGCCACAGTAGCGGTATCGGTATCTGCCTGTGGCTGCAGGTGCGGGTGCTGGGCGAAAAAGGCCTGACACTGCAGGAGGGCCATCGGATGGGAGCGCACCTCGCGGATATGCTGTATATCCTGTCCGGGCAGTGCCATCAGGTGGTGGGCGATGGGCAGGTAATGCTCGTCGCTGATCTGCAGGTGATGGCGGTCGATCAACTCATAATTTGGTAAAATAGCACCTGCGATGGAGTTTTCGATGGCCAGCACACCATAGGCCACCTCTTGGCGGGCCACAGCGCTGGCAACTTCTTCGAAGGTGCTGCATTCCAACACGTGCACATCCTCTCCGAAATAGCGCAGTGCCACTTGGTGGTGGAAAGAGCCGGGCAGCCCTTGGATGGCGACATTACGCGTGCTCATGATGGGGAACTTGAAGGGTGGGATGTAGGCGCGCCAGATGCTTCCAAAAGCTGGGGTAGGATTTATTCACCACTTCGGGGTCTTCTATATGCACGCGGGTGCGGGTCATCAGGGGCATAAAGGCCATGGCCATACGGTGATCGTCGTAGGTGTGGATAAGCACCTCCTGCGGCATCTCGATGCTGGGCGTAAGGGTAAAGGCCCCCGGGCTATCTTCTGTAAGGGTGGCGGACCACTTGCCCAGCTCTTGCTGCAGGGCGGCGATGCGATCTGTCTCTTTTATCCGCAGGCTTTCTAGCCCGGTGAACACCGCGCGCTGCCCGAGGATCGCGCAGGTTACGGCCACCGTTTGGGCCAGGTCGGGGCAGTGCGTAAAATCCCAGGCCTCGAGTCCGAGCACCGCTTGCTTTTCGAGCAGAACGCCCCCCTCCTGGAAAGTACTTTTCACCCCTAAGCGCTCCATGATGGCGACGATGGCGGCATCCCCTTGCAAGCTCTCCGGCTTCAACCCTTCTAAAAAGAGGCTACCTGCCTCTGCGCAGGCCACCAGACTAAACCAGTAGCTGGCCCCAGACCAGTCGGCCTCCACGGCAAAGCGATTCGGCTGATAGGGTTTAGGCGCCACGTGAATTTCGTTTTCGACCCATTGGGCCTCGGCCCCAAAATGCCGCATCAGGGCCAGCGTCATGTCGATATATGTTTTGGAGCCGACTTTACCTTCTAGATGGAGCTGGAGCCCTTCCGGCAAGGTGGGGGCGATGAGTAAAAGAGCCGAGACGTACTGGCTGCTCACATCGCCGCGCACGCTGACGCGGGCACTTCGCTGCTCCTGCATGCCATGGATGGCCAGCGGCGGAAAGCCCTCAGCGCCCAGGTAGTGGATTTCGGCACCCAGCTCTCGCAGGGCATCCACGAGGATTCCGATGGGCCGCTCGCACATACGTGCCGTGCCGGTAATCAATTTTTTCTCTTGGCCTCGGGCCAAAAATGCGGTCAAAAAGCGCATCGTCGTTCCCGCATCGAGCACATCCAAAGAAGGCGGCAGCGTCTGAAGCAAGCGAATCATCGTTTGGGTGTCGCGCGCTTCGGCTAAATTTTCGAGCACACAGTCCGGGCCTGCAAGTGCTTGGATGATCAGGGCGCGGTTACTTTCCGACTTGGAGGCCGGCAAAGGGATGCGCGTATGGGGAAACTGGTTGTGCTGGGGAAGGGTTAATACATCCATAGGTTGGGGGGATTTTCAAGGCAGTTCGAGGGACTGCGCCACATAATAATGAAGGGATTCCTCTACCTCGGCTAAGGTCAGGGGCACCTGAGGGAGCGCCGTACCGATGTCGGCCAGAAGTGCCAGCTGAATCGTGCTGCCGGCATTCTTTTTATCCTGCAGGCAGCGCTCTAGCAGCTGGGGAAATTCTTGCAGTGGAAGGGCCACCTTACCGAAAACATCGAGGAGATAGCGCGTGATCAGGTGCAGGGCTTCCTCAGGAAGGCCGGTATGTTTCCAAGACAAGAAAGCCTCAGCGATCATGCCCAGCGCGATAGCCTCTCCATGCAGTAAGGGCTGTGCAGTTTCCAGAAAGTGGGACTCTACGGCATGGCCGACGGTATGCCCGAAGTTCAGGATGCGGCGTAGCCCTTTTTCTTTCGGGTCTTCCTGTACCACAGCCTGCTTGATGGCTACCGAATGCTGGATGAGCGCTGGCCAGTCCTGTGCCTTCCAGTCGCTGCGACTGCTCAGGGACTGGAAGTAGGCGGCATCCTGAATGAGGCCATGCTTGATGATTTCCGCGAACCCCGAGCGCAGCTCGCGCTCCGGCAGGCTGCTGAGGAAAGTAGCGTCGATCAAAACGCTTTCCGGGTCGGAAAATACACCCAGGTGGTTTTTAAAGCCCATGAAATCAACGCCCAACTTACCCCCTACGCTGGCATCTACCTGGGCGAGGAGGCTGGTGGGCACATTTAGGAAGCGGATGCCCCGCTTGTAGGTGGCAGCACAGAATCCGCCCATATCTCCCGTCACGCCGCCGCCGATATTCAGCAGCAGGGACTGCCTGTCCAGCTGCTGCTCGGTCATCCAGCGCCAAATCTCCATACAGGTCTGCAGGTGCTTCTGCTGCTCACCGGCTGAAAAGGCAAACACGGCATGGGGAGGCAGCACCTCTGCCACCAGCGGATAACAGGCCGCATGGGTGTTCGTATCGCAGAGTACCGCCAAGCTACTGAAGCTGAGCTGCTCCAGCGCTTCGCGCAAATGAGACCGGATGTCGGTCGTAAAAGATACACTCGGAAGTTGCATGTTGTTCGTTTAAGCAAGAAGCAAGTTACGGCTGAAATAGCACTTTTTCAAGTTTTGCTTCCGTTATACCTGCGGAGTTTTGCTGATGGTGGCCTCGCGCAACTGCTTTTCTTGGCGCTTTACGGACTCTTCATGGATGCAGTAAAGCAATTCTTTCATAAACTTTTCGCCGAGGTTTTTTTCGATGCCTTTCTGGGTTCGGGAGTCCATGACGAACTTCCAGCGGTCGGACTGAAAAACGGTAAGGTTATGCTCCCGCTTGTAGGCGCCGATTTGCTCGATGATGGAGAAGCGCTCCTGCAGGAGGTCTAGAAGTTGATCGTCCATATGATCGACGGCCTTTCTAAGGTCGTTCAGACGTTCGTCCGGATTTTCCACCCCGTTTGTTTCTTTAAAGTCGATGGCCGCGAGCAGGGCTTTTAGAGCGGCAGGCGTCACCTGCTGGGCGGCATCAGACCAAGCTTTTTCGGGGTTATGGTGGGTCTCGATCATAAGGCCATCCAAGCCGAAATTAATTGCACGCTGTGCGGTTTCAAGGAGTCCCTCCCGCTTCCCGACGATGTGGCTGGGGTCGTTAATGACTTCCATCCCTTTCCACTCTCTTTTCAGGTGAATGGGCATGGACCAGTTGGGCTTGTTTCGGAATTTTTTATCGTAGGAGTCGGAGAATCCGCGGTGGATGGCAGCGAGTTTCGTGATGCCGACGGCATGAAAACGCTCTAAGGCTCCGATCCACAGCTGCAAGTCGGGATTCATGGGGTTTTTGACCATGACAGGGATATCTGTACCACGCAGCGCCTCGGCGATTTCCTGTACCGCGAAAGGGTTAACGGTGGTGCGCGCACCCACCCAGAGGATATCGATATTATGCTTGAGTGCCTGCTCCACATGGGCGGCATTTCCTACTTCGGTCGTTATCGGAATGTTCAGGTGATGCCGGACGATTTCCATCCAGGGGAGCCCTTCTTCACCGATTCCCTCGAAGGAGCCGGGGCGTGTTCGGGGCTTCCAGATACCCGCACGAAAAACCTTAGGAATCATGTCTTGCGCTTTCATTTCTAGGCAGATTTTTTCTATCTGCTCGGGCGTCTCTGCGCTGCAGGGGCCGGCGATGATCAGTGGGCCCGCTAAGCCTAATCCCCAATCTTTACTTTGTACGTGCGTTTTCATGTGTTACTGGTTTAAAATGTAAAAAGGTCCGACTCTTTCGAATCGGACCTTGCTATCTTGATTATATAAATGTGTTCTTCTTCAAGCGGCAATAGGGAGCTCCGATTCGACTTTTGATCGAAAGTAAAAGTAAAAATAAAAGAAGTAGCGTCCCTGTAGCGTTATCATGCTGTAAATGTAAAAGCTTCCTAATTAAAAAACAAATAAAGAAATGGCCTCTTTTTTACCGGAACACTAAAAAACTGATGAAGATCAGCTTATTTATCGGTTTTCCCTTCAAGCAAAACCACAAAAACAAACATAGAAAACTTTTTAATCAAAAAAACCAAATAAATTTCCGTTTAAAAAATAGTAAGCTCCTTTTCATTTTTTTTCTTTTACAGAAAGCCATCACCAGACGGTGTAGGGCATCACCAAGTCGTTGTGAATAGAGGGCTTCACCAGACGGTGTAGGTCATCACCAGGTCATTTTCGACGAATGGCTTCACTTTATAGAAATGGTTAGAGTGCTCGGTATGATGAATTTGACCGTAGATGAAGGGGGCATTTACAGGAAAGGGATCCAGCAGGATATGTTCACGCAGGCTAATACCCTTTCTGCCCTGGCATTTAAAGATGGTTTCTTTAGCCGACCAGGCCAACGTATAATGCAGGGGGTCCTTCGGAAGGAACTCGAGCTCTTTATCGGAAAGAAATTTCGGCCCGAGACGAAGTGTTTTTTCGCGTACATGATCGATGTCGATGCCAACGGGCATTTCCTGGTGGTAGATGGCGGCGGCAAAGCGCTCGGTATGGGAAAGGGATACGTATCCGATGCCATTCATGCTGTGGGACTTCCCATGGCGATCTTTATAAAACCCGGGGTACACCAAGCCCAGGGCGTCGAGGGATTCTTTTACGGCCACACGTGCTGCCACCCACTCGCGCTGCTTCATGGGATGGGTAATATTCGCGAGGGAGAGGCGCTCGCGAAAGCTAAGAAAGGAGGTATCGGTTTCGAGTACTTCGGGAATTTCTCGTAAAACAAGGGCAGATACGGCACTTATTTTCTCTATTTTTGTTGGTATAGTTTCTTGCTTAAACGCCTTCATAACCCTTTCTTTTTATGGCTGGAATTACTGTAGAAAAACTCCATACCTTAACTGGACATAACGATTGTATTTACACTGTAGTCGCCGGAGCGGATGCACATGCCGTGTATACTGCCGACGGAAATGGCATGGTAGTCTCATGGGATTTACGTCAGCCGGATCCCGGAAAACTGGTAGCGAAAGTACCGAACTCCATCTATGCCCTTACGGTAGATAAAGCGGGTAAGTTGCTGTATCTCGGCCAGAATTTCGAAGGCATTCATGTGATCGATCTCGAAAGGAATAACCAAGTTTGGTCTATAAAAGTTACGAATTCCGCAATATTCGACTTATTTTTAGATGAAAATCTTTTGTACATCGCCACAGGGGATGGGGTGCTCATCGTACTGGACGTCGTGGCTCGGGCCGTAAAAAAACATATCAAAATCTCTGAAAAATCGCTTCGTACGCTGGCCGTATCGGAAAAATATGTAGCCATCGGGGATTCCGAACATGCGCTTACCGTGGTGGAGCGTGGCTCTTTTGCCCCCGTAAAGCGCTTAGAAGGGGCGCATAAAAACTCCATTTTCTCCCTGAAGTTTTCTCCCTGCGGAAAGTATCTGCTCAGCGGAAGTCGGGATGCGCATCTTAAGTTTTGGGATGCGGAAAACTTCGAATGCTTAAACGCAGTGGTGGCGCACATGTATGCCATTAATAGCGTGGCCTTTCATCCCGGGGGCCAGTATTTCGTGAGCGGCAGCATGGATAAATCCGTGAAGGTCTGGCAGCTGGAGGAACAGCGCCTTCTGAAGGTCATCGACAAGGCTCGGCACGCAGGGCATGGGACTTCCATCAACAAGGTCCTGTGGACGGGTTTCGAGGATCAGGTCGTCTCCGTCAGCGATGATCGCAGTGTGTCGGTTTGGAAGATAACGGGTCTCTCCTACCGCTAAAGGCTTAGCGGTCGAAGAAAGAACGGCGACGTGATACCTTCAGATCCTGTAACATCGCAGAATTCACGCGAATGTCAATGTTATAGGAGGTGAAGCGACCGAAAGGAATCCAGTTTACATTCATGGTCCAGCAGTGTAAGTTGCGCGCAATGCCGATCATGGACTGCGTCACCTGCCGCGTAGAGAAATCGATCCCCGAGTTGAAATTGATCTTCCACTTCTCGCTTATACTCACATCTCCATTTAAGTTGAGCGCCTGCGTGAGGTTAGTCATCCCGTTTCCCTGCACACTGTACACGATGTTATAGCCGAAGCCCAGGTTCCAGGGAATCTCCCAGTCGATGTAGAGGGTGGGGTCATTGACAATACGCGTGATCTCGTTTTCCACGAACTCATTCATGACCCCTCCTTGGTTGATAAAGTCATTGGTCAACTCATCACGCATCTGCCCCGGGTTTCGGTCTCCTCTCCTGGGATTTAAACTTCCGGTAACGTTCAGCGTGGCATTGCGAAGCCGTGCCAGCCCCTGACCCCGCGTAAAGGCAAACTCATTAATACGGCGTGTAATCTCTTGCCCCTGGGCATTCCGGAAAGTACCCGAAGCGTAGGGATCAAAGGTAGCGGAGAGGTTGACATTCAACTTATTATCAAAGAATGCCGTCCGCGTATTGATGTTGACAGGGGCTAACTGAAAAGAGTCAGCAGCAAAATTATAATTGGTAGCGATGTTTAAGGTTTGAAGAATCGGGATTTTACGGGTACGATTCGCCGCCGTATCACTTTTATTTATCAGCTTAGCCTCCACCGTATTTCGGATATTAATCCCCAGGGAGCGGGCTTCGCCCAAAGGTGCCGAGCCGAAAACAAAGCCTTGGTGGCGAGAAAATAGCTGCGTATTGCCTAAGCTATCGGTTTGTACCCGCTGAAAAAAGCCACGCTGTGGGTCCGAGAAATCCGGGGTAAAGTTAAAGCTAAAGGTCGGCTGCATGTGATGCCGAATGGTCTCTATACTTTTCGAGCGCTTGAATTTATAAAACCCATAAATATTCGTATTTAAAGCAAAAGAGCTGTTGAAAAAATTCACGCGATTAAAGCCTTGCTCGACATTACGATCTACTCGCTGCTCGGCTGGGTTAAAGAAATAATTGATGCGTTCCAAATACCAGAGCTCGGTATAGTTTACCGCCGCAGTTCCTGTAAAATACTTAAACAAGGTAAAGTTTGAGGTGATCGGTATGGTATTGCGTGCCCCATTATTCGCATCTCGAAGCAGCTGGGGCAAGTTCGCCAGGGTGAAATCCAAGAAATTTTGCTCCTGCTGTAAGTTTTGAGACTGCAGAAAGGCATCCGAGACTACCCCGATCTGCTGCTGCTCCCTATTGGTGATCGTATTCGTTAAATTAAAGTTATAGGCGATGTTTAGCGTACGGATCGGCTCAAACTTGGCATTTCGGAAAGGCGACTGCCGGTTCATGTTTACCGCTATATCGGGAAGTATCAGGTTTACCTCATTTGTCTGCACGTTTTGAGAATGCCGTAAGTTGGCCGACATACTAAAAGGCGTGCCGGCGAAGGTCTTGCTATAGGCGATGTTCGACGAAAATTCCGCATTGATATTTTGCTGGAAGTTATTTCGGATCACCACATCGTTATAATTTGTGCTCCCGGCATTTACAGATGCTGAAAAACGGCTATTGCCGCGTGCCTCCGGGGTATGCTGCCAGGTCACCCAGGTGGTGGAAAAATCTAGCGGGTTTGCCTCGGTAATATCACTGGTGATGCGCTGGAAGTCCACGTTAAAGCTCCCTCCATAGCGGTAGCGCTTTTTATAGGCGGAAGCGGCATTTACTCCCCAGCCCCCTCGGGAATACACTTCTCCGGTCAGGCGCGTGTGTACGTAGTCGTTAAAGGCAAAGTAATACCCGAAGTTCCGCAAGAAAAAACCGCGCACCTGCTCTTGTCCGTAGGACGGAAAAATAATACCGGAAGCCTTTTCATCGGGGGTGTCGGGAATGATGCCAAAAGGCAGGCCGATCGGCGTCGGAATATCATTAAAGTAGAGGTTAAAGGGCCCCGTGACCACCTGTTTACCGCGTACGGATTTGATTTTGGCGGCATTGATGTGCCAGTGGGGCTCCGCCAAATTACAGGTAGTATAAAAGCCCTTATCCATGTAGATACTCCCGTCGGTGGTTTTTTTGATGGTCTCCCCGCGCAAGAGGCCATCCTGCTGCTCGGTCACCACATCCTTGATGATGGCTTTTTGGGACTTTATATTGTAGCGCATCTCCTTTCGGATCTCATAGGTGCTCTGCCCCTCCTTAAAGATGGGGTTTCCCTGCACCACTCCTGTGGAGTCTACAATGCCCGACGCATAGATTTCGCTTTTATTCTGATCGATGATGATTAAATCTGCATCTAATCGTATATTTCCGTATTCAAACCAGGCATCGTTATACAAATATATTTTCCCAGTAACGAAGTCGGTGATGATCGAGTCTTCGGCGTAATAGTTGATAGTGGTCTGAATATCTCCCTTAGGCCTTACGGCAGTACTGTCATTCGGGGGAATCGAATCCGGAAAGTCCACGAGTAGGCTATCCAGGTTCAGGTCCAGTTCTGGGCGCTCCTGACCTGGCACGGGCAAGGTGTCCGGAGCCACTAAAGGGCGCTCGACGTTTCTTCTGCTCCGGCTTTGGCCCATGGCCAGATCCGAAAGCATGCAGAGTGCGAGAAGAAGCAATAAGAACTGGTGTTTACGCACTGAATTCTTCGTGTTTATATAAAAATTGTTGAATTTTGCCCGTGCAAAGTTAATGGTATTTAATGCTTATGAAACGTATCCGGCTTAAAAATATTCTATTCCTCGCTTGCTTGACGCTGGCTTTTCTTTTAAGTGCTTTTCAGCCTACGGGGCCGATGGCTCCCAACTATAAATTGCGGCGCATCGTTATCGACGCAGGCCATGGAGGAAAGGATCCGGGAACAGTGGGTGCGGTTTCTAAGGAAAAGGACATCGCCCTAAAAGTAGCCTTGCAGGTGGGCAAGTATGTAGAGGAGCTGCTGCCGGATGTAGAGGTGATCTACACGCGAAAAACGGATGTTTTTATCGGGCTGAAGGAGCGCTCCAACATCGCCAACCGAAATCGAGCGGATCTTTTTATTTCCATCCACTGTAACGCCTCCCCCTCCCGGGCGGCCTATGGCACGGAAACCTTCGTGATGGGAACGAAAAATTTCGAGTCCAACTTTGATATCGTCAAGCGGGAAAATGCGGTGCTGCTGCTCGAAGAGGACAACCAGGAAACCTACGAGGGCTTCGATCCGACTTCTCCGGAGTCTTATATTTTATTTAACTTCACCCAAAAGGCCTACATCCATAATAGCATCTCGCTGGCCGATAAAATCGAGACCGATTTCAGGACACGCGTAAATCGGCATAGTCGAGGGGTGAAGCAGGCGCCTTTTTGGGTGCTGTGGAGCACGAGCATGCCTTCGGTGCTGATCGAGCTGGGCTTTCTGTCGAATGCGAATGAGGAGCGCTACCTGAACACGAAAGAGGGGCAAGTTTATTTGGCTTCAGCCATCTATCGTTCCATAAAAGCGTATAAAGAGGAAGTGGAAGCCTTGTAGGCAAAACAAAAGAATCAGGGCTTTTCTGTAAAAGCATTTCTATGGGCCGCATTAATTCTTTAATTTAGCCCGAGATATCTACTAAACCCGAATAACTTTATGAATATCGAGTTCAATAGGAACGAAGACCAGCAGAAGCAGTTGCTCTTCCAGCTGCGTTCGCGCTTGGATAAAATCAAGCTTGGCGGCGGAGAAAAACGTATCGAGAAAGAGCATGCGAAGGGCAAGCTAACTGCCCGGGAGCGTATCGACTACCTGATCGATGATCCACAAGATTTTTTAGAGATCGGCGCACTAGCCGCCTACGGCATGTATGCTGAGCAGGGCGGCTGTCCGGCAGCGGGGGTAGTGGCCGGCATCGGCAAAATTCAAGGCAGAACGGCCATGATCGTAGCCAATGATGCTACCGTAAAGGCGGGGGCCTGGTTCCCGATGACAGCCAAGAAAAACTTACGCGCACAGGAGATCGCCATGGAAAACCGCATCCCGATCGTCTACCTGGTGGACTCAGCGGGGGTGTACCTCCCGATGCAAAACGAGATTTTCCCCGATAAGGAGCATTTCGGTAGGCAGTTTCGAAATAATGCGAAACTGTCTTCCATGGGCATCGTACAGATCGCTGCCATCATGGGCTCCTGCGTAGCAGGAGGCGCCTACCTGCCGATCATGTCGGATGAGGCCCTGATCGTAGATAAAACCGGCTCCATCTTTTTAGCCGGCTCCTACTTGGTGAAGGCCGCCATCGGAGAACAGGTAGATAATGAAACCCTGGGCGGCGCCACGACACACTGCGAAATTTCCGGGGTCACCGACAATAAATTTCCCGACGATCCCAGTTGCCTCGACGCCATCAAAAACATTTTTAGCACCCTAGGTGAGCCCGAAAACGCTGGCTTTAACCGCAGCGAGCCGAAAGCCCCTAAGGGCGATATGGAAACGCTCTACGGCGATTTTCCTGCCGACAGGGTGAAGCCCTACGATATGCGTAAGATCCTCGCGCATCTGGTGGATGACAGCGCCTTCGACGAATATAAAAAAGATTACGGCAAGACCCTCATTTGCGCCACGGCGCGAATCGACGGCTGGGCCGTGGGGATCATCGCCAACCAGCGTACCGTCGTAAAAAACAAGAAAGGAGAAATGCAGATGGGCGGGGTGATCTACTCGGATTCTGCGGATAAGGCGGCCCGCTTTATCATGAACTGCAACCAGCGTAAGATCCCCTTAGTCTTCCTTCAAGACGTCAGTGGCTTCATGGTGGGCAGCAAGTCCGAGCATGGGGGCATCATCAAGGATGGTGCGAAGATGGTGAATGCCATGGCCAATTCTGTGGTACCCAAGTTCACCATCATTCTAGGGAATAGCTATGGCGCCGGAAACTATGCCATGTGCGGAAAGGCCTATGACCCGCGCCTCATTTACACTTGGCCTACCGGCCAAATGGCGGTGATGTCCGGTGCCTCCGCTGCGAAGACCCTGCTGCAGATCAAGGTGGCCTCCCTTAAAGCGGCCGGAGAGACGATCACAGAAGCAGATGAAAAACGCCTGCTCGAGGAAATCTCGGCTAAATACGAAGAAGAGCTGAGCCCCTACTATGCCGCCTCCAGGCTTTGGGTGGACGGAATTATCGACCCGAAAGACACCCGACGCGTCATCAGCCGCGGGATCGAGGCCGCCAACCATGCCCCTATCCGCGAAGCCTTTAATGTAGGCGTCATCCAAACGTAAGCAGAGAGAAAAAACACTTTAATGCCTCAAGGCCCTAGACATAAGCTGGAAAAATAAACTTTTGAGCTTCAAGGGCCTAGACGGGAGCCGGAACCTTATGGTTTTCGCTCCCGTTTTTTAAGGTATGGAAGCGCCGCTAACCGACCAAGAATTAAATGCCCTGATTTCCCTGCTAGACGATGAGGACAGAGAAGTAAAAGAACACGTGCGTGGTCGCCTTTTGGCCCTAGGGGCCGACCTGATCCCTTACCTCGAAAACCAGTGGGAAAGCAGTTTTAACCCTAGCATCCAAAAAGAGCTGGAAGAGCTGATCCATGACCTGCAGTTCGCGCAACTGAAAACGCGACTCCAGACCTGGGCAGCTTCCGAGCGGCGGGACCTGCTGGAAGGGCTTTGGTTGGTGAACACTTACCTCTATCCGGACCTCAGCCTGGAGCAGCTGAATGCGAAGCTCCAACAGCTTTACTTCGATGTGTGGAGTAATTTTTCAGATGAAGGCGATGCTGTAGAACAGGTGCAGCTGCTGAATCACTTGCTTTTCTCTCGGCTGCGCTTCTCGGCGAATACAAAAAATTTCCACGCCCCCTCAAATAATATGTTGCACCAGGTCCTGGAAAGCCGAAAGGGGAATCCGATCAGCCTCAGCATGGTGTACTTGCTGGTGGCGAACCGCCTGGGGCTGCCTGTTTTTGGGGTGAATTTACCGAATCTGTTTGTGCTGACCTATAAGTTCGATGGGCAGCAGTTTTACATCAATCCCTTCAACAAGGGTATTCTTTTCTCGCGGAAGGATGTGGAGCATTACCTGGAGCACCTGCGCCTGCCGGCCAAGGATAGTTATTTCGAGCCCTGTGACAGCATGGCCATCATCCGGCGCTTTTTCCGAAACTTGGGACTTTCTTTCGAGAAATTAGGAAATCCGGAGCGGGTGGAGGAAATTCGGGAGCTGCTACGCCTTCTTCAGGGTGAGGAGGACAGATCTTAAACGCAACTATGATGCCCATACGCCCGCTTGTGCACACCGCCGCTTACCTCTTCATGCTGGGGATGAACTATGCCTTTGCTTCTGGTGCGGCGAGCCGCAAAACCGTCGGCGAAGTCTCCGCTTTATACACGACAGCGCTCACACCGGCGGGCTTCGCTTTTAGCATTTGGGGCATCATCTACTTGGGTTTGGGCTTGGTGCTACTGGCTGAATGGCGCGGCTATGCGAAGGGACGCGGAGAGACCGCATCGGCTATACTCTGGCCTTGGTTTTTAGCCACGCACCTGTTGAACTCCGCCTGGATCGTAGCTTGGACCTCAGAGGGGATAGCGGTAGCATTGCTCCTCATTTTCGGGCTTCTCTTCAGTATTTTACGCCTCATCCGTCGGCTGCATCTACACAAAAAGGAAGCCGCATTCGGTCGGCTACAGCCTTGGCTAAGCGGCGCCATTGGCCTCTATGCCGGTTGGGTGATCGCAGCTACGGTCTTGAATGCTTCCAGCCTGGCGGGCACCTATGCAGGAGACTGGCAAGAGGACGCCTTTTGGCCCTTTCTGATTTTAGGCATCGCCGTACTGCTCTACCTGCTGACCTTTCGGCTTCTACCCGCCCCTGGTAGCCTGTTTCTTGCTGGCGCTTGGGCTTTTTGGGGCATTGCGAAGGGAGAAGCAGGAAAGGCGAGTGCACTCGGGGACTTTGCCACCGGCCTCGCCCTTCTTTTTCTTGGAATCTTTGTTTTCGTTTTCTTTTGGCGCTGGCGCCAAAGGCAAAAGCAAAAAGCGGACGGCCGCAGCCTAGTTTAGGGGCCTGTGGCTAGCGCTTGAACTCCACTTCTACGAGGACAGGAAAGTGGTCGGAAGCATATTTTTTTCCATAATGATCACTGAGCACTCCATAACGTTTGGTTTTAAAGTGCTCACTCACCCAGATATAGTCGATTCTTCTGTCAGGCAGCATGTCCCAGTTGAAGGCATTAAAGGTCCCCACTGGTCCATGGGGGGGCAGTTCACTCACCTTAAAGGTATCGTGGAGGCGTTCTTCCTGATCCAGCAGAGCATAGGCTGCATTATCTGGACTCACATTAAAATCTCCCATCAGGACAACCGCCTCACCGGGCGCCACCTGTTCGCTGATGCGCTGCAGGATCAGCTGGGTACTTTCCAGCCGCGCCTGCTGACCGACATGGTCGAAGTGCACATTAAAGACCCAAAAGCGATCACCTTCCCGCGTTTCGAATTGGCCCCAGGTACAGATACGCTCCATGGCAGCGTCCCAGCCTACGCTAGGTTTTTCGGGTGTGGGTGAAAGCCAGAAGTCCCCGTTTTCTAAGAGACGAAATTTTTCGGGATTATATAAGATCGCCGAATGCTCTCCTTTCGCTTGGCCATCGTCACGGCCCACGCCGATGGAGGCAAAGCCCAGCCCTTCGCGAAGGTCTTCTAGCTGATTGGCAAGCCCCTCCTGGGTGCCGATCAGGTCCATGTTATGGAAGCGGATAAGGCTAAGCATATGGGGCAGGCGGTCCTGCCATAAATTCCCCTTATCGCCAGGGTTATCGAAGCGCAGGTTATAGGTGGCCAGCTGGTAGCTTTGGGCCGAGGCGCAGATGGCGGATAACAGGAGCCAGCTACAGGCTAGTGTGCAAACAAAAATACGCATGTCATCTAGGGTTATAGGTTATTTAACTTGTATTCGAGCGGGCCTTACTTTTCCCAGTAAATCTGCACGCTTTGAAGATTTTCCGCGTTCGGCCCGACCATCAGGTCAAAGGCGCCCTCCTCCCAGTCAAACTCCAGGGCATAGTTGTAGAACTTTAGGTCTTCAGGCTGAATACGAAAAACGACTTCGCGGCTTTCACCAGGTGCCAGGCGGATTTTTTGAAAGCCTTTCAATTCTTTTACAGGCCGCGTGATGCTGCCGACGAGGTCGCGGATATAGAGCTGAACCACTTCTGCTGCCTCATAGTCACCGGTATTTTGCAGTGTGGTCCGCAGTTCCAGCACCTCTTCTTCTCCTTTCAAGCGCTCTTTATTTACCTTAGGTGCGCTAAGGGTAAAGGTACTGTAACTGAGACCATAACCAAAGGGAAAGAGAGGCGTATTCGGCCGATCGAGGTAATTAGAGCGAAATTTCCGAAACCACTCTCCATCGGGTAGCGGTCGTCCCGTATTTTTATGATTGTAATGCAGCGGTATCTGGCCTACGTGTCTGGGAAAGGTCATGGAAAGTTTGCCCGAGGGGCTTTCGCTGCCGAAAAGCACATCTGCGATAGCATCACCAGCCTCAGACCCCGGAAACCAAACACACAAGATCGCATCTGCGAGCGACAGCACTTCGCTTAGATCCAAGGGTCTTCCAGTAAAAAGCAGGAGGACCACCGGCTTGCCCGTGGCCTGTAAGACTTCCAGCAGGCGCCTTTGGTTGGCTTGTAGTCTGATGTCTGTCAGGCTGGAGGATTCTCCGCTCATTTCAGCCGACTCTCCGAGTGCTGCCACGATCACATCTGCACTTTCTGCCACCTTTAGCGCCTCTGCAATTAATTCTTCTTCGGGGCGCTCATCGCGGTAGGTGGGTTTTCCGAAAATGCTAACGCGGCTTTCCAGCGCTGCGGATTCGGCGACATTAGCCCCGCGGGCCACCGTAACGGCACCATCCTGTAGCAGGGCGCGGCGTAGGCCTTCCTCCACCGAAACCGAGGCTGAGGTGCGCGCTGTTATACTCCAAGTGCCCACCATATTCTCCACATTATCGGCCATAGGCCCGATTAGAGCGATTTTTTGGGTAGGCGCTAAGGGGAGCAGTTGCGCTTTATTTTGGAGCAAAACGAAGGATTCCACGGCTACCTTTCGGGCAAAAGCACGATGTTCGGCTGTAAAAATGGGGCGCTCTGCGGTGTTTTGAGCCCCTCCATAGCGGAAAGGATCTTCGAAGAGGCCGAGGCGGGATTTGGCGATCAACACGCGGCGGCAGGCTTGGTCGATTTCAGCCTCTGTGATGCGGCCGGCCTCTAGGGAGGTTTTAAGGGTGGTCAGAAAGCCTTCGCCCACCATATCCATGTCCACGCCGGCGCGAAGTGCCAGCGCAGAGACTGTTTCCAGATCGCCTATGCCATGGTCGACCATCTCGTTTATGGCGGTGTAGTCAGTAACGATAAAGCCGTCAAAGCCCCATCGCTCGCGCAGCACCTCATGGAGTAGCCAGCGATTCGCACTGGCGGGAATGCCATCCACTTCATTAAAAGAAGTCATCACACTGCCCACACCCGCATCGATCGCTGCTTTATAGGGGGGGAAATATTCATTAAACATGCGCAGCCGACTCATGTCCACGGTGTTATAATCTCTACCTGCTTCTCCTGCCCCGTAGAGGGCAAAATGTTTCAGGCAGGCCATCAGGGTTTGGGCATCTGCCAAATCCTCCCCCTGATAGCCTTTTACCATAGCTGCTGCGATTAGGGAGGCGAGGTAGGGATCTTCGCCGCTCCCCTCGGAGACACGACCCCAGCGCGGGTCTCTGCTGATGTCTGTCATGGGGGAAAAGGTCCAGGCGATTCCATCTGCTGCTGCCTCGCGAGCAGCGATCTGGGCACTAGCTTCTACCAGCTCCATGTTCCAGGTGGTAGAAAGGCCGATAGGAATAGGGAAAATGGTTTCGTAGCCATGGATGACGTCCATGCCGAAAAGTAAGGGGATGCCGAGGCGGCTTTCGCGGAGGGCACCCTCTTGGATGGGACGAATTTTATCGGCTCCTTTCACATTAAAGATCCCCCCGATATGGCCTGCCTGCACCTTTTGGAGCACATCGCTGCTTTCTCGCTCCCCAGTGGTCGCATCCCCCCCAGCGGAGAGGTTGAGCTGACCGATTTTTTCCTCCAAGGTCATCAGCTGGAGCAGGGAGTCGGCCCTGTGTTCATGGCGGCTCAAGTCCTGGGAATGGGTCTGCTGGCCCTGAATAGGCAAAGCGCTGCCCATGGCGAGGCAAAAGCCCACCAAAAGAAGTAAATATTTCATGCGAATCGTTTAAAAGGTGAAGCCCAGTGTTTGCAGTCCATTTTGCACCTCTGGTGCACGCATAAACAAGTCCCAAAGCAAGCCGGAGCGGTGATTTTCCATCATGACGACGATAGGCCCCTGATCGATGGCCAGGTAGCGCTGCGGAAACCAGTCGTGCTCTTCGCTGAAGGCATCGTAGAAGCCATAGGGGCCGAATACCTTTTCGCCGAGGGCTTCGTACCAGTAGTGCATGGCCTCCTGGCTGTATTCAGGGGTGTAGGGCATCGAGCTAAGTGCTGCTGTAGGGCTGATGACTCCCTTATCGGTTTTTTCTCCCGGCTTATGACCGGAGTAGCCGTTTACCGAATAGCTGGAGGTAAGCCCCCAGGACTGCGGGCCATAGCCTTTGTAGCCTAAGGGATTTTCTACGCACCAAGCGCGATTAATCAGGGTATGGTTGACATTATGCTCCCAGTAAGACGCTGCATAGCGGTCGGACAGCCGGCGTGGGTCTAAGCCCAGAAAGGAATAATGCGCCCAGAAAAGCGGGCCGCCAAGCTCGGGATTCCCATTATGCCTAAGGGCAAGGTGATGCCCGAATGCCTCATGCGCTGGATCCTGGGTGATCGTGCCTTCCCGGGTCCAGCCTTCATGATAGGCAGATGCGGGGATGGGAAAGGTGGGGGATGAGGCCCCTAACACATAGACGATCAGACACTCGTCATAGCCACGGATGGGCAGGTTCATTTCCCAACCATTTTTTGGGCTCCAGTGCCAGTAAATCACATCCTGACCGTTCCGGTAGAAGTCGAAATTGACCGCTTTCCAGAGTGCATTAATCCGCGCTTGGATATTCGCCTCGCGCTCTTGACTCGCTTCCATGTATTCTCGGAAAGTGAGGAGGCCCTGTAGTAAAAAGGAAGTTTCCACCATATCTCCTCCATCATCTTTCGGGCTGAAGGGCTTTACTTTTCCTGTATCCCCATACCACCAGTGCGGGAAGGCCCCTTGGAAGCGATCGGCTGTCTCTAGGAAGTTTAGGATTTTTTCCATGCGGGCCAGGCCCTCACTGCGGGTGATAAAGCCCCGCTCCATGCCGACGATAAGTGCTAAGATACCGAAGCCACTGCCTCCGGAGGTGACCACGTTTTGGTCGTTTTGGGGGTAGTCCCCATCGATGTGAATGCGCTCCCGGGCCATTCCAGAGTTGGGCTCGGCACCTTCCCAGAAATACTGAAAAGTGCGGTATTGTACCAAGTTGAATAGCGAGTCTGTGGATAGCCTCGTGACCTCTTCTTGGTCAGCAGCCTCTTCCCTTTGATCGGGATTTTGACAGGAAAAGGACGCTGTCAGCAGCACTAGGCAGGCAAAGAGATAGGTTGGAGTCGATGAAAATAATTTCATGTGAAGGTAGAGAGGGTTTAGTTTTAGCAAGCACCCATAGGAGATGCTATTCCTATGGGTGCTCCTGAAAATTTAATTGGTGGCCTGAGCAGCACGCAGCTGCGGCAGGATATCGATTTGCTCGAGCGGATAAGGGAGGAAAGTATGTTCCTGAGGGTTGAAGTTTCGTCCTTCACGGTTCAGCTCTTGAAATCTGCCGTGGCGGATGAGATCCGCAAAGCGTACCCCCCACTCCATGCCAAACTCAGCGAATTTTTCATCCAGCACATCGTCCAGCGTGACAGTGGTGAGGGGTTCTAGTCCAGATCGCTCCCGCACCTGATTCACCGCTTCTGCTGCTGTCAGCACGGAGCTGGAGGCCCCATTGGCGATCGCCTCTGCATGCATCAGCAGCACTTCGGAATAGCGGATAACTCGGAAGTTGTTTCCTGTCCCATAACCGAAACGCCCAGGTGTAAGCTGAATCGAGGGGAGGTAATGCTTCCCGCTGAGGAAGAGATAGCGGGGGTGGCTATTAAAGGTGTCGCCATCCCGCGTGGTGTTGGAAACAAATTCCGGCAGCTCGGAAAACTGGGGGTCCTCCTGAATGCGGGCGATGCCGTCAGGGGTGAAGATAACCGAGGTTTCCAAGCGTATGGTCTCGCCTCTTTCGAGCATAAATTTGATATACTTCAAGCTAGGCTCCCAAAATCCCCAGCCATTCGAGGCACCTGGAACTGCGGGGGCCCAACTAGCAGGTCCATAAGGGCTGAAGTTGAAGCTGATGTTTGTGCCACTGGCCTGACCGAAATCGGAGAACTGTGCTTCCAAGATGCTTTCGCGCGCCAACTCTCCCGGGCGCTTAAAGAGCTGGTAGTAGTCTTCGAACAATTCATACCGCCCGCTGCTGATGATTTCATCTGTCGCGGCGACCACTCCGCTATAATTTTTCAACTCCAGCTGTGCCATGGCCTTCACGGTTAGCGCCGTGTATCGGGTGACGCCACCGACCACATCGGTACGTTCAGAAGGATGGAGGGCGGGTAGGTCTGGGATGGCCTCATCCATGAGGTTTACCACATGCTGCATGACTTCATCAAAAGTGGAAACAGGTACGTCAAAGAGGTGGCTAGGAGCCGACTCCAGCGGAATCAGAATGTTTCCCCACAGTCTGGCAAGGTGCAGGAGCTGAAAGCCTTGAAAGACTTTTACTTCCGCGATATACTGATCGACGGTGGCCGCATCGGCGCCCGCCTCGCGGAAACGGTTAAACTCTTCGATGGCTCCATGCCAGATGAGGATATCGGAATACAGGTTCAGCCAGGTGGAATTATACATCCAGAAGTTCCTGTCGAAGAAAAACTCATCGGTGGAGGTAAGGGGGACCTGATCGCCTGCGGCATTCACATCATCCCCGCGGATGCCGATGAGGGGATGTGTTTCCCACTGCATGGTATAAAATTGGGCGTAAGCCCCATCCAGTAACAGGGGCATATCCTGAAACTGCGTATAATCTCTGTCCTCGATAAGTTGGACATTTTGGAGGGGTTCATTTAAGAGGTCGGTGCAGGAGCTTATGGAAAGAGCCATGCAGCAGCCGAGCGCGATGAAACTATTTCTAGAAAATCGGTACATAGCTTTATAATTTAATCGTTAAGGCAAGGGTGTAGATAGCAGGCACAGGATGTACCTGACGGTCGATACCATTTGGTATCTCCGGGTTAAAGCCACTATAGCTAAACACGGTAAGGGGTCTTTCCGCCGTGGCCGCCAGGGTGGTACGTGGCATTTTCACTCCTAAGACAGATTTATCTACAAAAGAATACGCGAGGCGGATATTTTGGATGCGCCAGTAAGAGCCATCTTCTAGATAGAACTCACTCATGTTTTGGTTCCACCCACGGCGTAAGCCTGCCGCAGAAGGAAAGCGGTCTGAGGTTCCTTCCCCTCTCCAGAGCCCTTCTGCCAGCTCGGCATCGATATTCGTATCGTTCGTGAAAATGATCTCTCCACGTCGGCGGTTCAAGATGGTGAAGCCAGACTGTCCTTGGAACAACATAGAGAAGTCCCAATTTTTATATGTGAAGCCAAGATTCGCGCCATAAGTGAGGGAGGGCAGGAAAGAACCTAGTACCGTACGATCCTCATCATTAATGATGCCGTCGCCATTTAGGTCGCGGAATCGAAGATCACCCGGCTGCAGGTTATTCGCGGCGATAAATTCTGGATCCAGACCGGAATTGTCGATTTGCTCTTGATTCTGGAAGACGCCCTCCACCTCGAACCCATAAAACGCCTGGAAAGGCATGCCGATAATGGAGCGCTGGCGGAATTCGGCAGATCCGGCATCTAGCCCGATCGGCCCACCTAAGTCGAGCACTCTGTTATTTAACGTGGCAAAGTTACCGCCCACATAGTAGGAGAAATCTTTGGTGATCTGGTCTTGCCAGCCCACGGTCACTTCCAAACCCTGGTTCCGGATGGCACCCACGCTTCTACGCTCACTGGCTCGAATTACTGGCGGGATAATGACCACTGCCAGATTTCGCGTATCTCGGATGAAGTAATCTGCATCCACACTCAGTCGGTTGTTGAAAAACAAAGCATTCAACCCGATATTTGTTTCGATGGTAGTCTCCCAGCGATCGATTAAATCGAATGTAGGGCTGAGGCGGCGCCCGAGGCGCAAAACATCCCCTATGGCAGCCTGCGTATTCACTAAGGTAGGGGCACCGACGGAAGGATTAATTCCATCATTCCCTAGTTGACCCCAAGATCCACGGATTTTTAAATAGTCCACCCAAGAGCTGTTGAACCACTTCTCCTCTGAAAGCACATAGCCTGCTCCGAAGGTAAAGAAATTCCCCCAGCGCTGCTGGAACTTGTTGTTCCCATCTCTTCTAAAGGTACCGTAAAGCAGGAAGCGATCGTCATAGTTGTAGGCTAATCGCGTAAAGTAGGACAAGAAAAATAGACGGGAGGCGCCGTCGTTGACGCTATTCTCATCGATGTTTAAGGCATTACTTAGGAACCAAAATTCCTCATTGTTTCGATTTGGAGCCGGATTTAAATCCTCTCCACGAGCACTTTGAAATTGACTAGTCTCGCTTCGGAAAGACTGCCCGAGGACTGCCGTTAAGCGATGCTTGCCGAATTTTTCTTCATAGGTCAGGAAGTTATCCCAGATTTGATCGAAAATATTCGTATTACTTCGGCTTAACGAAGAGAGTCTTTCGGTAACTCCATCATTGAAGGGGAAATTGACGTTTCTGTTGGAGAAATTATTCACGGTATAGTTGTACTGCGTGCGGAAGGTCAGCTTATCCGGGATGATGGTAGCGTCTGCAAAAATATTTCCAAGCACGATAGACTGTGAGGTCAAGTTATCATTAAAGGCAAGGGCAAAGAATGGATTTTGCGTCCCGCGATAGCCTAGGAGCTGTGCATTTCCATACGGAATAGGATTGGCAGCTGTATTTTGCGGGTCCATCACTGGCAATGTGGGCACAGCAAAATAGGCATTAAACCAGGCGGCATCATTCTGATTAAAGCGTTCCTGGGTCGTTACATTTATATTCGCCCCCACATTTAACCAGTCTTTCACGTAGGAATCTACTTTTACGCGGAAGTTTAGGCGCTGAAATTCATTGCGCTGGGTGCTCAGTAGTCCTTTTTGATCAAAATATGTTCCTCCGATCGAGTAGCGCGTGGTTTCATTTCCTCCATTAAACGAGAGGCTGTGGCTCTGCATAGGGGCTGGACTCATAATTTCACGGTACCAATTGGTATCTACATTAGGAAGCTCGGGATTGTTCGGGTTAGCCCCAAAGCGCTCGATCGCATTTTGAATAAATTGAATGTCAGCGGCGGAACCGGTTTCGTTCACATAGCGGACAAATTGCTCCGTATTGGCCATGCGCAACACGTTCTGCGGATTTTGGAAGCCGTAGAAGCTTTCATAGACGAGCTCTCCCTTCTTGTTATAGCTTCCTCCTTTCGTTTCGATGAGTACCACTCCATTTCCTGCACGCACGCCATAGATAGCCGCTGCTGAAGCATCTTTAAGGATATTGATGCTTTCGATATCATTAGGATTCAGAAAGTCAATGTTATCGAAGAACATGCCATCTACCACATAAAGGGGCGCCCCACCTCCTTCGAAGGAGCCGATGCCTCGTACACGCACGGTAGGTCCAGCACCCGGAGCTCCATTACTGACGATCTGGACCCCGGCGACACGTCCTTGGAGGGACTGCATCGCATTCGGTGCAGGGGTTTTCGTGATGTCTTCTGTTTTTACCGAAGAGATGGAAGAAATCAAGTCGCGTTCACGCTGCGAGCCATATCCTACCACCACGACCTCATCTAAAGACTGGGTATCTTCTTCCAGCGTAATGGAAAAAGTGGTCTGATTCCCCACAGCTTGCCGTACAGTCTGAAAACCAACAAAGGAAAACAAAAGGGTCTCATTCGAGGCGGCTTGGATGGTAAAGGAACCATCCAAATCGGTGATAGCTCCTCTGCTGGAGCCTTCCACTTGAACAGTAACCCCTGGCACGGGCTCACCTGAACCATCTACCACTGTGCCACGGACATTTTGTTGGCTTTGGGCGAAAATACTAGTAGAGAATAGACAAAGCGACAAAGCCAGTAGCATCGGGATACTGAACCTGCTTTTTTGGACTTCCCAGGCGAGCAAACGCCGAAGAAGTAGTTGTAAATTTTGGGTCATGAGGTTGAATGTTAATTAAACGAAGTATTTCATTGAGTGAATTCGAAAACCTTAACTAAAATAGGCTGACTCGGAAGCATGCCAAAAAAAAAAACTAAAAATACGTAAAAAAAGACAGATTTAGGAAAGATAAACAAGGGGGAAAATTGCGCTTCAGTAACAAAAAAAATAGGATTTCAAACGTTAGCAAAGGCATTTTCGGTAGCTAAATAACGCTTCAATAACAAGCGATTAAAGAGTCTAAGAAAACATCGAATAAAGCTACACTTCTTCACTTTGACTTCACATCGAGGGGCTTCTCATCGAGGAGAATCAAGTGTTGCCAGTTGGCCTCAGGCAGTATGGCCAGGCGCTCCCGAACCTTTTTCCGGAAACTGCTTACGGTTGATTTTCGCAGCTGCAGGGTGCTGGACAGGCTGTCTAAATTGACCTTCGGCTTATTCGGTTGTGCCAAATAGGCGATATAAAACGCTTTCTCCAGCGGAAAGCGTATGCCCTGAAAAAGTGTAGCCGTTGTGACTGACTCCACGTAGCCACACTTGCTGCAGCGCTTCTGAAAGAGTTTCTGTCCGCGGCTCGCTTTTTCTCCCCCACAGCGTTTGCACTGAAAGCCCTTCTCCCACTTTAGTTGTTCCAGATGCCGATTGCAGGCTGCTGTATCTGGAAATACCTTTTGAAATTCCTCGTAGGAGAGGGAGGTATTCGTCAGCCGCGCTTCTAAAGAACTTTTCACGGTGCTCTTCAACTTCCAATTGTCTCGATCCAGGAGGGCATTGATGCGTTTAATTTCTTCATCCTTTTCCTGTAGGCGAAAGTTGACTTCTTCCAGCTGTTGATTTTTGCGCTCCAGCGCCTCAGTGCGCTGCCGGACTTTCGCTTCCAACTCTTGGTTTACTTTCTCTTTCAGGGCGATATTTTCTTTATACTGCGCGAGACTTCTGCGGAGGGCTTGATCGCGGAGGGCCTTTAAGATGCGAATGCGATCGCCGAGGGCGAAGGAAAGCATGAACATTTCGAGTAAGAAGGCCAAGTGTAAACTGTAATAGACTAGGGTAGTATGTGCTAAAATCACTAAAATCCCAAGGAGCTTGATAAAGGCTCCGACGAATAAAATACCGTAGGCCAAAACAAACAGCCGTGCGCTTTTCATCCCTTCACGCCAAACGAGCGCTCCTGTTAAGAAGATGAGTAGAAAAGGCAATACATCGACATAAGAAAGCTCTAAAAACCGAATGTTGACAAATAAACCATATACAAAATATACAGATTTTAACGCCAAACTGGCCCATAAAAGCTTATGCAGAAAGGGAGCTCTTTTGCGAGAGCCTAGAAAATGCATGGTGAAAATCACGGCAAAGAGGATCACCAAAAAACTAAAAATACCTGAGGCCCAGCCATTAAACTGGCTGTAGTTAGGCCAAAAAAACTGATACCCGATGCCATCCAGGCTCATGGTCAAAAAGGCCACAGAAAGCAAGTATAAGATGTAATAGACGTATTTTATTTCCCGAACCGCTAAAAAAACGATTAAATTATAAATGGCGATCATGAAAATCATCCCATAAAAAAGCCCATAAAATAGATATTCGTTTAGGGCATAATACAAGAAACGCTCATAGGTCCTTAGCGCCAAGCGAACGTCTGCCTTACTCTGAGATACGATTCGGACATAGAGCAGCTGTTCCCCGCTCAGTCCCTGCGGAAGTAAAACATGGAAATTCTTATGGTAAAAAAGTCGCTCCCGAAAAGGTTTATCACTCCCCAGTGCCCACATCTGATAACCTCCATCGGCGCGTGGCACATACACTTCTAATGCATTAATCCGCTGATCGTAGAACTCCAACACATGTACCGATTGCCCGTCTGCAGAAAAGGTGAGCGGTAGGCGCAACCAATACGCCGTGGTACTGCTAAAATTCGCTTTGCTGGCGGTAGGGTCCACTCGAAACGCAGGCGTCGTTCTGTCCAGTAGTAAGATTTCATCTAAAGAAAGTTGCTGGGAAGTATCCGCATAGGAAGGCACATCTGCGCGCGTAAAAATAAACTCCTTATCAATGGCCGCGAGCTCTATAGGTAGGTTTTGCTGCCCTAGGCAGCAAAAGCCTTTAAGCCATAAAACGAATAACAACCCTGCAGCACGCATACCTCTTTTTCATTATCAGCCCTCGAACACGGGGTGTACATTATCCCAAAAGGAATCCAAAGCAATCATCCGAGGCTTGAAGAAGCGAATCAGCGGGCCCCAGTCCTCCTTTTCTAAGACATTTACCCCAGAAATGGTTTTGGAAACATGCGAAATGGACAGCCCAAAAGGATCCTGCTCCTCTTCTACCCAGTCCCATTCTTCTCCCATCTCCTGCTCTAAAAGATGGCGGAGCGCCTTCAGCTGCTCGAAAAAAAGTAGCCGCAGCGTCTCGTCTTTATGCTGCAAGAAAATCCCCACCCGGGCGTAGTCTCGCTCTGCCTGCATCCGAAAATAAAGATGCTTTACTCCTGTTTTATAATTTTGCCAGTTTATTGGCCGCCCCGAGGCTGTTGGCACTGGCTTCATGTATTGCCCGAAAGCCGTCCAAAAAGCCTGTTTCAACTGTGAAATCTCTCCTTTTTTATACATACTTCAGTAGGACTTCGGACTATCCAGTGGAAGCACGATCACAAAATCAGCTAAATCCGAATGCTGCGCATCCCAGGCATGTATGTCCTCCTGCTCCACACAGCTGATCAGAAGCAAGGAAATATCGGGCATCTTTTCACGCACATACCAGACGATGCCCTCCCCCTTTTGGGTGTGGTAAGCACCATTTATGTGCAGCACCTGCTTGCCCTGCTGCAGCGCAGCAAAAAGAGACTCCGCCATCGTGGCGTCTTTTAGCGCCTGCGCCTGTACCATAAAATCCGCGCGATCGCCGGCACCATGCATCATTTCCTTCATGGCCGCATAGCTGGGGAGCTCCATGTCCACGGAAATAGGTAATGCCGGCAAATAGGTTTTGGCCTCCGGGCTTAAAGTTTCTAAGGCCGCTAAGCCTTCCCGGCTCACATAAGAGGCGTACTTTCGTGGCACATTCGAAGCGATAAAAGGAATGCGCTGCTGCTTCGCATGCTGCAAAAGTGGCTTGTAGTCCGCCTTAAAATTGGTCCAGGTCTTGGTCTCAGCTTCTAAATTCGCATCACTGAGTTTCCCCGCCATCCACTCGTCGAGAGTCAGCTGATCATCACGCTCAAAAAACTCCCCTGCAAGCACTAAATTTTCTGCTTCCAAGCCCTTCAAAACCTGTAGCTGTAGCCAGTGTAAAATGGAATTGTTGTGATACTCCCCAAAAAACACAAGCGGTACCTCCCGCAGCTGCTCCAGCATCTCCTCAAAGCTCAGCTCCCGCCCCTCGGAGGCCAAATAAATCTTATACGGCTGCACCTGCGCATAATTCATGCCCACACAACTAAAAAAAAGCACTGCCACCAGTGCCAAGCGCCCGAAAGCGCACTGTATATACCTAGATTGCATAGCTATAATCGTGTTATTCCCTCCTTTTAGAAAACCTTTAAAGCGTATAATCCTCTGGAAAACGTACCGTTACCACGGAAAAGTTCACCACACCCCCTAGCGGAGGATTGTGCTTCTTGATCTTCACCTCCACCACGGTGCAGGCGGGATAAGCCGCCCGAATGTCTGCGATCATCAGATGTGCCAGGTGCTCTAGCAGCTTGACCGGCACCAACATGTGGCCTTGGGCTATTTTATACAAGCGACCATAATCGACGGTATTTTTCAACTGATCGGTCTCCATCGCCTCTTTGAAATCGGTCTCTACCAGAATATCCACAGTAAAGCGATTTCCCAACTTATTTTCTTCTGAAAATACGCCGTGGTAGGCATGAAATTCGATTCCCTCTAATGCTACTTTACCCATATCTTTATTCTAATTCATCGAAGAACGAACGATCCTTACGTAGGAGCTCTACTTCCTTTTCGCTATCCTCACCCACTCGTTTTCTAGGAAGCACCTCGTCCTTCGGGCTCCTCACTTCTTCCTTCCCTGCCGCCGATACAGCCGCGCTAGCTTCCTGATCGTCCGTGCCGATAGGCTTTGGCATCTCGGTCACCTCCTCCTGGGTGGATGCCTCCTGAATTTTTTCCTCGAGAGCGGTCACTGCCCGGCGCTCTGCTAAAGCGGCTGCCTCTTCCGCCTCAGCTACCGCTTTTTTCGCTGCTGCGGCTTCCTCCTCTTCCTGTTTTTTCGCTGCTGCTTCCTCCTCCTGCTGTTTTTTCGCTGCTGCTTCCTCCCGCTCCGCCGCCATTTGCGCTTCCCACTCCCGCTGCTCTTGCGCATGAGACTCTTTTTCGGCGGCTAGGGCCTCTAGCTCTTGCGTACGTCGCTGTTCAAGTGCTGCAAGCTGCGTCTGCTGGGATGCCAGTTCCTGCTCGCGGACTTGGAGCTCCTGATGACGTGCTTCCTGCTCTTGCGCCTCCCGGCGCAAAGCCTCCGACTTAGCCGATAAGGCCTCTTCGGCTTCCTCTAAAGTCCTCCTACGCGCTGCTATTTCCTCTTCTAAATTATCCTCTTGCCAGTTTTCTGGAGCTATCGAGCGCAGTAACTTCTCCGGTAAGGTAAAGTCCAAGGTCTCCATGCGCTCTGCACTAGCCGCCAGGTTCTCCTGCAGCAAGAGATGCATACGTTCTATCTCCGCAAATAATACTTTGCGCGCCTCTAAAACCTGCTGGACATCCGTAGCCACCTGCTGAAGTGCAGCGCGCTCCTCAGCGATAATGGCAGCACTGCGCTCCTTTACTAAACGTTCAAAATTTGCAGTTTGCTCTGCTGTCTGTGCTGCCAGCACCTCCGCCTCCTGACGTGCCTTGGCCAAAAGAGCCGTAACTTCTGTGGCTGCCTCCTCTCGCATTCGAAGCGCTTCTGCTTCTGCCTCCTCTCGCATACGAAGCGCTTTCGCTTCCGCCTCTTCACGTACACGCTGCTGATAGGCTTCCGCTTCCTCACGTACACGCTGACTCTCCTGCGTGGCATCCGCTAACAACTTGGCCGCGGTATCTTCCGCCGTTTGGAGGGTAAGGAAAAGCGATTTCTCTACTTTGCGCAAGCGCTCTGAATCCTCCTGGCTTTCCTTGTATTTTTTCATGAGCGCTTGGGTCGTCTCCTCATGCTCCTCTAGGGTGGTGGCAAGGTGGGCAAAAAGTTCGTCTATCGCTCGAGGATCGTAACCTCTAAAGACTCTTTCCAGCTGCAAGGTACGTAGATGGGTGGCCGATATTTTCATAAAGCTAAATTAGAGATTTCTACGGATATTTAAGGAAGTTTCCGATTTATTCCCCCTCGGCACAAAAATATAGCCAAAAAACGTCCTCTACCGCTGGCCACTTACGAACTCCCTACACTTTAGCGCGACTGAGCGGCATGGTCATGCAGCGCGGCCCTCCGAGCCCTCGGCTTAACTCCGAAGAGGGAATCTCTAAAACCTCTACCCCCGCATTCCGAAGCGCCCGATTCGTGTGCTTGTTGCGGTTATAGGAAATCACCCTACGTGCGCCGATGGCAAATACATTCGCCCCATCGAACCACTGCTCGCGCATCGCATATTCCGGATTGCCATTTCCAGTATGGATGATATCTAAATGCGGGATTTCACGTTCCAGCACAGTCAGCAAAGATTCTTTGAGTACCTCCCGCTTGATGTGTACCTTGTCCCCCTCCTGGCTTTTCAAGGTATACAGGGAGGTCTGCAAGACTGCATTTAAGGCATCGGGATAGGTGAGCACCAAGTTTTCGTCTAAAATCGTAAACACCGTATCCAAATGCATGTACTGCCGCTTCTCCGGAAGATGAACTTCATAGACACGCTGCACCGTACCTTCAGCTAGCAGCGCCTTCGCTACTTGGTAAATGGCTTTAGCATCTGTACGCTCCGAATTTCCGATGGCCACCGCCTGCTTACTGAGCACAATCACATCCCCCCCTTCGATACTGGGCACGGGATTTTGGCCAGCGGCCGGAAATAAAGGATTTACCGCATGTTTAAACAGCGGATGCCGCTCGAAAATACTGCGCAATAGGTCTGCTTCTCGCTGCCGACCTTCCATCTTCATGCTGGAAAAAATGACACCCCCCGGCGTCAGGGCAATGGGGTCACGCTGAAAATATAAGTTGGGACTCGGAGGCAAAATAAAAGCGGAATCCATCAGCTCCCCTACGTTTAAATGCGGCACCTTGCGCTTCAACTCATGCACTTTTATGCCCGCCGTCAGGGCTACTGCACACTCTGCTGTAGAAAGCCGCTCCATAAATAAGGTGCTCAGATGCTGCTGACCCGAACGCGCCAGGTGCGCCTGCAACATCTGCTGACGTGTACTCTCATCAGCCAGTACTTGAACCAAAAGCTCATGCAAGCGATACACAGTGGCGCCGGTAGTTTGCTTAACCAAGTCCGTAAACACATCGTGTTCCTGCTGCATGGCTTCTAAATAAGGGACATCCTCGAAAAGTAAATACTCCTTGTTGTAAGGAGTCAAGCGGTCGATTTCTCGCGCAGGACGGTGCATGAGAACGGCTTGCAAAGTGCCGAACTCAGAGTTTAAACGCAGTTCCATGGTTGTTAAAATTTAAAGCCTAAACTACGCACTTTATGCGACTTTCACTAATTCCACCTATTTTTTTATGACACTTATAGCTTTTAGCCCACTTTTTACCAGAGGAGTGGGTCATAAACAACTCATGATTTATCTACAGCGCCTATCTCTTCTACGAACTACGTAATGGCTTTCACTTTGATTACGCCATTTAGCCCTTGGGAAGGGAGGAGTTTGACAAGTGGCTCTTTGTGATAGCGCAACGTTTGTTCCACGGAAAAAATCAGTACGCGAATGAGCCTCATTACCGATAGGGCCAAATGAAGGACCGCTGCTGACACCTTAAAAACCTCCCAAGGGGAGATCCACGAGAATAGCATCCACAAAACAAAAAAAGAGGCCATAAGCCTCTCAAACTATCCTTAAACCATATATATCGCAAGGAAAACAAGCCCTTAGGAGGCATAAGGATCCTCCCGCTTTGGCTCCACACGTACCTCCTCCATCCGAATCTCAGACAGCATCTCCAGCTCACCTGCTAAAAACAAGGCCTCCAGCTCTTCTAATGGAGTGGCAGGATCTGCCGGCTTATAGTTCGCATAATCAAGTAAAATCAAGCCTCCCACATCATGCCGGTGGATCACCTCTCGAAAGCGAACGCCACCCCCATTCGTATGAAAACTATACGCCAAATAGGCGATCTCTCCCGTCACCCTATCGAACCAGTACAAAAAAACATCCTCGAAGTCCTCACCCCCGCCCTCCTCTTGGAAGGCAACACGCACCCGCTCATAGGAGGCATCACCGAACTGCACCTCCCCCTCATACGTTTTAATCACCGCCGGATCATTTAACCCATAAGGCAAAAACGCAAAATAGGCCACCGAATTTACCGAATTCGTGAAGGCTACACGGTCTTTTTCCGTCAGCTCTACCGCCTCACCCGCGATGAAGCGCGTAAAACCAGTATTGTCCAACACGTCCTGCACCGCCCCTAAGCTATCGCGAAAACTCCGCGTATACCGAAACCCTTCCGGACTCTTGAAAATCGTATACTCCCGATCACGAAATTGAAAGGCGATTTCCACCTCCTTAAAACGCTCCCCTCCATGGGCTAAAATCGCCCGGTCTACTGCCCGCTGTGCGGGATCTACCGCTGTACAAGCCCCCAAAAGGAAGGAAATCACAAGCCCCACTCCGAGTGAAAACGCAAATTGTCTCTTCATTTTCTTTAATTTACCACATACTGATGATAGCCATACGCCGCACGCAGGTACCGGCGCTGCCCCGCTTCTAAAACCCACTCCTCCTGTGCTTCCGGCCAGAAAAAGCCCCCCTCCGCTACATAACCGCTATACAGGAGCAGACGTTCCTCTCCCCGCTCTTTCCGATAGACCGCCTGCAACAAATACGACTTCGGGTGGAAATAATACACCCGAGACGCCGCTGTATCTCCCTCCTCTGGGAGCACCCGAATACCGACCATAGTGTCCTCTAAAAAGTCAGGACGCCCCTCTCCTTCATACTTCCACTTCGTGTTTTCCTCTGCGCGTAGCGCAAAGGGCCCTTCCGCCCATAGCCGCGCCTGCATTAAAAAACGCTCCTGCTGAGCTAAAAAACCAGGATTTTCGATTCCATTCTCGCCCATGCTGTACCGCAAGCCCTGACGGTCCTGCTGCACCACATGGCGTACCTCGTCCCGCAGCCACAGCGCCGAACTCTCCTTCTCCGGACGATTTCGAAAGTTAAATTCCGTCACCTGATTGCGTTCCACCTGCCCATCGGTCGTAAAATAAGCCTCCTGCCGTGTAAATGCCAGGCGCGTCAGGCGCTCCCAGGAGGCCACCTCTCCATGTGCAGCCCAAGCTTCTTCTAAAAATGCCACCGCCTCACGATCCCGATGAGTAGCGCCACAGCCTACAAGCAGCACGCCTGCAAATAGCCAAATCCACATCTTGCCATAAAAGAAGGAAGGAAGCGAACGAGCGGCATGGAAAAAGCGCCCATAACTACCATACGAAAGGCCTGAAAAACCCTTTAACACCTGTTTCATAGCCCCAAAGATACACAAAAGCGCCGGCATCCCTTTCAGAAGACCGGCGCTTTTCCTTGAAAGCATCCCTACAGACACTTCCCCTTTATAAAAATAAAAATAGAGCGTATTTACTCCGCATCCTTTTTATAATGTGCTTCATAATAGGCCTGATAAGCACCCGAGGTGACACGTGCCAACCAGTCTTCATTTGCTAAATACCAGTCGATGGTCAACGATATCCCCTCCTCGAACTGCAAGCTCGGCTCCCAGCCAAGCTCCCGCTGAATCTTCGTCGCATCGATAGCATAGCGCAAGTCATGCCCGGCACGATCTTTTACGAAAGTAATCAATTGCTCCGAAGTACCTGCCGCCTGGCCCAGCTTCTCATCCATCTTCTGGCAGAGCAGCCGGACGATCGCGATATTTTGCCACTCATTAAACCCGCCGATGTTATAGGTTTCCCCAGGCACACCCTGATGAAATACCACATCGATAGCACGGGCATGGTCTACCACATACAGCCAATCCCGCACATTTTCCCCCTTGCCATAAATCGGCAGCGGCTTGCCCTTCTTGATGTTATGGATACAGAGCGGGATCAACTTCTCCGGAAACTGGTTCGGCCCATAGTTATTCGAGCAGTTGCTGATTACCGTACGCATTTTATATGTATTCGCATAGGCACGGACAAAATGATCACTGCTCGCCTTCGATGCCGAGTAGGGCGACTGCGGATCATAGGGCGTGGTCTCCGTGAAAAATCCCCCATCATGCAGGGAACCGTACACCTCATCCGTAGACACATGGTAAAAGAGGTGCTCCGCTAGGGCTTCCGCCCAAAAAGCTTTGGCCACATTCAATAAATTGACCGTCCCGATCACATTCGTGCGCACAAACGCAAGGGGATCCGTAATCGAACGATCCACATGTGATTCTGCCGCCAAGTGGATCACATCTGTAATGCCATGGCGCTGAAAAACCTCCTCTAGGGCAGGCACATCTAAGATATCTACCTTCTCAAAGAAATAATTCGCCGCATCTTCTACCGCCTTTAGATTTTCTAAATTACCCGCATAGGTCAGGCAATCTAGATTCACGATGCGATACTGCGGGTACTTTTCCACAAACAACTGGACCACATGCGACCCGATAAATCCTGCACCTCCAGTGATTAAAATTGCTTTTTCCATATACTTACGAACGATAATGTTTCGTATACCAGTCCACAAATTTCGCTACGCCC
Organism: Nitritalea sp.; assembly: GCF_054166705.1. Lineage (NCBI taxonomy): Bacteria > Pseudomonadati > Bacteroidota > Cytophagia > Cytophagales > Cyclobacteriaceae > Nitritalea > Nitritalea sp. Next base: position 52,912 of record NZ_JBSZCV010000007.1, read on the forward strand.
TCTTCTACGGAAGTGCTGGGCTTGTACCCCGTATCCCGCTCTAAATCCGATACGTCCGCATAGGTAGCCGGCACATCGCCCTGCTGCAGGGGAAGCATTTCCTTCTCTGCCACCTTGCCCAGTGCCTTTTCTAAGGCGCCAATGTAATCCATCAGCTGTACGGGATTATTATTACCGATGTTATACACCTTATACGGCGCATACGAACTCCCTGGATCCGGAGCATCACCCGACCAAGTGGTAGAACCAGCAGGTGGATGGTCACAAACCTTTACGATTCCCGTCACGATGTCATCGATATAGGTGAAGTCTCGCTTCATCTTGCCATGGTTGAATACTTTAATCGGCTCTCCCTTGCGGATGGCCTCCGCAAAAAGGAACAAAGCCATATCCGGCCTGCCCCAAGGACCGTATACGGTAAAAAAGCGCAAACCCGTCGTCGGGATACCGAAAAGATGGCTGTAGGTATGTGCCATGAGCTCATTCGATTTTTTCGTGGCAGCATATAAACTGACCGGATGATCGATGTTGTCCGAGGTACTAAACGGCATCTTCGTATTCGCCCCGTACACGGAACTGGAAGAAGCATAAACCAAGTGCTTCACCGGAAATGCGCGGCAGAGCTCTAAAATATTTAAAAAGCCCTGAATATTCGCCGTTATGTAGGCATCAGGATTAATTAAAGAATAGCGCACACCTGCTTGTGCAGCCAAATTAACCACCACGTCGATGCCTTCCTGGCGAAAAAGCACCTCTAAGGCGGCCTTATCGGCAAGATCTATCTTTTGAAAGCTGTAGGAGGGATAGCGAGTTGAAAAACAGCGCTCGCCAGACCTGGCACGCTCAGCATCTATCCCCGCCATTTCTAGACGCTGATACTTGAGGTTGACGTCGTAATAATCATTAATGTTATCGACGCCGATGACGGCGTCTCCACGCTCTAAAAGAACATTCGCTAAATGAAAGCCGATAAAGCCTGCGGTTCCCGTGATGAGATATTTCATGAATTTTTCTGGTTAAAAAAGAGAAAAGGTGCATACCCCTTAACGGGCACAAGTTAAACAATTTTTGCGGTTTGCCCCCGCCTATTCGATGACTTATCCCTGCTTTTCTTTGCCCTCCCCAGGCGGGGCGCTCAGAAGCTCACGGTAGAGATGGAGCGTACGCTGATGAAGAACCGGACGATGCCACTGCTGCAGCACCTCCCCCTGCAGCACCTCCGCCAGTGCCAACATCCTATCCGGCTTCAGCAGCGCAAATTCTAAGGCTTCTTTCAGCACGGCCGGCTGTTTTTCAGGATATAAAAGTGCAGTTTTTAAATTGCGCAGCAGCCCTCCCAGCGTGTTCCCCTCCACTGTAATGATCGGAAGCATCAGGGCTGCCGCCTCCATCAGTGCAGGCGAAAAGCCAGAAGCACGCGGCATAACCAGTACGTTTGCGAGTGTCATCAGAGCTGCAGGATGCTTTACCTCCTCGATAACCACGATACGGGCATGATCCTCCAAGCGGCGACGTAAGGAAGGGGCCAGCGCCTGTGCTCCTGAGGACCAAGAGCCCACACAGACCAATTTACAGCGCTGCGGAAGGGTGATAAAAGCTTCTAAAAGCGCCTCAATACCACTTTGACGCCCTAAGGGCCCCCAGTGTAGCAGCACATAATCCTTTTCGCTAACCTGCAAGCGCATCGTCATAGCCACCAGGTGATTCTCCTTGTTGGCTTCTTCTAAAAGGTGCGGCACAGGCAGCCCATAGGAAGGAAGAAAGGTGTCTTTTTTTAGGGGCAGGGGCCCAAAAGGTGCTTGACTCAGTTTTCTAGCAGCCAGTGACTCACTCGTCCATACGGTCCCGGTATGTTTGCGCAGTGCACCCAAAAGAAAACCTCCCCAAAGCCCCCGCCACGCCGGCTCTAAGGGAAGTGCGGGCAGCTGGTCAGCGCGAAAAATACGTACGGCAGTACCCAAAAAGGAGGCCACCCAAAACCCGATCGCTGCGGCATGTGCATCGAAAGCCACCAGGACATCGGGACGCTCCTTTTTCAAAAAGCCATACAGGGCCCATGCGGCTGCCACATCCGAAAAAAAACGAGGGCCATCCGCTGCTTCCAGAGGCAGGAAAGAAACTGAAATGCGCCCGAGGTGTTCCTGCTGCCGGGCCTGAAAAGGGCCTGAGCAAGTGACCTGAAGCTCTTTTTCACGAAGAAAATCAACTTCGGGGAGGACCGACTGACGGATATATACGGGGTCTAAGGCGATTAAATGCAGTTTCATGGCTCGAAAAAAAAGAAAAACGAATAAGCCTGCAAATATAGCATTTTCCCTGCCAAACCCTGTCTCTCTATCGGCAATCTTCCTCAGCCCTCAAATCCAGCACGGATGATGCTGCCGATCTCAGCGAGTTCCTCGCGACTAAGTTTCAATTTAGGACGTGTAAAATTAATGTCATCCATGCTGCGAAGGGGCACCAGATGCACATGCACATGCGGCACCTCCAGCCCGATCACGGCTACCCCCACCCGCGTGCAGGGAATGGTCTTATCGATGGCCTTGGCCACTTTTTTCGCGAAAACGTGCAGACCAGCGAGGACCTCGTCCTCTAGATCGAAGAGGTAGTCTACCTCCACCTTAGGAACTACGAGCACATGCCCCCTCACCAGCGGCATGATGTCTAAAAAAGCAATGTACTGCGCGTCTTCCGCAATGATTTCGGCAGGAATTTCACGCTGAATAATTTTAGTGAATAGGCTAGCCATACGTGCGTTTCGTTTAATTCTGGATGCTTGTGAAGGAAAAGGTGCTACGGGCCAACAACAACCCACCCGCTACACAAAAAAATCCCGGCCATAGCGGCACGGGACACAGGAGTTAATAGGAAATTTCGAGTACTTCGAATTCCAAAGTACCCGCTGGAGCTTTTATCTCCGCGATTTCTCCGACTGTCTTGCCTAAAAGCCCTTTGCCGAAAGGCGAGCCCAGAGAAATTTTGTTTTCTTTTAAGTTCGCCTCCTCCTCAGAAACCAAGGTATAGGCCACTGTCATGCCGTTTTTCACGTTCTTAATCTTCACTGTGCTCAAGATCCCCACCTTGGAAGTGTCCAACTTGCTGGCATCCATGATGCGGGCATTCCCGACCACTTCTTCCAACTTAGAGATTTTTAGCTCGAGCAGGCCCTGCGCATCTTTGGCAGCGTCGTATTCGGCATTTTCACTTAAATCTCCCTTGTCGCGCGCCTCCGCGATCTGCTTGGCGATGTCAGAGCGACCCTTTGTCTTTAGCTCGTGTAGCTCATCCTTAAGCTTACGCAGCCCCTCTTCGGTGTAGTATTGGATTTTTCCCATGATGTAGTATGCTGTTGTTGTCTGTAAAAATAAAAGAACGGCTCCATCGTGATGAAACCGTTTCTTGAGTAGTCTTTTATTCTGCTTTGCAAAGATAAGTAAATTACCTTCAGAAAGCAATTTTATCCGGTTTAAGCCTCCTCTCACCAGTTGTATCGAAAGGAAGCTCCTTACAGGTATGGGAGTTAAACGCAGCATGAAGAAAAAGGTTGTTTCTACAGGCCTGAAAAACCTGCCGCCTGGATTTTAGCCACCAGCACCTCATTGATTTTCGCGTAGGACTGATGCGTCCAGCCGGCCACATGTGGGCTGAAAAGCACGTTTTCTCGGGTCGCCAGCAGCTGAAACTGCTCCTGCTGCTCGGCAGAAAAGCGCTCAAAACGTTCGTTCTCCAGCACGTCCAGTACCGCCCCCTTCAGCAGCCCCTCTTGGAAGGCCTGATTTAAGGTATGGAAGGTGCTCAGCTCCCCGCGTGCAGTATTTATGAGATAAAGAGGGTTCCGGAAGCGTCGAAAAAAATCAATGTCCAGCATATTACGGGTTTCCGACGTGAGCGGCACATGCACACTCAGCACCTCAGCCCGCTCGAATAGCTCTTCCAGTTCCACCTCACGAACCTGCTCCGAGCCGAACCCCTGTTTGTATTTATCATAAGCGAGCAGCTGCACATCGAAGCCCGCTAATTTTTTGGCGAAAGCCTGCCCCATGTTGCCGAAGCCGATGATGCCGACCACCTTACCCGCCAGCTCCTCCCCTCTGTTGGCCTCCCGCTTCCAGATGCCTTTGCGCACCTGCGCATCTGCCACCATCAAGTGATTAAAAAGGGCCAGGAGCATCCCCAGGGCATGTTCCCCGACCGCGTCCTTATTTCCCTCAGCGGCATGAAAGAGTTGAATCCCTTTTGCCCGAAGGGCCTCCACATCGATCTGGTCCAGGCCTGCTCCCGCCCTGCCGATAAAGCGTAAGGCCGGCGCATGGCGCAAAAGCTCCGCATCCACTGCCGTCTTGGATCTCAAAATAAGCCCTTGATAGTGTGGGAGTTGGGATAAAATCCCCTCACGCCCTATCCGGGGCTGATAGTTGGGAAGGAAGCCTGCCGCCTCTAAAAGGGGGCCTATACTGGCATGCATTTCATCGATGATGAGCACGCGGGGGGCTGCAGAAGAGGAAGGTAGCTGCTGCGTCATGGTTAATTTAAATTTAGTAAGGACATCGCCACAGCGAAATACACGGCGAGGCCCAGTAGATCGTTCGCGGTGGTAATGAAGGGTCCCGAGGCGATGGCCGGATTTATGCCGAGGCGATCTAACACCAGCGGGGTAACCGTACCCATGAAAGAGGCTAAGAGCACCACGCAAAAGAGTGCCAGGCCGACCGTCAGGCCGAAAATCGCTTCAAAGCCATAAATGAAGACGACCACTAGAAATACGAAACTCCCCAGCACCACCCCATTTAGAACAGCCACTAGGAAGCCCTTAATAAAGCGCTGGGCGGGGCTGTCATCAAAGGCCGATTTCGCCGCCAGCGTCTGCACCACCAAGGAGGAAGACTGAATGCCGACATTGCCCCCCGTGGCCCCCACTAGCGGAATAAAAGAGGCCAAAGCCAGATACTTAGACAGGCCCTCTTCGAAAAAACCGATGATCTGAGAGCCCAGCAGGCCGCCCACCACGCCGATCAGCAGCCAGGGAAGGCGGGCCTTCGAGATGCGGAAAATGCTGTCCGACTCTTCGATATCGTCCGAGATCCCCGTCATGGCCTGCAAGTCCTCCTCGGACTGCTCTCGGATGAGGTCGAGCACATCATCCACCGTGATACGGCCCACCAGCTTGTTTTTCGCATTCACCACCGGCACCGACTCTAAGTCATACTTACGCATCACCTCTGCCACCGCCTCGCCAGGCATGTGGGAGTCCACCGAGATCAGTTCGGGCTCATAGATGGCGCTAATTTTTGTGGTGGAGGCTGAGAGAATGATTTTTTTTAGCGAGACCCTGCCCAGCAGATGCTGCTTGTTGTCGACCACATAAATCGAGTAAATCTTTTCCACCTTCTCGGCTTGGCGGCGGATTTCTTCGATGGTCTGCACCACCGTCCAGTTCTGGTTGGCCTTAATGTATTCTTTGGCCATCAGGCCGCCTGCTGTATCCTCGTCATAGCGGAGCAGATCCAGAATATTGGCTGACTTTTCCTTATCCTGCAGGTGGGCGATGATGTCTTCCCGCTCTTTAGAGCCGAGCATGTTTAAGAGGTCCACGGCATCGTCGGAGTCCATTTCCTCCACCCAGCTGGCGATTTCCACCGGATCCATCTCGCGAGCGACCTTCAGGGCGGCACTTTCTTCCAGCTCGATGAGAATGTCTGCGGCGCTGCTTTTCGGCTGAAGCCGCAAAACATACAGGGCCTCCTCCAAGCTGAGCTCGTCCAGGAGGGCGGCGATATCGGCTCCATTAACCCCCTCCAGAGACTGGGTGAGGTAGGCATGATCTTCTTGTGCGATGGCCTCACGAAGGCTTTCCAGAAATTCACGGGAAAGCTCGAAGGCTTTAAGCTGTTCCATCTGCTTCTATTTTTTGGGTGAGCTGAATAAAGTCTTGCACGCTGAGCTGCTCGGCACGGAGATCCATCACTGGATCGGAAAGCAGTGCAGCAGACAGGCCGATCGACTTGAGACAGTTGCGCAGTGTCTTGCGGCGCGTGCTGAAGCTTTGCTTCACGACCGTGAAAAACTTCTTTTCCGAGCAGGGCAGTGTGTACGTCGGCAGGCGGCGCAGGCGGATGACCCCACTCTGCACCTTGGGCGGTGGGTTAAACACGTCAGGGGGCACTGTAAACAGGTACTCCACCTCATAAAAAGCTTGTAGAAGCACCGAGAGGATGCCATAGGTTTTACTGCCTTTAGGCGCGGCGATGCGCTCGGCCACCTCCTTTTGCAGCATGCACACCACCTCGGTCACCTGGCTGCGCAACTCCAGAACACGAAAGAAGATCTGAGAAGAAATATTATATGGAAAATTCCCCGCCACTACATAGGTCCCTTGCGGCAGCGCTGCGGGGGCGAGCTTCAGGTAATCCCCGAAAAGAATGCGCCCCTCCAGCTGTGCGAAATGCCGCTGCAGGTACTCCACCGACTCGCGGTCCACCTCTACCACGCTTAGATCCCAGCCACCGTCCAGGAGAAACTGCGTCAGCACCCCCATCCCTGGCCCGATTTCCAGCACCTGCCGGGTAGCTTCATGGCCCTGCACCGCCTCGGCGATCCGCTTGGCGATGCTGAGATCGGTTAAAAAATGCTGTCCCAGATGTTTCTTCGGTCTAACCTGTGCCATGTGCTTCTTTTTGGATTTCAAGTGGCCCCATGCCCCTTCACGCCCTCAAAATTAAGGAATATAATATTATTTTGTCTAACTTGCAGCTTTATTAAATCGAAAAAGCCCGCCTTCCGAATGTGCGCCACCGAGCACTTCTTCGGCACCCGGGCCTGCGTAAGTTATGACTCAACATAAAAAGAAGCCGGTTATCGGCATTACGATCGGAGATATTAATGGTATCGGCGCGGAGGTGACCCTGAAGGCCCTGGCAGATAATCGCCTGCTGCGGCTGATGACGCCCGTCATTTACGCCCACGGAAAAGCACTGACCTTTTACCGCAAGGCCCTGCAGCTGGAGGATTTCAACTTCATGCAGGTAAAAGGTGCGGAGGCAGTACATCATAAAAAAATCAATGTGATAAATGTGGTGGAGGAAAGCCCAGAGGTTCATCCAGGGGTAGAAACCCGCGAGGCGGGCAAAATGGCCTTAGCCGCCATGGATCAGGCGATCGCAGATGCGAAAGCAGGCCTTATCGACGCCATCGTCACCGCACCTTTAAATAAACATACGATCCATACAGAGGAAAAACCCTTCGTCGGGCATACCGAATACTTTACCGAAGCCTTCGAAGCGAAGGATAGCCTGATGTTCCTCTGTGCAAATGACATGCGCGTGGGCTTAGCCACAGGACATATCCCTCTAGCACAGGTGGCGAGCGCACTGACCGAGGAGCGGCTTACGCGCAAGTTAGAGCTGATGCTCGAATCCCTTAAGACGGACTTTGGCATCGCCAAGCCGAAGGTGGCCGTGCTGGGGCTCAACCCTCATGCTGGGGAAGGTGGCGTGCTGGGACAGGAGGAACAAGAACTGATTTCCCCTGTCATCAACCGTTTCAAGGAAAACGGTGAATATGTCTTTGGCCCATATCCTGCGGATGGCTTCTTCGGCATGATGCATCAGCGCAAGTTCGACGGCGTGCTGGCCATGTACCACGACCAGGGGCTCGCACCTTTTAAGGCCTTGGCTTTCGAAAGCGGCGTCAACTTCACCGCGGGACTTTCCCTAATCCGCACATCTCCAGACCATGGCACAGCCTATAACATCGCCGGCAAGGGGATCGCTGATGAAAGCTCCATGCGGGCAGCTCTTTACCTCGCTTTAGAGGTAATCCGACACCGAAACCCTTGGGAAGAAGAAGAAGAAGAAGAGTAAAGGATGATCTGGGATCAGCAGGCCCTATCGTGACCCTATCGCCCAGGTGTGCCGCCACTACCTGTAAAATGAACCTTTAAAACAGATAACCCAACCCTCGAAAAGGCATAAAGACGCCAAAGCATCTCCGGCGCCTTAGGTAAGCTGGAGGTCGAGGCGATCCAAGTATTTCAGGAGGACTGGAAGGCATGGAAAGGTGTGATTGGAGGAGTGCCATGTACGCAGAGCCAATAAGTAACGGAAAAAGCCAGATAAGAATAAACTTTTCCTCACTTTCCTTTTCTATTTCTATAAAATTCCGCTAATTTTGCGGTCTTGAATTACAAGGAGGCAAGCGATGCGATACGAGGCAAACTTTGAAATAGACATCATCCGCTTAAAGGAAGGCGAGCATGGCTTCACCTTTACGCTAGACGATGCTTTTATCGCGCATCATGGCTTGGAAGACTGGGTAGAGCACATGAACATCCATGTGGCGCTAAAATTGCTTAAGTCAAGTACTTTATTAGAGGCGCGCTTTACCTTAAACGGTGTGGTCACCCTGCTATGTGATCGCAGCCTGATTCCCTTCGAGGAGTCCTACAGCACCACGGCGCGCATGCATTACAAGTATGGGCCAGAGGAGCGGGAGTTGGACGACGAAGTATATTTGATAATGAAAGATACCCCGAAGCTAAGCTTTGTGGATTTATTAAAAGAGTATTTTCTCCTGGGCCTTCCGGCCAAAAAAATCCATCCTGACTATCGGGATGAGATGGACGATGAGGATTTCGAGGGAGAAGGTAAAATGGTGTACTACACCGACACGTACGAGGAAGAAGCCGATGAGGAGCTGGAAACAGACACAGATGCTGCTGCCGACACGGACGAGGAGAACACCGACCCCCGCTGGGAGATATTAAAGAAATTAAAGAAAAAAGATTAATCTAAACGAGTGAAGAGATGGCACATCCTAAACGAAAAATTTCGAAAACCAGAAGAGACAAGCGCAGAACACATTATAAATTAAGTGCTCCAGGCCTTGCGAAATGTCCTACCACAGGTGAACTACACCTACCGCACCGCGCGTTTTGGTTAGACGGAAAACTTTACTATAAGGGTGAAGTGATCATGGAAAAAGAGGTCTTAGCCTAAGCTTTTCTCTTCCTTATGTATACAGGTAGCTATGTGACGCGTGCATGGCTACCTGTTTTTTTTTGGCCCCTGGCCAAAGCAGAATTCCCTATTCCCTACAGCTGATACTAAACTTCCGTTAATTCTTTGGTTATAAGCCGTTATTTTGACTATTTTTGGGGGCTAAAATAATTTCATGAACCGCTTAAATCGGGTGAGTCTTTCTAGGACCCGCTTTACCCTCTCATCCGTAGCGAAGCATTTAGAGAAGCCCAATGAAAAAAACCCGAGCAGTGATTACCGGAGTCCACGGTTGGTTACCCGATTATGTGATGACCAATAAGGAATTAGAAACCCTCGTGGACACAAATGACGAATGGATCACGACCCGAACCGGGATTAAAGAGCGCAGAATATTAAAAGGCATCGATCAAGGGACCTCTGTCATCGGGGCGGAGGCAGTAAAAGGGCTCTTAGCCAAGACGGGTACCGACCCCATGGATATCGACCTGATCATCTGCGCTACAGTTACTCCCGATATGCCCTTTCCTGCTACCGCGAACATCGTGGCAGACATGGTCGGCGCGAAAAAAAGCTACAGCTTCGATATCTCCGCTGCCTGTTCTGGTTTCTTGTATGCCCTCACCATGGGGGCGCAGTTTATCGAAACCGGCATGCATAAGAAAGTGATCGTCATCGGGGCAGATAAAATGTCCTCGATAATCGATTACCAGGACCGAGCTACCTGCATCATCTTCGGTGATGGCGGCGGGGCCGTTCTCCTAGAACCCACCGAGGAACCTGTGGGCATTATGGACTCTATCCTGCAGGCGGACGGTTCAGGGGCTAACTACCTGCACATGAAAGCAGGGGGAAGTCGTCGTCCGGCTACGGCCGAAACTGTGGCCAACCGCGAGCACTTCGCCTATCAGGAGGGCTCTACTGTATTTAAATTTGCTGTCACGAACATGGCGGAAGTGAGCGCGCGCATCATGGAGCGCAACAAGCTCACCGCCGAAGATGTGGCTTGGCTCGTTCCCCACCAAGCCAACAAGCGCATCATCGATGCAACTGCCAACCGCATGGGCGTAGGCCCCGAGAAGGTGATGATGAACATCGAACGCTATGGGAACACGACGGCGGGCACCCTTCCCCTTTGTCTTTTTGACTATGAGGCGCAGCTGCGCAAAGGGGATAATATCATTTTAGCGGCTTTCGGTGGAGGCTTCACCTGGGGCTCTATCTACCTGAAGTGGGGCTACGATCCCAAGTAATCCGTGCACGAAAAGGATTAAAAAAAAATCGGAAAACCCGACAAAAGGGGGGCTCCACTTATTCACACGCATCATCTAAACAAAAATAACCATGGCATCTACGGCAGATTTTAAAAATGGCCTTTGCTTAGTAATGAACCACGACATCTTTACGATCGTGGAATTTCAGCATGTCAAGCCTGGGAAAGGCGCCGCCTTCGTAAGAACGAAGTTGAAAAGCCTCACCAGCGGAAAAGTTCTGGATAAGACCTTTAATGCGGGAGAGAAAGTCGTCACCGCACGTGTAGAAAAGCGCCCGCATCAGTTTATCTATGCGGATGATATGGGCTACCACTTCATGGATTCGAACACCTTCGAGCAGATACCTATAGAGGAAAAGCTGATCGAACGTGCGAACCTAATGAAAGAAGGGCAGCTCGTCGACATTCTTGTGCATGCCGAGACCGAAACCCCACTAGCGGTAGAGTTACCTCCTTTCGTGGAGCTAATGATTACCTACACCGAGCCGGGTATCAAGGGCGATACGGCCACGAATGCGCTAAAACCGGCGACGGTGGAAACGGGTGCTACGGTGATGGTTCCTTTGTTCGTAGAACAGGACACCATGATTAAGGTAGACACACGCGACGGAAGTTATTCCGAACGAGTAAAATAGTACAACCTGACAGCCGAAGAGGCGTATAAATCCAAAATAACCATCTTGCCATATCGATTGGCTATACTAAACTTTAAAAACATGAAAGCAAAAGAGATTCAAGAGTTAATTGACTTTATTGCCGGCTCAGGCCTTGCTGAGGTAAAAATCGAAACGAAAGAACTAAAGTTATCTATTAAAAAATATGCGGATGCAGCGGAGGCACCTGCCGCGCCAGCAGCACCTGTGGCGGCTCCAGCTCCTGCGGCGGCTCCAGCTCCTGCGCCTGCACCGGTAGCAGCAGCTCCTGCTGAAGCGGCAGCACCTGCGGCTGCAGAAGCCCCTGTTTCTGCCAATCTTCTTGAAATCAAGTCCCCGATGATCGGAACTTTCTACCGCACGCCAAATCCAGACAGCCCTGCTTTCGCAGAGGTCGGAGACACAGTGACAGCAGGTCAGACGGTATGTATCATCGAGGCGATGAAGCTATTTAATGAAATAGAATCCGAAATCTCTGGAAAAATCGTGAAAGTGCTTGTAGAAAATGCACAGCCGGTGGAATACGACCAACCGCTCTTCCTTGTTGATCCTGCAGGTTAATTCATGTTTCATTAAATTTGACTACTGTGTTTAAAAAAATACTTATTGCCAATAGAGGAGAGATCGCTCTGCGTGTTATCCGCACGTGCAAGGAGATGGGCATCAAAACCGTAGCGGTGTATTCTACTGCAGATAAGGACAGTTTGCATGTACGCTTTGCAGACGAAGCTGTATGTATCGGTGCGGCTCCTTCGAAAGACTCCTACCTCAACATGTCGCGCATTATCGCTGCAGCAGAAATAACAAATGCAGACGCGATTCACCCGGGCTATGGCTTCCTTTCTGAAAACGCTGAATTTTCGCGTATTTGCCAAGAGCAGGGGATCAAGTTTATCGGTGCAAGCCCAGAGATGATCCAAAAGATGGGCGACAAGGCCACCGCGAAAGCTACGATGAAAGAGGCTGGCGTTCCGACCATTCCGGGCTCAGAAGGGCTCTTAGATTCCATCGAGCAAGGAATGAAAATCGCCGAGGAAATGGGCTATCCTGTGATCCTAAAAGCTACTGCAGGCGGTGGTGGAAAAGGCATGCGCATCGTGAACGACCCTTCGGAGTTTAAAAAAGCTTGGGACTCTGCACGCCAAGAAGCAGCGGCGGCCTTCGGCAATGATGGTTTATATTTAGAAAAATTCGTGGAAGAGCCTCGTCACATCGAAATCCAAATCATCGGAGATTCGACTGGACGCGCTTGCCACCTTTCCGAAAGAGACTGCTCCATCCAAAGAAGGCATCAAAAGCTCGTAGAAGAGACGCCAAGTCCTTTTATGACTGATGAACTTCGTGAAAAAATGGGCGCAGCAGCGATTAAGGGTGCTGAGGCTATCGGATATGAAGGTGCTGGTACGATCGAGTTCCTAGTGGATAAGTACCGCAACTTCTACTTCATGGAAATGAATACACGTATCCAGGTAGAGCATCCGATCACAGAAGAGGTGACCGATTTCGATCTAATCAAGGAACAGATTAAAGTTGCGGCAGGAGAAAAAATCTCTGGTAAAAACTACTTCCCGAAGCTTTACGCGATGGAATGTCGCATCAATGCGGAGGATCCTGCAAATGGTTTCCGCCCTTCCCCAGGACGTATCAACAATCTCCACCTTCCAGGTGGGCGTGGGGTGCGTGTGGATAGCCATGTGTATGCTGGTTATGTGATTCCACCGAATTACGATTCCATGATCGCGAAACTGATCGTTTCTGGTCAGTCTCGAGATGAGGTGATCGTCCGCATGAAGCGTGCCTTAGAGGAATTTGTGATCGATGGTATCAAGACCACCATCCCTTTCCATATCGCGCTGATGGAAGACGAGCAGTTTAAAGCCGGTGACTTCACCACGAAGTTCCTCGATACCTTTGACTTCTCTGTCTTGAAAAAATAAGCACGTTTTCCCGCTGCCCCAGTCGGGGCGAAAGGTTTGAAAACAGACCTTTCAGCAGGAATAAGGCAAAAATACGGACGGCTGGTGTTCCCATCAGCCGTCTTTTTTATGCCTCTACCCTACTCTCCACCGTTTAATCAACGAAAATCTTTTTTGCCTCAAGTTGAAATCCCTACGTGCACAGCCACCTACTCCAGCGCGGCAGTGCCTACCCGGATCACAGGTTTTTCTCCTAAGGCTTATGGACAGCACAGCAGGCGACAACACAAAAGAGTCCGCTGCTCGCTTTCTGCTACGATCCACCTGAACCTCCTACACGCTAAGTCAAAATGCCTGATTCCACAAGCCCTTCCTTAAGACCAAAATACTGGATTTTACGCGACCTTCCTTAACCCCAAAACACCCGATTTTACAAGACCTTCCTCGACCCCAAAATACCCCGATTCTACGAGACTTTCCTTAAGCCCAAAATACCCGATTCAATGAGACCTTTCTTGTTTTCGAATGCAAATGCATAAAATCCTATACCTGTCTGCGGATGAATGCTTCCAGAGCTTTTTTAACTCGGGGCTTAGTCTTGCAGATCTTCCGCTACAATTTCGAGCAGCCGTTGATTATCGGGATGCTCCTGAAAACGATTAAACTCTAAAAAATACCCACCCGGATCTGTTCCCACAAATGCCGTATAGCGGTCTTCACTACCCACATACCATGCTTGATGAAGCGGAAAAGGAGAATGTGCCTGCACATAAGCATACCAAGCTTCCAAATCGGCTACCAAAAATGCGATACTGGCGCCTTTTTTTTCTGAAAAGCGATGCATGCCCCGACGTTCATCTACGAGTCCGATGTACCCCGTTTCAGAAGCTTGATAGACCTTTGCCCAACCTTGGTCCACGCGTAGCGGCAGCCCCATCGTTTCAGCGTAAAACAGGGAAGCTTCCTGCAGATCCTCATAGTAGGCCCAGTAGACTGCACCGTAAAATCCTTTTCGGGTACTGCTCCCCTCCGACTGCAGCGCTAAAGGAGCATAGCGCCGCAGCTGCGGCAGCAGTACTTCATTTTCAGGATGCTGCTTGAAGGTTTCAAACTCCAGTAAGTATCCCTCGGGATCCACTGCCACAAATCCATCATGAGCAGCCCCCTCCTTCGGCTTGTAAGGATACTTGATAGCAACTCCTTCAGCTTGCAGGTAGGCATACCATTCTGGAAGCTCGTCTGTAAGCAGTGCGATGGCCACAGTCTTTGGCTCATCAGCAGCATGTCGGCCGACAGCGGCATCCACAAGCGTTAGAAAAGCGTCTTGAGCGATTCGAAAGGTCTTCGCAAACACATAGTCTGAAACTTTTTCCAAGCCAAGCAGCTCACCGTAAAACCGTTCTGCTGCGGCCAAATCCTCGTAGTATAAAAATATATTCGTTCCCTGGATACCAAAATCGGGCAGACTCCGAAAAGTAGTGTTTTGGGCCAAAAGCGTATGTACATACGGGGTAGAATATCCAAGTAGGCGCCCGAAGCGCCGCGCTACTTCGTTTCCTTCCAGCTGCTCTTGGTGTGCTTTTAAGTCCAAATAAGCGGCGAGCGCGTTGCCCTTATACACCAGCAGTACCTCACGCTCTGGCCCCGCACCCTCTGGAAACAAGTGCGTACGGATCAGTTCAGGCTCACGGTAAAGCTGAACACCTGCGTCCTCTGCCATGCGCGAAGCTTCTTCCCAGATTTCTTCTAGCTCTGCTGCAGTCATCGGCGCACTGATCGCCAAGGGCTTAACCTCCGCCACCACCATCTCTATAAAAGCCGCTAATTGGCCCAGCCTTTTGTCCTTTTCGCTAGTTGACTGACAGCCTATAAGTAAGACACAAAAGACAAGGGGTAGCACGTTTTTCATAGCAAAGGTATTTCTGCATAAGATACACGATTCCTCTAAAATCTGCTAGCACTTCTCGTAAGAAGTGCTAGCAGAAGTAAGCATTAGCAGGCATCGCTGGACAGCTAACAGCTCAGCACCGGCTATTCAGTACCCTGCTCGGGAAAGGCGATGTGGAGCTTACGCTGAAATGGATCCAAAATAAAGAGGGAAGACTCTCGTATGATTTGATTCCCTAAAAGGACATCAGTTTCAAAATCTCCCTCTATTTCCTTTAGAAGTGCTTCTGCTATGCGCTGACCCAGAAAAGGGTAATCCAACACAGTTTCCTCCTTACATTCCAAAGCAAGTGCCGCTGCAGAAGCTAGATGCAAACCTGCCTCTTGTTGCGCATGTGCCTCGGATTCTTCCAAGTGCTCCTCCGTGTGTGGCAAAACCCTGCTTAACAAACTGGCATTACGGGAACTAAACTGAGCCCGCAGGGGACGGTCGGAAGGATCTTTTAGCTCCACCACCATATAGCCCGGAGCCCCGGAGGTTTCATAGGCCAAGGTAACCGCACCCGCTGGCGCCTGCACTTCGCGCCTTTGCGCCGTAACCTCTCGCGTTTGTTGATCGAAACGCCAAGCTAATTCCTGAATAACATGTAAGCCCAGTACGCCATCATAAGCCGTAAAATCGAAAAATCCATTTTCGGCTTTAGCGACTACTGCCTCCACAGAATCTAAGCGAACACCTCCCACCTGAAAATCAAGTAAATAGACCACATCGCTAGGAATTCCATTCATACGCGTCTGACGATGCGGAGTTAAGCCCTGTCTTTCGACGAAATCCTGTTGAATAAGCGTCACCTCCGAGTCCGTGGCGAAAGACAGGGTCGCTGCTCCTCCCGAGGCACGT
This sequence comes from Nitritalea sp., assembly GCF_054166705.1. NCBI lineage: Bacteria > Pseudomonadati > Bacteroidota > Cytophagia > Cytophagales > Cyclobacteriaceae > Nitritalea > Nitritalea sp. Next base: position 68,535 of record NZ_JBSZCV010000007.1, read on the forward strand.
ACATCGAGAACCAGCTCTTGCCGCTCATTGATTGTATACGTACTCGGCACATGCTCCTTACAAGCAACACAGGCCACCCAGACAGATAAAAACATTAATTTACGCATAGCATGAAGAAATTAGTGAGCTGCCTTTCGGCAGCTCAAATGAAACATTATTTAGAAGTATGACCACGCTCTACTGTTACAGTAACCGTGCAGTCTGTACAGTTCACATTGACCGAACTTGACCCCGGTTGATTCGTACCTGTTTGCTTATTGTTTTCACAACTAGACAAAAGAAGTGCGGCACCAGCGAGTACTAGAAGCGGAAGGATTCCACCATGGATATCTTGCAGCTCATTTTCATGTAGTATTTGCATAAGAAAAAAAAATTAAGTTAACGAAGTTGTACATGATTCATGACAAAAAAATTAAGTTTACGCAACATTTCTGGCTGCTACTTTCACCGAACAATACATAGAAGCACCTAGCGCGCATAGGGCAATTATCTATTGCCCGCTGTAAAAGTACCGCCCTTCCGCCCACAAAAGAGGACGAATAAAAAAAGCAGCCCAAAAATTTTAGGCTGCACCTTTCGGAGTGAACTAGCACTAGATGGGGTCTCACTATCTTTTATCCACAAGGCCTCACTCCTCCATGGCAATCGTTACCTGCTGACCCGCTTTAAGCTCATCGGAAGCCCTGCTGAGTAAAATATCTCCTGCAGCTAAATTACCGAAAATCTCTGTTCTGCCTCCTTTCGAAATCCCCGTGCGCACATCCACCCACTCCAAGGCGGCATCACGCACTCGGATCACAAATTTCCGTTCTAAGGTCGTGGCCACTGCAGCAGTCGGCACCACGAAAGACTCCTCTGCTCGCTTTAACTGAAGGTCCACCTGCGCATACATACCGGGTAATAAGTGGCCTTCCTTATTTTCGAATTCATATTCCCAGATTTCAGTGCGCGTCTGCGGATGGATGCTACCCGATTTGCGCGCCAGTCTCGCCGTAAATTCACTTTGGCGCAAGCCGTCCACCTGAAAGGCAAGCGTTTCCGAGTCAGGAAGGGCCTGCACGTACGCCTCCGGAACATGCACACGCACGCGCAACTTATCAGGATGCTCCACAATCAGCAACACATTTTCAGGTCGAGGGGCAGCAAAATCCCCAGGATCTACCGACCGCCCCGTTACGATACCATCAAAAGGTGCGCGTATCCGCAGGTAGTCTTGCTGCTCCCGGTAGCTCTGGGCTAAGAGCCGGGCCGCCTGCCAATGCGCGCTGTCGGCTTGAAAATTACCCCTTAAAGAGGTGAGTGCCGCCTCCGCCACAGTGCCTTCCGTACGAGAAGCACGCAGTGTCCGAAGGTACTGATCCTCCGAAGCGCGGTAGCGTGCCTCCGCCTCCAAAAGCCGTGCTTCAGCTTCTGCTGTTTTACTATTTACCTCAGGAGCATCCAGTAACAGGAGCTCCTGTCCCTTTTTCACCCGATCTCCGATATCCACATGCACACGCTGCACATAGGCATCTACCTTCGTGAAGAGCTCGGCACGCTCATAAGCCAAAAGCTCGGCAGGAAGCCGAAGTTCGATAGCGACTGCTTCCTTTTTCAGAAGAAAGGCAGCACGCACCTCCTCCGGGGCATCCTCCTGAGGGGCATCTCCCTGACAAGCCATCAGCGGCAGGAGAAGTAGGAACGTGAAAAGGGAGTAAAAAGACTGCTGCATACGATCAGGAATTATCTTGGAAATAAACACTGCCAGTATCTGTTGGGTGAAGAGAAGGACTTTGATAGGGGCGTTTTCCTACCAGATGATGATAGACCAAAGGCAGGAAAAATAATGTACTAAACAGGGAAAACAACAGGCCGCCGATAACCGCTACTCCAAGCGGTGCGATTTGATCACCGCCTTCGCCGAAGCCCAATGCCATAGGGCTTACTCCGACAATCATGGTCAGGCTGGTCATGAGTATGGGCCGCACGCGGTCTTCTGCCGCTAAACGATAGGCCTGAGAGGATCCAGACTTGCGTAAATCCTCTGCTCGTGTGACGAACAAGATGGCATTGGCCACCGCCACCCCTACTGCCATGATCATCCCCATGTAGGACTGGATGTTTAGCGTATGTCCGGTGAGCAAAAGAAATACCAAGGAGCCACCCACCACCGCAGGTACTAAAATCAGGATGACGGCCGCAGAGCGAAAGGACTGAAAACTCGCTGCCAGCATCAGCAGGATAACCACGATGGCGATGAAAAGCCCCTGCTGCAGCTCCCGAGTTGTCTGACCGAGCAAATCTACCTGCCCTTTCTGGACGATTTCCACCCCTGCTGGCAAATCTCCCAGTGCCTCGATGGCTGTATCCAGACGCTTTACGGCTGAGCCTAAATCGGTCGCATGGATATTCGCTGTCACCGTTACATAGCGCTGCTGATTTAGGCGCTCATAGGCAGCAGGTGTTTTCAAGGTCTCAAACTGCGCCACATCGCGCAAAAACACCTTTTGTCCACCACGGCTGGTGATGGGCACCATTTCCACATCCGACTGATTCGCTACCAAATACTGTGGATACTCGACCTGCACCTGATACGCTACTGCTGATTCTGGGTCGCGCCAGTAATTGGGCGCTGTAAATCGGCTGGAAGAGGTGGCCGTCACTAGAGCCTCCGAAATTTCCTGCACGGTGAGCCCCAGCTGCCCCGCCTTCACCCGGTCAATGTTGACTTTTAAGGTCGGATAATCCAGCGGTGTGGCCACCTGCACATCCCGAAAGGCTGGATCCCCGCTCAGCTGCTGGCTCAAATCCCGGGCGACAGCATAGGAACTGCCTAGATTTTTTCCTAAAATGGCTACCTCTATTGGATTATTTGCTCCTAAGTTGAGCACCTGATCGACTAAGTCCCCTGGCTCGAAAGAAATTTTTGCCTCGGGCATCTCCTCACGCACCCGCGCACGCAGCCGCTCTTTAAACTCCTCTATGCGAATGCCGGCATGCTTTTTTAAATTAATCCGCGTAACAGATTCGTGTGGACCGCTGGTCCAAAGGTGAATCAAGTTGACCGGAAAGCTGGAAGGCTGTGTGCCTACAAAGGCCGAGCTGATGTCTATATTTCCGGTCCCCACCACCTCTTCTGCCAGGGCCAAGAGCTTTTGGGTGGCTTCCTCCGTGCGCTCTAAGCGGGTACCTGTCTCCAGTCGTAAGCGAACGACTGCCTGGCCGGCATCCACCTTCGGGAAGATATCCAAGCCGATAAGGGCGAATCCCCCAATAAAAATTCCCGTAGCGACGAAAAAGTAAAGCGAAAGCGTTCTAACGTGATGATTCTCGAAGGCCTCCAGACGCCGCAAGTAGCGTGCCCGGAAACGATCAAATCGCGGTGACTCGGCTTCCACACCTTTCGCGCTCATGAGCCAAATGGCCAAGACCGGTACCAAAGTCATCGAAATCAGGAAGGAAGCGATCATGGCAAAACCTACAGCCAGCGCCATGGGTAAAAACATCCCTTGCGGTACGCCCGACATAAAAAATGCCGGCGCAAATACAGCCAGGATGCTAAACAGGATCAAAAGCTTAGGCGTCACGATCTCCTTACTGGCCGCGACTATGGCGGGCACTCTCTTTTTACCCATTTCCATATGTCGGTGGATATTTTCGATCGTAACAGTGGCCTCATCCACCAAGATCCCGATAGAGAGGGCTAAGCCGCCCAAAGTCATAATGTTTACCGTCTGACCGACGAGCTTCAGCAGAATAAGCGAGCTCAACAAAGCGATGGGGATCGTAAGCACCACGATTAGGGCTCCTCTGCGGTCTCCTAAAAAAAGAAAGATCATGAACCCTGTCAGCAGGGCGCCTAGGCCACCCTCAAAGAGCACATTGCGCAGCGAATAAATCACATAGCCTGACTGATCGAAGGCATACGACACCTGAATATCCTCCGGAATGGCAGCCTGCATGCGAGGTAAGGCTGCTTTTACATTTTTGACCACCTCCCAAGTGGAAGCATCGGCACGCTTTGTGACGGGAATGTACACGGAACGGGCTCCATTAACAAGTGCATAACCTGTGGTGACATCAGAGGCTATCGCTATCTCAGCCACATCTTTTAAATAAACGGCTGCACCATGTCCTAGGGTCAGCGGAATATTTTCAAAATCCGTGATGCTCTCCGCCACCGCATTCGTTGGCGTAAGCAGCATCTCATCTCCCTGGCGTAAATTACCAGCTGGGCTAATCACATTATACTTCGCCAGCGCTGCTACCACCTCATCGGGACTAAAGGCATAGCGCTGCATTTTTTCAGGATCAAGCCTCACGATTACTGACTTCGCACTCCCCCCGAAGGGTGGCGGCGCAGAAACTCCCGGCAAGGTAGAAAACATAGGACGCACATTAAAGAGCGCGAGATCGGAAATCTCCCCTAAGGTGCGTGTCTCCGAGGAAAAAATCAATTGCCCCACCGGCACAGAGCCGGCATCAAAGCGCGTAATAAAGGGCGGTACTGTTCCGGGAGGCATAAAAGCACGAGAGCGATTCACATACCCGACCACTTCAGCTGCTGCCTGACTCATGTCTGTCCCTTCATGAAAAATGATTTTGATAAGCGCATTCCCCTGTACCGACTTCGACTCCACCGCTTTTACGCCTGTCACATACAGAAAATGATACTCGTAATAATTCGTCACAAAGGACTCCATCTGATCTGGAGACAGTCCTCCATAAGGCTGCGCCACATAGATGGTCGGCAGGCCGAATGTCGGGAAAATGTCGATCTTCATGGAACGGATAGCCAAATAAGAGAAGACCGCGATGGCCAGCAGGGCGACCATGACAGTAATGGGTTTGCGAAGGGCTCCGTCTATTAATTGCATAGCTTATTCTTGTAAAGAGGATAAAAAAACGGTGACATCGCCACGCACCGCAGCGAAATACAAAAGTGCCTTCCACATTTCTACTTTCATTTCGATGTAGTCTGCCTCCGCTTTAGCCAAGTCCGCTTGTCCTTGGATCAACTCATTCGCATGCAGCAGGCCGGCATCATAATTCGCCTGTAAAGCCCGAAAGCTGTACTCGGCAGCTTCCACATAGGCAGGCGCGATGCTGGCCGCTTCCACAGCATGCGAGAGGGTAGCTACCGCCACTGTCCTATCCTTTTCCAGCGCCCGTTCCACCTGCAACTCATACGCCTCTGCCGCTGAAATCATTGCCTTTTGACGCTGCATAAGCTTGGAAGTGCGGGAAAACTGCAGTAGCGGAAGTACCACCTGAAAGCCCATCCCATAATTGTATTTGGAAAAAGCCAAGCCATCCGTGGGCGAGTCAAAGCCTCCCTCAAAAAGAATGGAGGAGCCGCGCGCAAAGGCCGTAGCCCAAAAATTCAAATCCGGCAGCAGCGAGCGATTGAGCTCCGTCTGAAGAGACTGTGCTAGCTGCGTTTGGGTACGAGAGCGCTGCAGCAGGGGGTGATTTACTGTGCTTAGCTCCGCCTGTTTTCCCAATACCCGAAATAAAGCACTATCGATGCCGATGGCTTGCGCATCATCTCCCAGCAGCTCACGAACCCGGGCACGGCTAGCCGCCACGTGACTTTGTGCCTGCAGAAAGGAAATCGCCGAACGCGCATATAATGCATGAAACTGTGCAGAATCGACGGCAGGACGTAAACCGTTTTCCACCAGCACACGCGAAAGGTTCCGGTTATCTGCATAGCGCTCCTTGTTTTTTTCGGCAGCCTCCGCCAAAGCGACCGCCGCCCAATAGTTGAGATAGGCCTCTATAAACCGCACCTGATGTTCTAAAAGAGTCAAAGCCTGCTCCTGCTGCGCCAAGGCTTGGCGGTAGGTGGCCGTCTGAATGCGACTCGCCCGTTTCCCAAATGTGATCGGTGTCCAGTTCATCAACAGGGAGGCTGCCGAACCGAAGACCATGTCGAAGGAATTTTCCAGCACAGGTGGACCAGAAATCGGCAAAACCAAATTCGGTAAAAACATTCCCGTAATGTTATTATTCGTGGAATAAATCATCTGATAGGAGCCATCTAAAGTAGGTAGCCTATCGGAGCGCTCATACTGCACCTGACGGCGCGCGGCCTCCAACTCGAAACCCCTGGCGCGCAACTCCGGATAATAGTTCGTACTAATTTCTACCAGCCGTGCCAGCTCCCCTTGGGCGTGGAGGGAAGTGCAGCAGCTGACCATTAGCAGCAGGAGTAGACTCGTTTTTAGAAAGGTGTTTATCATGTGTATTTCATACATGCTAGGGGAACCAACAGCATGCACAAAAATACAGCAACCTAACCCAGCGCTTATGGTAAAATCAAGGCGCAAAATGGTAAAAATGAAAGTCTTGGCCTTCCCGAAACAGGATTCCGAGAACGATTCCCCGCCTTTCCGCGCTATATCCGGCTATCTAGTCCCCAAAATAGCGCGCTCGAAACTGATGCGGTGTCTCGCCGGTATGCTTCTTAAAAAACTTGACGAAATAGGAAGCATCATTAAATAGCAAATAATCAGCGATCTGATTGATGTTTTGATCTGTATGTAAAATCGCCCGCTTGGCTTCTAAAATAAGCTGTGCGCTGATATGCTCGGAAGCTGTACTCCCTGTTTTCTTTTTGCAAGCTTGATTCAGGTTTTGAGGCGAGGTCTGGAGTAATTCGGCATAAGCTGCTACCCGGTGCAGCGGCGGTTGCTGCGTGGCAAGTAGGCTGAGAAAGCGATCACAGAGGGGCTGCTCTCTACCCACTTGTTCCCCTGCCTGCAGCTGAATCGCTAATTTGGCTAATAAAACAGCGAGATAGCCCTTAATCAGGACCTCCTGCTGCGGTGTGGGGCTTTGCGCGTAACGCAAAATATCTTCCAAAATCGGCGCTACCACAGGATCCTTCCAGTCTGCCAAGCGGGTGATAGCTCCAAGCTGCTGCACCTGCTGAAGTAGCCGCCCTTCCTTTAAGGGATCTATAAAGGCCTCCTTAAACATCAAAACGAAGCCACTAGGTATAGAGGTAAATTGCCAGAAATGCAACTGACCCGGCTTTAAAAAGAATACATCTGGGGCTTTTATTTGAAATTTCTCAGTCTCCACCCAGTGAAAGCCTTCTCCTTCTGCCAGGTAAATAAGCTCATAATACCCCTCATGAGTATGTGGCCTGGTTTTCTTAATCAGTGGCTTAAAGCGGGAAATCTTAAAGAGTTCCTGACTTTCAAGCTTGTTGATGGTCCGAATAAGCGAATCTGGCTGCATGTTGGACACAAGATGCAGCTTTTTCATGTAAAATCCATAGCCCTTTTTATAAGAGGCACTGCTTGCTCATAGAAAGTAAAAGCCAGCCCCTCCCTTCCACAAAAAGTGCGGAATAAAAAAAGCAGCCCAAAATTTTTGGGCTGCTTTTTTCTTACACATAAAGTTACTCCTTTAAAGCCTTAAAAGATCGGCTCTAGCTGCATCTTGCTGGCATTCACCTGCTGCTCGAAAGGCTTCCACTCCTCCTCTACAAAACGTGTGTAGACTTCCATCGCCTCGGCTACGGCCTCACGCGCGTGGTCTAACAAGCGCTGTTCGGTCGCTCCTGGCGCTCCGATCGAGGAGGAAGCATAGCGACGCGGTGCACTTAGGTGCGACATCGTCGTCGGGAATAAGTTGCGCACGATACCCTGCCCTTCACGGGATGGACCGTAAAAGGCCTCATTCACGGCTTTCATAGCCTCCTGCAGGTTTTTGGCCGCTTTCGCCAGCGCCTTCTGCTCCTCCGAACTGCCGTCTTTCACGAAGTCCAGAACCTTTTGCGCGGCAGCGCGCATTTCTCCCATATGGCCCATCACTTCCATCACCTCGGCACTTAAGGCTTCGGTCTCTTGGATGAAACGGTCTCGGGCGATCAGGTCTGCCTGCTGCGGATCCGTCCGTGGATCTGAAAACAAGCGAATAGATGTCTCTGCCTGCTCCTCACCGTACTGCATGCGCACCGTATAAGTACCTGGAAGCGCAGGACCACCGCCGGCCTCATAGAAACCACGGCGTGGGCGGCGGCTTGGCGTTTCCACACTGGCCTTCCGATCCATGCCCCAGACCACCCGGTTCAAGCCCTTACGTGGAACCGTTTTAAAGGTGCGAATCACCTCACCAGAAGCAGCTACTAGCTCAATGCTAACCGTATCTGGCTTACTTTTCGCATCGTCATGGAAGAAAAACTGGATCGGTGCACCGAAAGATCTGTTTTCCCCGGCGTATTTGGCATCTGCCATAAAGCGCTCACCATGCGGCTGATCGATCGACACCTGATAGGCGTCATTAGGCTGAATAGCCGTCAACTTTGCCGCAGGCAATTTACCCGCATTCGCCGCTAGGACACGTAGCGGCTTCACATCATCCAACACATACAGCGAACGCCCAAAGGTGCCGATGACCAAGTCGGACTCGCGCTCCTGCATGACCATATCATAGGTAGAGACCGCCTTCGGGTACCCATGGCGCCACTGCTGCCAGTTTTTCGCCCCATCGAAACTCACATAGAGTCCAAACTCAGTTCCTAAAAACACCAGGTTCGGCTCGACAGGATCCTGTAAAATACTTAAGGTATAGCCCCAGACCTTCGCATCATCCGCGATACGCTCGTAGGTCTTCCCAAAATCCTTCGTGCGGTAGGCGTAAGCACTAAAATCATTATTGCGGTAATTATTCGCTACCACCCATGCTTCGCCCGCATCGTAACGGCTCGCCTGCAGCTGAGGAATCCAGCTCGCCTTCGGCAGGCCGCGCAGATTCATGCTCGTATTCGTCCAGGTTTTGCCTCCATCACGCGTCACCTGCACATTGCCATCATCGGTCCCTACCCAGATCACATCCGGATCCACAGGGCTTGGCGCGATCGCTAGGATGGTCGTATGGTTTTCAGCACCTGTAATGTCGAAGGTCAAGCCACCCGTTTCCTGCTGCTTTTGCTTCTCAGGATCATCTGTGGTTAGGTCTGGGCTGATAATTTCCCACGTTTCCCCACGGTCTGTACTTTTATGTAGAAACTGGCTGCCATAATAGATGGTGGCCGCATCATGTGGAGACTGCGCGATCGCCGCGTTCCAGTTGAAACGTAAAAACACATCCTTATCCGGGTGCGTCGGGCGAATCACGCGCTTTTGGCCTGTTTCCTTATCGTAGCGCGCCACATTTCCGCCCTGCGACATGGCATAGCCATAGCGCGAATCTTCCGGGTCTGGCACCACATCGAAGCCATCGCCGAACATGAGTTCCTGCCAGTAGGTATTGCGAATCCCATCGCGTCGCCACACGTAGGAAGGGCCTACCCAGCTGCCATTATCCTGAAGGCCGCCATAAATATTATAAGGTAATTCATTATCTACATTCACATGGTACCACTGACCTACGGGAAGGCCTTCGGCAAAGTACCAGGTCTTACCCCCATCCCGAGTGATGTTCAGCCCACCATCGTTTCCATCGATCATAAATTTAGGATCCTCCGGATGGATATACCAGGCATGGTGATCCGGGTGCACGCCGCTGTAGCTGAGGAGCTGACGGAAGCTACGGCCTCCATCCTCACTCATCCCGACGCGCGAGTACAAGGTGTAGAGGCGATCCTCGTTCTTCGGATCAGCGAAAATCTCAAAATAATAAAATGGACGATCTCCGATTTCGGGCTTGTCATTCACCATACGGAAATTTTTTCCTCCATCCTGCGAAACATAAAGCGCATTCTTGGAGGACTCCACCAGCGCATACACCTTTTGGGAATTGGCCTTGGAAATGGCTAAGCCCATCCGGCCGAGATCCCCTTTCGGTAACCCATTTTTATCGTCTAGGCGCTTCCAGTTGTCTCCACCATCGATGGTCACATATAAGCCAGAAGAAGCCCCTCCGGAAGTAAAGAACCAGGGATAGCGCCGGTGTTCCCACATGTTAACGAATAGCTTATTCGGATTATTCGGATCCATGATCATCTCGCCCACACCAGTTTTTTCATCCACGTAAAGAATTTTATCCCAGGTTTTTCCCCCGTCGGTGGTTTTATAGACGCCGCGTTCCTCCTGCGTGCCCCACGGAGAGCCGATCGCGCCCACATAGACCGTGTTCGGATCGTCTGGATGCACGATAATCCGGTGGATGGCACGCGTCTTTTCTAGCCCCATCAGCTCCCAGGTCTCCCCCGCATCTAAGGACCGGTACACGCCATAGCCCAGGTTGAGTGAGTTACGCGGATTTCCTTCGCCCGTACCCACCCAGATGATGTTTGGATTTTTCTGATAAATGCTGATAGCCCCGATGCTATGCACTTTTTCCTCATCGAAAATCGGCTCCCAGGTGATTCCTCCTGAGGTAGACTTCCATATCCCGCCCGAGGCCGCCCCTGCGTAGATGATATTCGGATTCGCGTGCACCGCATCGATGGCGGTGATACGTCCACTCATGGCAGAGGGCCCTATGGCGCGCGCCTTCATCGGCGCAAAAAGGTCCAGGTCGACCCCTTGCTGGGCGTGGATACTTTGGGCGAAGCCCCCAAAAAGGAGCAGCAGCCAAAGTGCCTTCCAGTAGTGGCCGTAGCTGTGGTAGAAACTTTTCATCATATTCTTTTAAAATTTACTATCAAAAAAGACGATTCTTTTGCCAGCAGCCTATCGCTTTTTATTTAAAGGAAAAATAGGAGGATAAATGGGTGCCTGCGGGCCAGGGGCCAAAACAAAAGCAGCAAATTACAGGACTGGTTTTGGGGGATACTTAAATTTGCTTTATTTTATGGCAAAAAAAGAAGCTAATCATGCAGAGAAATGTGATTTTAGGAGCAGCCCTTTGGCTGATGGCCTGTATCTCCCTGGCAGAAGCGCAGGTGGAACGCTGGCAGCAGCGTGTGAAGTACGACATGGACGTCACCATGAATACGGAAACCAACCGCTACCGCGGTACCCAACAGCTAGCGTATACAAATAACTCTCCCGACACGCTAACCCGTGCTTTTTATCATTTATATTATAATGCCTTCCAGCCGGGCAGCATGATGGATGTGCGCTCCCGCACCATAGGAGATCCTGACCGCCGCGTGATGGACCGCATCGCCAACTTAAAAGCTGATGAAATCGGCTACCTGCAGGTTGAAAAACTCTCCATGAATGGCCAGCCGGTGCCTTTCGAGCATGTGGAAACGATCTTGGAGGTGAACCTGACCACGCCCATTTTACCCGGCCAGACCGTGGTGTTCGATATGGAATTCGAAGGACAGGTCCCTTTACAGATTCGTCGTGCCGGACGTGATAATCGTGAGGGCATCCGCTACTCCATGGCACAGTGGTATCCGAAAATGGCAGCTTATGATGTGCGGGGCTGGCATGCGAATCCCTACATCGGACGTGAGTTTTATGGCAACTTCGGGGAGTTCGATGTGAAAATCACCATCGATAAGGACTACACCGTAGGAGGTACCGGCTACCTGAAAAATGCGAATGAAATCGGCCATGGTTATGAGGATGCTGGCATTCAGGTGCCTAAGCCTAGCGGCAAAACCCTGACTTGGCACTTTCATGCTCCCGATGTGCATGACTTTATGTGGGCAGCGGACCCGAATTATACGCATGAAAAGGTCCAAATGGAGAATGGCGGGCCGATGGTGCACTTCCTATATGTGAAAAATGAGCAGACAGCAGAAAACTGGGCCAAGCTGAAACCTTACACCGTAGATGCGATCGCCTATATGTCCGAGAACTTTGGCACCTATCCGTATAAGCAGTTTAGTGTCATCCAAGGGGGTGATGGTGGAATGGAATACCCTATGGCTACATTGGTCACAGGCCATCGCAACCTGCGCAGCCTCGTCGGTGTAACGGTGCATGAGTTGATTCATATGTGGTACTACGGCGTTCTGGGCTTTAATGAATCTTCAGAGCCATGGCTCGATGAAGGCTTTACAACCTGGGGTACGAACGTGGTCATGAATGCCGTCTTCGACAAAGGGGACGAAAGTAGCTTTATCCAAGGAGGAAATTATGGAAGCTATTTCCGCTTAGCGGCCTCTGGAAGAGAGGAGCCTTTAACCACACATGCAGATCATTATCAATTTAATGCAGCCTATGGAGCTGGTACTTATTCGAAAGGTGCCGTTTTCGTGGAGCAGCTGGCTTATATCATCGGGCAGGAAAACTTCAAGAAGGGCATGCTTCGCCTATGGAATGACTGGCAGTTCAAGCATCCGAACGGAAATGATGTGATCCGCGTGATGGAAAAAGTATCCGGCCTAGAATTAGACTGGTATTTAGATTATTTCGTGGCCTCCACGAAATCCGTAGATTACGGAATCCGTGCGGTAACGCCAGCTTCCGAGCCCGGCAAGACCTCTATCGCATTAGAACGCGTAGGGCTGATGCCTATGCCTTTAGACATCGTGGTCACCTATAAAGATGGTTCTCAAGAGACGGTATATTTGCCCCTTGTCATTCAGCGCGGTGACAAGCCCGAGGAGGCAGGCAAGCCCAAGCGTGTGCACACCGAGCGCTGGCCATGGACGAATACTGAAAAAACCATCACGATCGATCGTGACTTTACGAACATCGAAAAAGTAGAGATCGACCCGAGCTTACGCCTTGCAGATACCAATCGAGAGAATAATGTGTTCTTAATCGGAGGTGCTGTAGAAGATAAACGTTAAGTAAAGAATTCCTCCCCATTTTCCAGGAGAAAAATGGGGAGGAATTCCGTAAAGCCAAAAAAGCCAGCTGTAAAATATAGCTGGCCTTTTTTAGTTTGTGCGTATACGGTATAAAGATTTAACCTAAAGGAAATAGCTTATCAACCTTCCGCATTTTTAATATCTTGTACTTCTTTACGAATGTCCTGCGCTAGATTTTTGATGTCCTGCATCCCTTTTCTAACGCGTGTACCCGCTGCTTGATTTTTCTTGTCGTAAAACTTCTCAAAATCAGCCTCAAGGCTCAATACTAACTCCTTAATTTCGTTAAATCTGTTCATAAAAATTGAATTTTAGGTTGATGTTCATGAATGCTGCATTAAAGTAAGTAAAACTCTACACAAAATGCATGCATTTTTTGAGTTTTTTTTCTATTCGCCAAATGACATCGCGAGTTCTGTTTGTTTATAATAGCCGCTAGAAAGCTTGTTCTTGATGGCCTCAAAGGCGGTAATGGTTTCTTCCACGTCCTCTAGGGTGTGCACCGCTGTCGGAATTAGCCGTAGAATAATCATGCCTTTAGGCACTACAGGATAAATTACCACCGAGCAGAAAATGTTATAGGTTTCCCGTAAGTCTTTACTTAGCGTGGCAGCCTCCCCTACGGTACCGTTTAGCACTACTGGGGTTACAGGCGAATTGGAATTGCCAATACTAAAGCCTTTAGCGATTAGGCCCGACTTCAGCGCATTCACCACCTTCCAAAGATTGTCCTTCAGCTCTGGACGTGTGCGCAGTAATTCGAGGCGTTTTAACGCACCCTCAACCAGCAGCATCGGCAATGACTTCGCGAAAATCTGGGAACGCATGTTGTATTTCAAATAATGAATAACAGGAGCATCACCCGCTATAAAAGCTCCGATAGAAGCCATGGATTTAGCGAAGGTAGAGAAATACAGATCTACCTCTTTTTGGACCCCTTGCTCTTCGCATGTGCCGGCACCAGTTTTCCCCATGGTCCCGAAACCATGTGCATCATCTACGAGCAGGCGGAAATTATATTTTTTCTTCAGTGCTACGATCTCCGCTATTTTCCCTTGATCTCCAGTCATCCCGAATACGCCCTCCGTAATCAGAAGGATGCCTCCCCCTTGCTCTTCGGCCAGCTTAGTGGCACGCTGCAACTGTTTCTCACAGTTTTCGATATCGTTATGCGGAAACACATAGCGCTTACCTAGGTGCATACGTAGGGCATCGATGATACAGGCATGACATTCTGCATCGTACACGACGACATCTTTTCGGTCTAAAAGCGCATCGATAACAGACATAATACCCTGATAACCGTAGTTGAGCAGGTAAGCTGATTCTTTCTCCACGAACTCGGCCAGCTCTCGCTCCAGCTGCTCGTGTAAGTCCGTCTGACCGGACATCATGCGAGCACCCATCGGGTAGGCGGCACCCCATTTAGCAGCAGCAGCAGCGTCCGCCTCTCTGATTTCAGGGTGATTGGCTAAGCCGAGATAGTTGTTCAAACTCCAGGTCAAAACTTCTTTTCCCTTAAACTGCATGCGGGGAGCGATTTCTCCCTCGAGTTTAGGAAACATAAAATAACCTTCTGAAAGCTCAGAGTGCTTGCCTAAGGGACCTAAATTAGTCTTTAGTTTATCAAATAAATCCAATTTTTTAAAACGTTTAAGTTTCACATGCATTAAAGACCGCTGTTCCTAAAAAGCAGCAGTTCATGGGCGAATTCGACCGTTTAACTCGGCGAAATTAACATAAATCACTTGCATCCACAAAATTCCCACCTTTTTTGCGAAAATCTTTTCTTAATCAGCATTTATTTAGTTAATTCGTAAGCCAAGTAAATTAAAGCAACCAAAAACTTAATGGGAAAGATAAAGAAGCTTCTTGTCGCTAATCGCGGAGAAATTAGTTTGCGTATCATGCGAACGGCCAAAGAAATGGGCATCAAAACCGTTGCCGTGTATTCGGAAGCTGATCGCCATGCGCCGCACGTCAAATTCGCTGATGAGGCTGTATGCCTAGGACCTCCTCCTTCTTCACAGTCTTACCTGCTCGGGGATAAAATCATCGAAGTATGTAAAGAGCTGGGAGTGGATGCGATTCACCCGGGTTACGGATTTCTATCAGAAAACGCCACATTCGCTAAAAATGTTACCGATGCCGGCCTTATATTCGTAGGACCAAGCCCGGAAGCTATCGAAGTGATGGGCTCCAAGCTCGCTGCCAAAAACGCCGTGAGCAAGTATGCCATTCCCATGGTACCCGGAACAGATCATGCCATCACAGACATCCCCGCAGCAAAGGCGCTCGCCAAAGAAATCGGCTATCCGATTTTAGTGAAGGCCAGTGCCGGAGGTGGTGGTAAAGGGATGCGTATCGTAGAAGCGGAAGAAGAGTTCGAAGAGCAAATGCAGCGTGCCATTTCTGAAGCACAGTCGGCTTTCGGCGATGGAGCTGTCTTCATCGAAAAATTTATTACCTCCCCGAAACATATCGAAATCCAGGTGCTCGGAGATACCCATGGAAACATTGTCTATCTATTCGAAAGAGAGTGCTCCGTGCAGCGAAGACATCAAAAGGTCATCGAAGAAGCGCCTTCACCGGTGGTTTCTCCAGAAATGCGCAAAGCCATGGGAGAAGCTGCTGTGAAAGTAGCGAAGGCCTGCAACTACTATGGTGCGGGAACGGTGGAGTTCATCGTCGATGAAGACTTAAATTTCTACTTTTTAGAGATGAATACGCGCCTGCAGGTAGAGCACCCCGTGACAGAGATGATCTCCGGTAAAGACCTGGTGAAGGAGCAAATACACATTGCCGAAGGCAATCCCCTTCCGTTTACACAGGAGGACCTGAAAATAAACGGCCACTCCTTCGAGGTACGCGTATATGCAGAGGATCCTCGAAACAACTTCCTACCGGATATCGGAACGCTGACCACGTATAGACGACCTTTCGGTCCGGGCATACGTGTGGACGATGGCTTCGAAGAGGGCATGGAAATTCCGATTTATTATGATCCGATGATTTCTAAGCTCATTGTGCATGATGAGACTCGGGAAAAGGCGATCGAAAAAATGATCCAAGCCATAAACGACTACAGCATTAGCGGCATCGAAACGACGCTCACTTTCTGTAAATTCGTTCTCAAGCATGAGGTCTTTCGTAGCGGAAAATTCGACACCAAGTTTATCGAAAAATACTTCACTCCGGACAAGCTAGATCCCGACTGGACAGAGGACGAACAGAAACTTTTAGCAGCGCTGGCCGTCCACGTCATAGAAGAGAAAAAACAGTCTATTCGTCATTTTAACACCACACAAAACGGCAGCTCGCGTGTGCGATCCAACTGGAAAAGCCGTTTACGCTAACTGTATGGCAGAAATTATTCCCCTAAAGGCTTGGAGATACCATCCAAGCCTTCATGCATCTATAGAGGAGCTATTGTCTCCTCTTTTTGATGTCGTCTCTCCGAGACAAAGAGAGGCTCTGTACCAAAACCCAAATAACAGCATTCATCTCTCCGTACCGCGTGGCGAAAATCCCGAACAGGATGCCGCCCAAACACTGGCCCGATGGAAGGCAGAAGAGATTATCGTTCAGGACGAGAAGCCCGGCATTTACGTGTACTACCAGTACTTCACCCTGCCCGGTCAGCGGAAAGAGTCCTGTCGAAAAGGCATCATCGCCCATATCAAGGCCTATGACTGGGAAGAGCGCCAAATCCTCCGCCATGAAAACACCATCACGCATGCCGTAGAAGATCGGCTGCGGCTGCTGCGGGCCACGAAGCTTCAGGCCAGCCCTACACATGGGCTCTACGAGGATCCCGAAGGCATCTTGGACACGTATGCCAGCGAAGCGATGGAACACCCACTGCTCGATGTCGAAGACTATCAGGGCGTACGTGAAGTGCTCGGCGTGATCCGCGATCCCGAAAAAATCGCTAAAATCTGCCGCTTCATGCGCTCGAAAAAAATTATCCTCGCCGATGGACACCATCGGCTAGAAAGCGCTATCGCTTTTAAAAACGAACTGGCAGCAGACCCTACGGCCAGCCCAGAAGAAAAAACTGCCGCTTCCTACCACCTCATGTACCTGACAAATGCACACACCCCTGACCTGCGTATTCTGCCTACCCATCGGCTGTGGACCAACTTCCTTCCGGAGGAATTGCTCCTAGAAAAGTTGAGCCCTTATTTCCACATCCGGCTCCTGCACGATAAAACTGAAATGGAAGAACTTATCCTGCAGCGGCCCTTTGCCTTCGGCCTGGTGACGGCACAGCATGCCTATAAAATCCGCCTGAAGGAAGCGCTCTGGGAGTACACCCACCCTACCTGGCCAGAAAAAGTGAAAAAGTTAGACCTCAGCATCCTCCATTATTTTGCCTTCGAAAAGGCACTAGGAATGCCTATGGAAGAACAGCGCACCTCTACACATCTACGTTATGAGCGCAGTCTAAACCGCTGCTACGAGGCAGCAGCCAAAGGCCCTGAAGTTGCTTTTATCACAAAAGAAATCAGTATGCAGGAGGTTTTAGACGTTTGCCATAGTGGCCATACCTTACCCCAAAAAAGCACCTTCTTCTTCCCCAAAACCATTTCAGGCTTGCTTTTCGCTTCTTTAGAACCGGATACACCATGAGAGAAGTTTTACATCAACAACTGAGTCGCTACTCCCTGATTTTAGGGTCTGGATCCCCCAGAAGAAAGGAACTCCTCGCCGGACTGCACCTTCCCTTCAGTGTAAGGACCCTTCAGACAGCAGAAGATTTCCCTAAGACACTTCCAGCCCTACAGGTGGCCCCCTACTTGGCAGAAAAAAAAGGGCGTGCCTTCATGGAGTCGGTGGCAGAAAACGAGATCGTCCTTACCGCAGACACGGTCGTCATCGCCGACCATACGATTCTCAATAAACCCGCTGACGCGACTGAAGCAAAAGAAATGCTTCAGCTACTTTCCGGAAAGCCGCATACGGTCTGCACCGGATTTAGCCTGCTGCATGCCGGTCAGCTACACACCGAAGCCGACGAGGTGGAGGTGGAGATGCTCCCTCTTACGAAGGAAGCAATCGCCTATTACATCGAAACGGCACGCCCCTATGACAAAGCAGGGGCCTACGGCATCCAAGAATGGATCGGGCATATCGGCGTAAAGGCTATCCATGGCTCCTTTTACACCGTCATGGGGCTCCCTGTACACCGCGTCTACGCTGCACTGCTTAGACTGCTCAGCAAGTAGAAAGGGTTACCGGGCCAGGGAAACGAGCGCTAGTCCATAAAAAGGCCACTCCTTTTTCTAAAGAGTGGCCTTTTTACTGTTTTTTTTGCCCGCAGGGCAAAGCGGAAGCAATCCTTCTCCTATTTCCTTATGGTCTTCCTTCCATCAGGCGTACACTTTCGCCGTCACGTAAGGTCTTCGACACAGAAATATACGGCCCTGCGATAATCTTATCGCCTTCAGCGACGCCCTCTAAAATTTCAATGTTATCAAAATCCGCAATACCTGTTTTAACCGGCACCAAAACGGCCTTGCCCTCACTGTACTTAAACACAAGCGTCTTCGCGCGAGTAGAACCATCCGGTAGTGTATCGAGCTGCGCCTCGCGGGTGGTAACAGCCGCTAAGGGAACCGATAACGCCTTTTCCTTTTTCTGTGTGATAATATCCACACTAGCGGTCATCCCTGGGCGGAAAGGGAAACGGTTCCGCTCGCTCACCAGGTGCATATAGCTCTCATTCAAAATACGAATACGTACCTCAAATTCCGTCACCGCATCCATACTGGCTTTTTCATTCGAAGAGTTGGCGATCGAGGTCACAATCCCCTTAAAACGCTGCCCATTCGCACTGTAGGAATCTACCTCGATTAGCGTCGTGTCACCAAAATTAATGCGCACGATATCATTCTCATTCACATTCACACGGACTTCCATGCGCGAAAGATCGGCCAGACGTAACATCTCAGTACCCGCCATCTGCTGCGTTCCGACCACACGCTCCCCCTTCTCCACTAGAAGTTTACTGACCACACCGTTTACAGGGCTGTATACATTCGTCAGACGTAAATTTTCCGCCGCCTCAGCTACCGTCGCCTCCGCACTTTTAATCACATACTGCGCCGCTAAAACGCTCTGTTCCGCTGCGTACAAGTCGTTTTGGGCCGTGAGGAAATTGGCATTAATCTGTTCGAAATCTGCCTCCGAAATGACGCCATCCTTATACAACTTCTCATTTCGCTTAAATTCTAGTTCCGCGCGAATAAACTGCGCCTCTGAACGCTTTAAGTTCGCCTCCGACTGGGCCAAGTTGGCCTTATTTTGATTCAACTGGGCACGACTTCTGTCTAAGGCCGACACAAAATTATCAGGACGAATCTTCACCAAAAGATCGTTCACCTTTACACTGTCTCCTTCTAAAACATTTAACTCGATGATCTCACCGGCTACATCCGGACTAAGTTTTACCTCTATCTCCGGCTGAATCACACCCGAAGCACTCACTTTTTCGGTAATGGTAGCGAACTTCGCTTCCTTCACTTCTACTATTACCTCGCGCTCGCCTCCTATCCAACCCATCGACTTACCGATAAGTACAAACAGGACGATGAGAACCAAAAGTCCACCTAAAATAGGAAGTACTTTGCTCGATTTTTTCTTTGCCATGTCGCTTTAATGAAAATTACTGGGTTAAATTAAAATTCTAGGTCATTACCTAAGTAAAAGTCTAATACCTTCACACGGAAAATAAAACCATATTTTGCATTTACTAAATCTGCTTGCGCATTAAACAAGTTGTTCTGCGCGATCTGATAGTCGGCAGAGTTAATCGCACCGGCATCGAAGCGCTGCTGCGCGATACGAAAAGCTTCTTCTAAGGAAGCCACCCGCCGTAAAGAAGCATTGTAGGATTGGCGTGCCGCAAAGGCATTCGTGTACGCCGACTCGATGTCCTGCCGTACCTGCTGACGCGTCTCCACTTCCTGCAACTCACTCAAGCGCTTCTGTAAGCGTGCCCGCTGCAGACCCGCCTTGTTCCGGAAATTCGAGAAAATCGGGATGTTTAAGTTGATATTCCCTGACTGAGAAAGGTTGTTCTCCAGCTGCGTCCCGAAGGAGTCCCGCTCGCCAAGAAAGAAGCGATCGACATAGTTGGAGAAAATATTTACCCCTACTGTAACCGAGGGCAAAAAAGCCCCACGTGCTATTTTAATCCCATACTCGGCACTTTCCACGCCTAGCTCTGCTGCCCGAACCTCCGGAAGGACCTCCATGGCGATGAAAAAGATTTCATCCACGGAATTTTGCGTCAGCTGAAAATTTTCCGCCTCTAACTCGGGAGCAAAGATCGAAAAATCCTCTGTAAAGGGGATCTGCATGGCTTGCGCCAAATTTAACCGCGCGATACGCAAATTATTACGCGCATTCACCACCTCTAGCTCATTCGTGGCCGCTTGCGCCTCTAAATCTAGCTGACTGGCTACAGGAAGAGAACCTGCCTCCACTAATTTACGCGTAATGCCCAGCTGTTCTTCTGTTATGGCCAGCTGGTTCTCAGCGATTTTGCGCTGCTCTTCAGCAAATAAGATGTTGACGAAAAGGTTGATCACATTCAAGGAGATACTATTACGCGCCGCCTCTACATTATACATGCCGGCCTGAATATTTACCTTCGCCTGCTGTGCCGAGTAATACAGCTGACCGCCCTGAAAAACAGGCATGGAGGAGTTGGCGGCTACGTTCACATTCCCGATCCGATCTGTTTCGAAAAGGTTGGTCACCGGGTTGATCGAACGCCCCCAGCGATAGCCTGTACTTCCACCTGCAGACAGGGAGGGTAAGCGCTGTCCTTGGGTTTGCATGAGGTTAATTTCCTCCTGTGCAAGATTCACCTCGCTGCGTTTTAAATTTAGATTGTTCTCCAGCGCCACCTCGATGCAGGTCCGCAGATCTAAATTGTTCACGCGCATTTGTTGGGCCTCGACTGCGCCGCCGTATAAAAATAGGCCGATTAATCCGTAGAAATACTTTTTCATAAACTTCGTATCGTTTTCATCATATGCATTTTAAGTGGTTCCATTTTCAGTAGTAAAGATGCCCTCCAGGGTCTTGTATTCGAGCACGCTAAAAGGTGCTCACATATCGATATCCGGAATGTAAATCAGTTCCTGCACCCACTGAATACTTTTTAGATACAGAACAGTAATATCGGGGATACCGGAATCGAGTTCGATTACATGACAGGCACGATCATGCTTGCCTTTCCGAGAAACAGACATGGTGGCGATATTGGCTTTTTCTTGCGCGAGCACCGATGCGATAAAGGCGATCGCCCCATGCGTGTCTTCAGCCTTAATGATTAAGGTGTGTGCCGCCGCAGAAAAATTAGCATGAAAGCCATCCACACGTGAGATATTAATTAAACCACCTCCTAAGCTTTCACCGATGACCTCCACCTGACGGTCTCCTTTGCGCAGCAGCAGCCGCACTGTATTCGGATGATAGGTAGAGGCATTTCCTACTGATTTAAAGGTGAAGGTGAGACCTCTTTCCCGTGCCAGGTCCAGCGACTGCTTGATCCGCGCATCGTCGGTTTTAAAGTCGAGTAAGCCACCGATAATAGCGCGGTCGCTGCCATGCCCTTCATAGGTGCGCGCGAAGGAATTATAAAAGGTAATCTCCGCATGCTCTGGAATGCTGCCCAGCACCCGTACGGCAGCACGTCCTATCCGCACGACTCCCGCCGTATGGGAAGAAGACGGACCGATCATCACGGGACCGATCATATCGAAAATGCCACTTTTGCTCATAATTCTAGTTCTGTTAGCCAAAAACAATGCTAATATAGAAAGAAAGCGTACGTGAAAAATGGGAGAAGCATTTAAAAGCAGGAAAAACTATTTTAAGCGTAAAATTTTCACTTCTTTTAAGGAGGAAAACCAAATGCAAGCAAAGACCTGTTCGCTGATGAACGATAAAGTGTACGATTTCGAAACAATCTACCTCCTCCGCGCAGGAGGATCATGGCAGCTAGCCAAGGCACTGCCGCCGAATAGAGGGTTCTTTTTCGGAGAAAACTGTTTTGAAACCATGAGCTGGGCAGAGGACCGTCTCCAGTTTCAAGCCCTGCATGCTGCCAGAAGAAAAAAAGCCTGCCAGCTTTTCGGCTGGCCAGAAGCGGCACTCTCCTCCTTCGATGCCCTCGAAAGCAGCATCCGTGAGCATCTCCCCCCTTCCTGTGCCCGCGCACGGGTGCGCTATGATTTTTTTAAGAGCGGTCAGGGACGCTACCTGTCCACCGAGGCCCCACTGCTAGAGTGGATCAGCCTGAACCCTTGGCGCGATGCGCCCACACTAAAACCGAAAGCCGCCTGGAGCCAAGAACTCTCGGTGCCCCTGTCCCCCTGGTCCGAGGTAAAAACCGGTAGTGCGCTGGTCTACGTCTGGGCCGCCAGAGAAAAACAGCGGCGTCGGCTGGACGAACTGCTTCTGCGAAATAGCCGGGGGGAAATTTGCGAATGCGCCGCCTCTAATGTATTTTGGAGTGACGGAGAGCAGTGGTACACGCCCGCGCTGAGTAGCGGATGCATCGCGGGAATAGGAAGAGAACGGCTTAAACAAGCGGCCCAAAAAGCAGGTTTAACTGTTGTAGAAGGCTTGTTTTTACCTGAAGTCCTCGAAAACGCTCCCTATGTGTGGACGAGTAACGTGACCGGCATAAGCTGGATTCAGCAGCTGGAAGGTCGGGAATTACACAATCCTTTTGATAGATTTCCTTTTTTAGAGACATTAACCTCATGCGAATGATACGTAAGCTAGTCCTCCCCTTTTTCCTCCTCACCCTTATCCTAGGGAGCTGTAAGTCAGAAATCCCTCGCGAGGGAATCGATTTTTCAGTTTGGGGTGGCTACTGGTTTAAGGGCGAGGCAGAGGTTAGCTCCTTCACCCTAGAGCAAGCACGCTACGGGGAAGTTCACCCAGGAGAGGCTGTGCTCATCTACGTGACAGAAGATTTTTCGAAAAAAAGACAGGTAAAACTTGATGACCCTAAAGGAAAAGACGTGCTGAACGTGCTGAAGTTAAACAGTATACGGGAATTCGAGACCGGGGTCTATAAATACAATACCATGGTCAGCATCTTTACCCCCACGAAAGTGCAGCGCCCCAGCCCGAAAATCACCGCCAGCGTGCAGGAATGGTGTGGCCAAAGCTTCGCCCAGCTCAACCATAACAGCGACGATGGCTACAGCTGGCGTATGTATTCCTACTTCGAGTCGGAAGGTGATCAAAGCGGCTCCGTGAATGGACTCTCAGAAGATGAACTTTGGACCCTGGTCCGGATCCAACCGGAGGCCATCCCCACCGGGAGCGTAAAATTATTCCCCTCCGTGTTAGAAAATCGTCTGCGGCACACTCCGATCGAGGCGCATGAAGCCTTTATCCGTATCCAAGAGATTTCAGAGTCGCGCCGGCAGCTGGAAGTGACCTATGGCAATACAGGACGAACCCTAAAAATCGACTTTCTTCGCGATTTCCCACATGAAATCCTCGGCTGGGAAGAAACCCAAAGCGAAAAGAATGGTGGCATCATCCGCACAAAGGCCACACGAAAGGCCATAAAAAAACAAGCCTACTGGAAAAATAATCGTCGTGAAGACAGCTTCCTACGTGAAGAATTAAAGCTCCGCTAACCCCCCGGTTCGCTGACAGATCATCGCAGATGCTACAAACGAAACCCCAAATCCGCCCCCTCCTCCTCATCGTGCTGGGGCTGGCCTATGCCCTCGGTATGGTGCTGCTGGGTTTTTTTTGGACCCGGGAAGCCAGCCTTCCCCTCCTACTCACCTTTGCGCTTACCTTCGGAAGCTCCCTGCTCCTTTACCGCCACGCCGAAGATAAAAACCACTTAAATGCACTCCTTTTTTTAGGACTTTTAGTTCGCTTCAGCTATTTATTCACTTGGCCAGAACTCAGTGATGATTTTTACCGCTTTTTTTTCGATGGCCTTCTGGTGCAGCAGGGCATAAACCCTTACAGCCATCTCCCCGAAGAAGCGATCGCGCTACTTCCTTCCACCCAGCGGCACGCTGCCCTACAGCTCCTCCAGGAGATGAACAGTCCGCAGTATCACTCCGTATACCCTCCCCTGCAGCAGGCACTTTTTGCACTTGGCGCCTGGATCGGACCACAGCTGCATACCCAACTGCTTTTCCATAAGGTGCTGCTTTTACTGGCTGAGGTGCTTAGCATTCGGCTCCTCCTCTACCTTTTGGCGCAGCCGCGACAGGCACTGCTCTATGCCCTGAATCCCTTAGTAATCCTGGAAGGCGTCGGCAACTTACATGCAGAAATTTACATCGTGAGCTGTCTGTTGGTGCTTCTTTTGGCTTTCGCCAAAGGTCACTGGCAAGCGAGCATACTCGTCTGCTGGACAGCCATCGGGCTTAAACTGCTCCCCCTGATCTACCTGCCCCTGCTCCTTAAAAAGAAAAAATGGCCGCTTCAGGTCCTGGCAAGTGGATTTTTAGCCCTAGGCTTAAGTATTCCCTTCTGGCTGCCCGGCGCTTGGGAAGGATTCCGCAGCAGCTTGAGCCTCTATCAAAGTAATTTTGAGTTTTTCCCTTTTCTTTACGGCTACTTACGGGATATCGGCCAACTTCTCCTCGGCTACAACCCTATTCAGACGCTGGGCAAACTCCTGAACGGCGCTGTCCTGATTGCTTTGATGCTACTTTACCTGCAGGCATGGAAGAGAGGCATTCCCGGCATTCAAACCCTGAGTGCCTACTTTTACATGGCCCTAAGCGTGTACCTCATCGCGCAGACCACACTACATCCCTGGTACCTCCTCCCGCTGCTGCCCTTAGCCCTGCTGAGTGGCATGCGCGCTGCCATACCCTGGACAGCGATCGCCTTTCTATCCTATGTGCATTATGGAAGTTACCCCGACTGGGTCGAGGACCTCTGCCGCTGGATCGGCTATGGAAGCTTGGTACCTTTTCTTTGGGCGGACGCCCAAAAACTACGTCTTCGGTATTTTACCCCTGAGCCCTAAGGACCATTCTTAGACCTCTGAATCTTTTTCCTGCTCAATT
Organism: Nitritalea sp.; assembly: GCF_054166705.1. Classification (NCBI taxonomy): domain Bacteria; kingdom Pseudomonadati; phylum Bacteroidota; class Cytophagia; order Cytophagales; family Cyclobacteriaceae; genus Nitritalea; species Nitritalea sp. The sequence goes on from NZ_JBSZCV010000007.1 coordinate 93,267, forward strand.
AGGCGCACCAATTCAGCGTACCAGGCCTCCCCATACTTGCGGATAAGCGGATCCTTTAAAAATTTATAGACAGGAACTCCTAGTGCAGTTCCCAAATCACAGGCGGGGGCGCAAATGTCCCAGCGGTCGTAATTTAAGGCTTCAAAATCAGCATATTTATCGATGCGTATCGGGTACAAATGGCAGGAAATGGGCTTTTTAAAGGGAATAACGCCCGCAAGGTAGGCCTGCTCAATGCCGCATTTTAAAATTCCCCGCTCATCATAGAGCGCATAAGCACATTCTCGGTTATCACCAATCGTGGGTGTTCCCTTCTCTCCGTCCATATCGTACACCCAAGTGCCCTGAGACTCGATTACCCGCTGTCCTGCTTCTGTTATAAAGGGCTTGATTTTTGGATAAAGCTGCTCTAAAAGTTTGGTCTCTCGATCCTCTAATGGAGCTCCAGCATCACCTTCTACACAACAAGCCCCTTTACACTTTTCTAAATTACAGACAAAAAATTGTTCTTTAATATCGTCCGAAAGGACTGTTTTCCCGATTACGATCATCCCTACTTGCTTTAAAGCACAAAGGTAAGCAAACCCCTTGAAATCCTAAACACCTACCATCCAAATGCTCAAGGGGTCGCTTACCCGAAATACTCAGGATCGGAAATTATTCTGCATCTACCGCAATTACATTTCCTGTCATCGAAGGGTGGCGGCCACACACATAGGGCATTAATTCGGCGGCAAGTGCCGGCGTCAAGGTGAACTGGATCACAAAATCCTCTACCTGAAAATCGACATCGGGATCAGACTCGAAGCGACCTTCTGTAGCTTCATCCTCGGAAAGCAGGATTTCCGCATTTTGTCGCCCGAGCAGACGAAAGGGATGTGGAGCACCAGCTCCATTGATCACGGTATATCGTCCTCCGATCACCAGTGAAAGGTCAGCGTTCTCCTCTTCTAATTCCGCCGTGATGCCCTCCCCTTCGATGGCTGTGAACAGATAGGCTCTTGCGCCTACATTACCTAAGGTAAGGGTTCCCATTAATTGTACTTCTTCAGGTTCTTCTATAATAGGTGTTTCCTCCTCGGTTTGATAACAAGCAGTTACCAAAAGATAGAGAAAAAAGAAAAGACTAAAACGAATAAAGACTTGCATAGCGTTAAATTATTTATTTACACGCATATACGTAGCAAATCAGAACTTTGGACTTTTAGCTGCAGACAGAAAAAAAATCCAAACAAACTATTATTTAAATTAAAAAACGCCAAAAAAAAGAACTGCCTCCAATGGAGACAGTTCAACCCAGCACTATGAAGAAAAGCTTTAAAAGCCTTATGCTAATTAAACTGAAAGTGAGTTGAAAAGGTTTTTACACGGACTATTTTTTTTTCAAGCATTGCCGTTTTCCCTACCTGAATCACCAAATAACATAAAAAAAAAGGAAGAAATAATAGCAGATTAGAAGGTGAATTCAAAGACTTAACTGCTACAGTCTTGAAAAGAGCACTTTTCAACAAATTTTTCTCTAAGGCGATATTTTTTTAGATAAAAAAGCCGAAGAGATCCTTTTTACGGAGCATCTCTTCGGCTTTTTTCTACGACACCTGCTTGCCACCTACTGCGGCACGCTTATGACAGTGATCGGCTTGTTAAAAGCGGAACTCGTAACCCGCCGTGATGAAGCGTGGAAGTCCCATACGGATACCTTCCGGCCTTCTAGAGGCGATAAAGCGCTCATTCGTAAGGTTTTTAATGGTTAGATTAAAACGAGAATTCCACTTTTTCACCTCATACATCAGGGTAGCATCGATGGTGGTAAAGGCAGGCATTAGGCCCACGCGCCCATCGAAACGTGGCTCGATAGTATTCACTTGATCCGTAAACTGCTCTCCTACATGGTTTAAGGTAAGGCGTCCGCCAAAGCCCATTTCTGTCTCGATCGTAAGTGCTGTATTCAGTAGCCACTCTGGCGCATAAGGGGTGCGCAGACCTTTTACGTTTACGTCATTAATGATTCTATCTTCGCTAAAGACAGAATTAACATACGTAATATTCGCATCATAGAATAAATTCACCTTTTCCCAGTTAAACAGGCGAGAAAGCTCTAGGTTGATCATCGCCTCCACCCCTTCATGCAGCGTTCTCCCTGCATTCACTACACCGAAACCAGCTCCACCGAGGGACTGAGCCACGGGTATTATCTGATTACTGAAATCCATACGGAAGCCCGCTAGCTCCACAAACAACCAGGGGAACAACTGGCTGCGAATCCCCAATTCGATGTTCACGGAAGACTCTGCATCTAAATCTAGCGGCTCACCCTCTCCTGTAATGGCATCTTGGAGACGAGGAGGCCCAAAACCTCTATGCACCCCACCGAAAACATTTACATTATTCACGGGACGGTAATTAAAACCTGCGCCTGGGATAAATTCACTAACCACATTAGTGGCCACTAAGACAGTGTCGCGCACCACCCCACCAAAAGGCCTTCTCAAGATATCGCGCTCTGCCACATAATTTTCATAGCGTAAACCTACGTTGACATCAAGCTTGGAAGTAATTTCCGTCGTGTTTTGAAAATACGCACTAAAGGCATGGCCTGTACGGATTTCATCTTCACGCAACTCCCCACTTCGAACTCCAGCACGCGTGCCATTTACGCGCTGAACGAATCCACGCTCATAATGCAGACGAATGCCTGTAATCAATTCATTTTTTACATTAAATAGGTCATGATCAAGCTCTAACCTAGGCTCGATGCCCGCTACTTCATAAGACCTGTCCCGATTTCCTGTTCCATCGCGCATAAAAATAGCACCTCCTGGCACATTCAGATCCCCCCAGAATTCACCTGTCCAATCTGCAGGCGCTGTATTGGTCGCGTTTACAGCAAAGTCCTGACGGCTCCAATTACGCGTCGTCGTGTAGCCATAGGCGATCGTTCGCAAGCGGGCACGATCACTAAGTCGGTACTTGTGCGAAAGACTCATGCTCAGACGCCTAACTTCTAATAAATCATCTGGAGCCAGGGCATCGAAATCATTCTCCCCACGCTCAAACATCAGTTGATTCATTCCGATGTAGGTCGCATTCGATGTTTCATCGTAAATGCCTATTTTCATGCCCAGCTCAGAGCGATCGTTAAGGTCAAATAAAAATTTAGCATTCAGGTCGGTTAGTCCAAAACTGGTGGGCCCCAAATTTTCGGCGCTTCTTCTCAGTAGGCTGACATGATACCCTGTATTTCCGACCGTATTCCCATAGTTGAAAAGACCGGAGAAAAAGCCACCTTGACCACCCTGTATATTCACGCGTCCCTGTGCAGACTCTGGCGGGTTAGCTGTGATAAAGTTTACCACACCACCCACGGTACGAGGACCATAGAGAATCTGACCAGAGCCCTTTAAGATTTCCATACCTTCCATTCGGTCTACAGGAGGCGTATAATACATCTCCGGCTCGCCATAAGGGTTTAAGGCTACAGGCACCCCGTCTTCTAAGATTAAAATAGAACGACTCATGTTTGGGTCTAAACCGCGTATCCCCATGCTGAGGCGCATGCCTGTCAGTTCATCCTCCACCACATTCACCCCCGGCGTTCTACGTAAAGCTTCTGCGATGCTAATCGGATTTACGAAATTTAGCTCACGCTTATCGATATAATTCACCGACCCTGGAGTCTTGGAGAAAAGACGGTCTTTCGCAGAGATGATGGTGAACTCAGGCATGTTTACGCCCATTTCACTAAAGATCAGTTCTAATTCCTGAATTTGGCCATTCACCACGTTCACTTCGCGGGTGATGGATCGGTAACCCACTGCTGAAACCTTGATTTCGTAGGTCCCGTTCGGCAGATTCGCAAGCGAAAAATTACCGTCTATATCCGCCACAGCCCCTTTAATGGTCCCAAGTACTTGGATATTCGCAAAGGGTACCGGGGTACCATCCTTACCGCGAATAACGCCTCGTAACACCTCTTCCTTTTCATTTTCCTTATCGGTTTTCGTATCGGAAAAAACGGAAGATGCCGACGTTTCAACTCCCAAAAGCAGCACCGCCACACCTACTAACAATAATTTTCTAGTTAGTCCTGTACGCATCTTGTAGTCTTAATTAGATTTAGTATTAATAACAATGCAAAGGTATATCCTATTTAAACTTAATCCAAATAAGAGGCAGAAATAAATGTATGGATAAATAAAAAGACTTTACCCTGGTGTTAGGGAGCGGAGAGGCCGTGAAAGAGGGAAGAAAAACAAAAGCTTTTCACCTCGGGATAAAAAGCTGGAAAAAAAGCGTTTATTTTGTAGTGTGCAAGTCGGCCTGTCGCCGTCTTTTTCGAAAGAGGGAGGAAAGTCCGGGCAACATAGAGCGCCATGCTTCCTAACGGGAAGGGGCTTGGGGCGAAAGGCCCAAGTCACAGCCAGTGCCACAGAAAAGATACCGCCGGAAGAGGAAACTTCTCCGGTAAGGGTGAAAAGGTGGAGTAAGTGCCCACCGCCGTGTAGGTGACTGCACGGGCAAGGTAAACCTCATGGGTTGAAAGGTCAAATAGGCTTCGGGTGAAGGGCTGCTCGTCCGTTTTACTCTGGTAAATAACCGAAGTGGGTAGACCGATAGAGGCATTTCGTGAGAAATGTCCTAGATAAATGACAGGCACTTTTCGCTGAAAAGTACAGAACCCGGCTTATAGACTTGCACACTTTTTGTTCCTTTAACACACTATATGGCAAAACTACTGATTATCGACGATGAGCGGGTGATTCGCTCCACCCTACGCGAAATTTTAGAATACGAAAACTACCAGATTTCCGAAGCCCAAGATGGCCAGGAAGGACTTAAAAAAATCTTGGAAGAAGACTTTGACCTGGTACTTTGTGACATCAAAATGCCGAAGATGGATGGCATAGAGGTCCTCGATGCAGTAGCGAAACTGGAAAAGCAGCCCCAGTTCATCATGATTTCGGCGCATGGCACGATCGAAACGGCCGTGGAAGCGACCAAAAAAGGGGCTTTCGACTTCATCCCTAAGCCACCTGACCTGAACCGACTACTGCTCACCGTTCGCAATGCCCTCGATAAAAAAACACTTGTCACAGAAACGAAAGTGCTCAAGAAAAAGCTTTCGAAGAAATTCGATATGATCGGCGAAAGTGCAGCTATCGTAGAAGTGAAAGAAACCATCGAAAAGGTAGCCCCGACAGAAGCACGCGTCCTCATTAATGGCCCGAACGGCACTGGAAAGGAACTCGTAGCCCACTGGTTGCACCAAAAAAGTGCACGCAGCGCCGCTCCTTTTATTGCGGTCAACTGTGCGGCTATCCCCTCTGAGTTAATCGAAAGTGAACTTTTCGGTCATGAAAAAGGGGCCTTCACCTCAGCCAACAAACAGCGACAAGGGAAATTCGAGCAAGCTAATGGCGGCACCTTATTCCTGGACGAAATCGGTGACATGAGCTTATCCGCACAGGCGAAAGTACTCCGCGCCCTACAAGAACACAAAATCACCCGCGTAGGGGGAGATAAAGACATAAAAGTAGATGTACGCGTGTTAGCGGCCACCAACAAAGACCTACGGAAAGAAATTCAAGAGGGAAACTTCAGAGAAGACTTATACCATAGACTCAGTGTCATCGTCATCCAGGTCCCTGCCCTGAAGGACCGCAAAGAAGATATCCCGCTGCTGGTAGATAAGTTTCTAGCAGACGTGGCAGCAGAACAGGGGGCACCTAAAAAATCTATACAGCCTGCGGCTTTAAAGACGCTACAAGGATTCGAATGGACAGGAAACATCCGAGAACTGCGAAATGTGGTCGAGAGATTAGTCATTCTCGGCCAAAAAGAAATAACGGAAGAAGATATCAAGAAGTATGCGGGTTATTAAATCCGCATACGCTTATCCCTTCACATCCGCGGGCTGCTCTACCGGCGCCTTCGCGTAGGCAGGACAAGGCTTGGTACTGACACAAGAACTAAAGGCCAATAAACCCGCGGCCAAAACGGCGATGAAAAGCTTTTTCATGAAATTGTATTTTTTGTGCCTAAATATCGAGGATTTCGGGGATATAGCCAAACTAATTGACCATTAAATTGCAGCCCCGCACATCACTATGATCATAACGCCCCAAAACCTCTAATGTTCCATCCGGACGTAAACGACCTAGATCCTGCGTCTCAATAAAAGCACAAGAGTGAAAATTAGCAAGGTCTATCACATTTATCCCTCCTTGGCTGCGCGCAGCTGGAGAAAGCGGGTCGTGTACATCCCGGAGCAGTACACGCAAGGTTTTTGGCAACTGATACACCCCATCACCGAAAGAATAGGCCTGAGAAAGGAGCTCGGTCATCCCATATTCGGAGTGAATATGGGGCACCCCGAAAGCAGGCCTTAACAGCGCATGCACCTCCTCCCGAATCATCTCCCGACGCCGGCCCTTCATACCTCCTGTTTCCATCACGATTAACTCCGGAAACTCAGGTAGTGGAATTCCCGACTCTACTAAGTCTAAAAGCGCAAAGGTCACTCCTAATAAGAGCACTTTACGTTCCCTTTGCTGCGCCAGCAGCGCCAGCTTCTCCCGCAGCGCATCGTGGTCATAAAGATAAAAACCACTATGTTCCGAGGCACTCGCCCTAATAAAATCCGCCGCCATGGCCACTAGCGAAGAGCCCTCCCGCTCTAAATATGCCGGCAGAAGCGCCAGGATATGGTAGTTTTCCAGCGGCCCATAGTGCTCTTGAAAAAGATTACGCGCATGGCGCAAATAAAACGCTTCGGACCAGACATGATGCCGACTGGTGATGGCCCCTGTAGTTCCAGAGGAGGTGTAGCAGGCTTGCATGCGGGAAAGATCACCTGAGACTACGGCATGTTGCTTGAAAAACTGAATGGGCAGAAAAGGAATCTCTTCCACACGTTGTACATGCTCCGGTCTAATCCTGCGCGCATGCAGATAAGCAGCGTAAATCGGGTTATGTACCGCCTGAAAATGAAATATTTCTAAAGCCTTCGAATCAAAGTCGATACTTTTTGCGTTAAGAATATGTTCGGAAAAACTTTCGAATTCGATCATCCTTTTCTAATTTGTAATGTCCTGCTACAAAGTGTACCTTGCAGCTCCATCCGCCGCAGCGCAGGCTGACAGGACAAAGATAAACGATCTAACGCTTAGGCTAAAATATGCATACCCATGAATTGTAAAAACACACTGGTTAGCGCTGGCTTGGGACTCCTCGGAATGGTGGCCTGTGTGACACCGCCCACGAATTTCCCCAGTGTTCCGGAAATTGAGTTCAACTCCCTAGAGTTCGTCGAAACGCCCGGCCAAGACTCGCTCATCGTGGCTGTGGACTTTCGAGATGCAGAGGGTGACTTAGGCCTGAACGCCACCGAAATCCAGCCCCCCTTTCAGGAACTGACCTTTAGAAGAGATCAAGGAGGTAATCTGATTACCTTTCGCAATCGACCAGCAAATGCTCCGCCATTTAACCCGATCGACTGGCGTATAAATCCGATCGTAAACAATCAAGAAGTACGTGATACCATTTGGGTCGAACCGAATCCGAATCACAACAATATCTTCGTACGGTTTTTTATCAAGCGTAATGGGGTTTTCCAGGAGTTTCGCTGGGAGGATCCCCCCTTCTTTACAAGCTTTAATGGGCGCTTTCCGCGCATCTTGTCCGGAAATAACAGCCAAGCGGTGGAAGGCACCATCGCCTATGCCATGATCAGTAGCGGCTGGAATAACATTTTCCGAAACGACACTATCCGCGTAGAGGTCCGTATCCAGGACCGTCAGTTGAATTCCTCTGCTTGGGTAAGCAGTCCGGAGGTGACCCTCCAAGGGATCCGCCGTCGATAAGTCACCGGTCAGTTTTTTTTTTTGGCCGAAAGGCCAGTGCTTGCCTGCAGCAAAAAACATACTTGACCACTAGATTACCTTCATCTAGCGAACTTTTACAAACAAAGGGGAGACACCTGTAGCGGCATCTCCCCTTTTTATGTGTCTATAATTTTTAGAAGTCTATAATTTTTACTTAAATCATCGGGTAACGCTTCGGATCCGCTTCGTGCATCAACAAATAAATGCGCTCCACTACATCCTCCACGGAAGGCTTGGAGAAATAATCTCCATCTGAAGAATACGCTGGACGATGCGCCTGTGCATGAATGGTCACGGGCTCAGCGTCTAGGTGATAGTAGGCCTTTTGGCCCTCGATGACCTGCTGCAGCATAAAGGCCGAAGCCCCTCCTGGCATGTCCTCGTCGGCGAAAACGGCGCGATTCGTCTTGGCGATAGACTTGCCTACCACACCTGTAGTGTCGAAAGGCAGTAGGGTCTGCACATCGACCACCTCTACCTCGATGTCCATTTCTGCCAGCAGCTCAGCCGCATCGAGTACCACGCGGCACATGGAGCCATAGGTAGCCACTGTCACATCTGTGCCCGTGCGGATCACCTCTGGAAGACCAAGTTGTACCTTATAGCTGCCGATGTTTTCTGGCATACGCTCTTTTAAGCGGTAACCATTGAGACACTCGATAACCAGTGCTGGCTCATCTGCCTCCATTAAGGTATTATACATCCCGGCGGCCTGGGTCATATCGCGTGGCACGCAGAGTAGCATGCCCCGAAGGGAATGTAACAACATACCGATCGGAGAACCTGCATGCCAAACCCCCTCTAAGCGATGGCCACGCGTGCGGACGATAAGGGGTGCTTTCTGCCCACCCTTTGTGCGGTATTGCAAGCACGCCAAGTCATCCGATAAGGTCATCAGCGCATAATGGATATAGTCTAGGTATTGGATTTCCGCCATGGGACGCAGTCCACGAAGCGCAGCCCCGATGCCCTGCCCGATGATCGTACACTCCCGAATACTGGTATCCGACACCCGATTTTCACCGTACTTGGCCTGCAAGCCGGCAAAGGCCTGGTTTACATCACCGATCTTGCCCACATCCTCTCCGAAAGCGAAAAAGCGTGGGTCGCGCGCTAAAATCTGGTCGAAGCAAGCCTGTAGAACCTCTCTTCCGTCTACCAGAGGAGCATCCTCGGCGAAACGAAGGGGTTCCGGCTTTACCTTCGCCGTACTGTAAGGCGACTGACTGTAGAGGTGACTGTTGTACCTGTCGGCATTACGCTCCTGCATGCGTTTATACCAGGTTTGCAGCTCCGCTTTAGCAGGAAAATCTACTCCGCGCAGCTCCCAAAGCGCCCTACGTACCGTGGTCACCACGTCCTTGCGAATCGGATTCATGGTCTTCTTGAGGTCATCCGCCATCTGGCTGAGCGTACCCTGTGCCGCACCCGCCTCTGCAGCTATTCGCTGCAAAAGAGCCACTGCCTCCTCTAATTCCTCTTTTATAGAAGAGCTGAAGGCTTTCCACGCCGCCTCCTTCTCTAGTTTCACTTTATCCTTGGCGGCTTTATCGATCGCATCGAGTTCCTCCTGCTCCGCGATGCCCTCCTGCAGGAGGTACTGGGCGAACTGGGCGATGCAGTCAAATTCCTTTTCCCACTCTAGGCGCTCTTTCGACTTGTAGCGTTCATGGGAACCCGAAGTCGAATGTCCCTGAGGCTGCGTCATCTCCACCACGTGCACCAGACAAGGCACATGTGACTCACGTGCGATTTTAGAAGCACGTGCATACGTATCGATTAAGGCAGGATAATCCCATCCACGGACTTTAAAAATCTCAAAACCTGGCTGCTCATCCGTACGCTGTAAGCCCGCCAAAGCCTCAGAAATAGAACCTTTCGTGGTATGGTGTTCACTCCCCACCGAAATGCCATAGGCATCATCCCAGACGGAAATCACCATCGGCACCTGCAAGACACCTGCGGCATTTAAAGCCTCAAAGAACATCCCTTCAGAAGTACTTGCATTCCCGATCGTCCCCCAGGCAACCTCATTCCCCCCATCCGTGAACTGGGTCATTTTCTGCAGCTCCTCCGAAGAGCGGTAAAGCTTGGAGGCATAGGCTAATCCTAATAGCTTCGGCATCTGTCCCGCAGTAGGGGAAATATCCGCCGTAGAATTATGTATCTCCATCAGGTTTTTCCAGTTGCCTTGCTCATCTAAGGAACGCGTCGCAAAATGCCCGTTCATCAGACGTCCCGCAGAGGCCGGATCTGCCTGCACATCGGTATGCGCATACAGCTGCGCGAAATACTGGCGAATCGTGAGCTCGCCTACGGCAAACATAAAGGTCTGGTCCCGATAGTAACCGGCACGGAAGTCCCCTTTACGAAAAAACTGCGCCATGGCCAGCTGCGCTAACTCTTTCCCATCACCGAAAATCCCGAACTTGGCCTTCCCCATAAAGACCTCCTTCCTCCCCGTAAGAGAAGCATGACGACTCTCCGATGCGAGCCTGAAATCTTCTAAAAGTTGCGCCTTCGTTCTGCTAATGCCGTTTTTTTGCTTCGTTGATGCTGCCACTTGTGTCATATTTAGTAATCCTTAAAGCTATTTTGGGTTCTAATGCCTAAGCACTGTAATTCCAAAAATAAAACTTTTTCACAATTTTACAAACCCACTAATGTAAATATTTTTCAGTTTTTTCGAAAATTTATTTTGAAGACCCCGCTAAAAAACGTATAGCTCCAAATTAAATTCTTTAAAAAACCCTTTTGCCACTCTTTTTAAAATATAGCTACCCTAATTCCCCAAACAAGCCCCTCCTTCGAAAGCTATACACCTCGCCAAATATTTTTAAGCTTAAAGCAGCGATTTAAAATTATATTCAGATAAACGCCTTTAAATCAAATATAATTTCAAAATTAAGCATTTTTCTTATGCGTATCAAAATATTTGACTTGAAATGAAGCCCTTTTCGTCCCAAGCTGTATATTTGCCGCTATAATCCCAAATTCAGATAATCATGATAATAGGTGTTCCAAAGGAGATTAAAAACAACGAAAACCGGGTAGCACTTACCCCTGCTGGAGCGAAAGAGCTGGTAAAACGCGGACATACCGTCTACGTACAGCATACAGCTGGCGAAGGAAGTGGCTTTTCCGATGACCTCTACACCGAAGCCGGTGCAGCGATCCTTCCAACCATAGAAGACGTCTATGGAATAGCGGAAATGATCATTAAAGTAAAAGAGCCCATCGAGCCCGAATACGCACTTATAAAAGAAGACCAACTCATCTTCACCTATTTTCACTTTGCTTCACACGAGCCACTTACGCGCGCCATGGTGGAAAGCAAAGCCGTCTGCCTCGCCTACGAAACGGTAGAAAAGCCAGACCGTAGCCTCCCGCTTCTGGTGCCTATGTCGGAAGTAGCTGGACGTATGGCCATCCAAAAAGGCGCTAACTACCTCGAAAAACCCCTCGGCGGACGTGGCATCCTCCTCGGCGGTGTTCCTGGCGTTCTCCCTGCGAAGGTCCTCATCCTCGGTGGTGGCATCGTGGGCACACAAGCGGCCTGGATGGCGGCAGGCCTCGGCGCTGATGTAACCATCATGGATGTATCCATCCCACGCATGAGATACCTCGACGATGTCATGCCTGCGAACGTAAAGACCATGATGTCGAATGAATATAACATCCGCGAGATGATCGTACATGCCGACCTTATCGTCGGTGCCGTACTTATCCCAGGCGCGAAAGCCCCTCACCTGATCACACGCGATATGCTAAAAATCATGAAGCCAGGTGCCGTACTTGTGGATGTAGCCGTGGATCAGGGTGGTTGTATCGAAACCTGTAAGCCGACCACCCACGAAAACCCTACCTTCATCATCGACGATGTGCTGCACTACTGCGTGGCGAACATGCCGGGTGCAGTGCCTTACACCTCTACCCTCGCCCTAACGAACGCTACGCTCCCGTATGCGATCCAGCTGGCAGAAAAAGGATGGAAGCGCGCAGCACAGGAGAATGCAGAACTGGTTCCAGGACTAAATGTAATCCATGGAGACATCGTCTATAAAGCCGTGGCCGAAGCCTTCGACATGGACTATGTGCCGGTAGAAAAATACCTCGCAGACTAAGTCTATTGCATTTCTTCTTTGCGCCTCCCGGCGCAAAGCTCCCACACGGGCACAGGCTAAGCCTAAAAGCCCTGTCACTACACCGTGACAGGGCTTTTTTCTGCTCCCTGCTGGAGCTAGTCCGAAGCTCTCCTTAATGCTTAATTACCTTACGGGCTCCCCTACTGCTGCTGCCCACGCAAGACCGCAGCCACTGGGTCTACCAGGGCCTTTGCCCAGCGGGCATACACCAGCGCACTGGGATGGAGCTTATCCGACACCAATGCGGGCACCTCTGCTCCTATCTGTCGATAGGTTTCTGTAATATCGGTAAAATGAACGCCCTTTTCGGCGCAAATGGCACGTTTCTGCGCATTATAGGCATCAATGGCTGCTGCCACCGCCTCAGCATCTACCGCGCGCTCTTCGGCGAAAGGAGTCACTCCCCAGTCCGGTATGGAGAGCACGAAAACGCGCTCCTGACGGCCACCCGCAAAAGCGATGGCCCGGTCCAGCAGCAGATCAAAATCCCGCGCATAGTCCTCCACCGCACGACCGCGATACTGATTGTTGACCCCAATTAAAAGCGTCACCAAGGAATAGGTCTGCCCCGCGATTTCGGCCTCATCGATGCCCGCGCTAAGCTCATCCGTGGTCCAGCCTGTGCGCGCGATGATCAGAGGTGCTGCCAGCTTAATTTTTTCCACCGACAGCAAGGCGCGAAGCTGCTCTGGATACGTATCCATAGGGCCTACACCCTCGCCGATAGTATAGGAATCCCCTAAAGCCAAATAAGATAAAGAATCGCTCTGCATACGTGTGGATTGTGTGGTTTTACAGGCAGAAAGACTGGCCAATAGCACAAGTCCCATCCACCCAAGGTGATGTAAACGGGTGAAAGACATCATAGAAATAAAGGGCTTGAAAGGGTTAAGGTTCCCCGATCGGCGTCGAGGGATGCCTCAGCTCCGAGGGGGATGAAAAACTGTTTGTTCACATGCCCGATCATGGCGCCCCGGTAGGCAGGCACCCCGAGGGGCAAAATATAATCGTCTAAAATTTCATCTAAAGTCAAACTTCCATAGCCACCACTCGGGTCGCAGGAGGTGCACTGCCCGAACACGAAACCACGGATCTGAGCCAGCGTACCGTTCAGCTTGAGCGTAGAAAACAGGCGGTCCAACTTATACGGATCCTCTCCGATTTCCTCTAAAAACAAGATGCTGCCACTAAAATCCGGATAGTAAGGCGTTCCTGAAAGGGCGGCCAGGACGGTGAGATTGCCGCCGAGCAACTTGCCCCGTGCCTGTCCCGGAACCAGGGTTTCGATGCGGTTTTGCTTCACGATCAGGTCATCGCCTGTCTGCTGCTCATTTTCCAGTATAATAGGGCCATCGGCTAGGAAAGTGCGTCGGAACTGCTCCACGTTAAAGGCATTCCAGCTACCCGTGGCATTCGGCCCATGAAAGCTCAGCTGCCCCGTCTGGCTATAAATGGCGCAGTGCAGCGCCGTAATGTCTGAGTAGCCGATCAGCGGCTTGGGGTTGGCCCGAATCAATGCATAATCGATATCGGCTAGCAGACGCGCCGCGCCCGAGCCACCACGCATGGCCATGATAGCCTTCACTTCGGGATCGGCATACAGGGCATGGAGGTCGGCCAACTTCTCCGCATCGGTGCCGGCGAGGTGCCCGCGACGTGCCTGCACATGCGTTCCCATCTTCACCCGAAAGCCGAGCGCCTCTAGGGTTTCCTGCGCGAGGACAAAATTCATCCGTGGGGTAGAGGCCGATGAGGGACTAATTAAGCCGATCGTATCTCCTGGTGCCAAGCGTGGCTGCAGCGGGGTAGAACTCCCACCCTGAAGACCATCCTTCAGGCTAGTCCCCATTAGCAGGGGCAGGCCTGCCAGGCCCAGTACACTCTTCTTTAAAAAAGTTCTTTTCTGCATATCCTGTCTGGTTGCTCAGCCATGAGGTCTCTTCGAGAAAAAGGCTTTGGCCCATGGCCAAAAAACCTCAGTGGCAGTGATAAAATTAATAATTATCTCGGATAAAGCGCAACACTTTTTCCATTTCTCGCCGCACCTCTGAGGCCGTCACCCTATAATTATTATGCATGAACGCGAACATGAGGTAGCGGTCCTGATTCGTGCGGATATAGCCCACCAGGGAATGATGATTGCTCACTGTCCCCGTTTTACCGATCACATAGGGCCGCGGACCGTTGTAGTTGAACTTCAGCGTGCCATTCACGCCGCCCTTCGGGAGCAGCTCCAGCACCTGCTGACGCGGCATCTGCTCCTCGATCTTCTGCAGCAGGGCGATCATACTGCGCGGCGTCACCAGATTATGCCGGGACAGCCCGCTACCGTCTACCCACTTGGGTGGGTCGGGCAGGTCCCAAAGAAAGGTCTTCGTGATGGCCGCGATGGCTTTTTCATCATCCAGCTCCCCGAAGAGTGCGTCCCCTATCATCAGCAGGAGCTGCTCGGCGAGAAAATTATCGCTCTCCTGTAAAATATCTTTCCATACCCGCTGCAGGTCGCCATGGCGCAGCACCTGGTGGCCTGCCGGCAAAGGGGCCTGGTTCAAGCGTACCTCCCGCTCGGTGATGGAGGCCAAAAGCCGCACGGTGAGTGAATCCGAGGTAATAAAGGGAAGCAGAGGGCCAGGATGATTGTACAGGCTCGGGTTATACACGAAACGATTGCGATGAAAATCACGCCGCACGTTCCGTATCGGCTCTGTGGTCGTCGCCATAAAGTCTTGGAAAACATTAAAGCGGGGCCGTGGTCGCTGGTTTTGGTTCAGGAAGGAGACCACGTTTCCGTAAACCGGCAGCGGGGAGCGCTCCGCCGAGTAGGCATATACATAGTCGTCCCATTGCCAGCCGTATCCGAAAGCCGTACTTTTCCAGTTGGCCGAGGAAAAATAAATCACGCGGTATTTTTTTAGTAAAGCATCGATCGGGGGCTGCGGCAGCGTGCCGTACTTCCAAACGGGTGAGCCTGTCCCCCAGATCTGCAGTGTTTCTGCGTCCAGCTCCTGATAGCGCAGGTGGGCGGGGGCCTCCTTCAGCGCCACCAGCGAGGCATAAAAGGTAAGCAGCTTGGTGGTAGAGGCGGGTAAAAAGTGCATGTGGCTATTTTTTTCGAAAATCAGGCGCATGCTATCCGGGTCGAAGAGCATAAATCCGCTCAGGTGATTGTCGAAAAAGGAGGTGGGGCCGAGCAGCTCATTCAGCTGCTGATAGCGGGTGAGTTGCTGACCGGAAAATTGCTGCGCGAGCAGCCCTGTCCCCTGCCAAAAAAGACTGGCAAGTGCCAGTAAAAACCATTTCCTCATCCTATTTCCCTCGCATTTTTAGGGCCAACAGCACCCAACCGACGATAAAGGCCACCCCGCCAAAAGGAGTGATGGCGCCTAAAAAGGGCAAGTTGAACACCGCCAACACATACAAAGAACCAGAAAAAATCAATATCCCCAGCAGAAAGGCGATGGCCACCCCCTTAAATGAGTGTTCTGGGCGGATAAGCGCGACTGCCCCCACCAGCAGCAGGGCTAAGGTATGGAAGAAATGATACAGCACAGCTGTCTCAAAGGTGGCTGTGCGGCCATTAGCGGCCAGCGTCTCAGCCAGCCCATGTGCTCCGAAGGCACCGACACCTACTGCCAGCGCACCCGAAAAAGCTGCGATTTGGAGAATGGTATTCCCTTGCATAGTGATGAATTAAACGGTTAAACAAGTTTAGGCGCGCGCGCCAAAAATAGCACTTCCGATGCGCACCATCGTGGAGCCCGCCTTTTGGGCGAGAAGATAATCTCCGCTCATGCCCATGCTCAGCGTCTCTAGCTGCACATGCTCCGGCAGGGACAGTGCCCTGCAGTGGTCAAAAAGTCGCTTAAGTCCTTCAAATTCCCGACTTACCTGCGTCTCATCGTCCGTGAACGTGGCCATGCCCATCAGACCGCATACCCGCACGTGGCGATAAGCCGCCAGCTCTTCACTCAGCAGCGCCTCCTCTAGCTCCTCGGCATCAAAGCCAAACTTACTGTCTTCTTCGGCGATATGCACCTGCAGCAGCACCTGCAGCACACGGTCTGCCTTCGCCCCCTGCTTTTCGATCTCCCGCAGCAGCCGCATCGAGTCTACCCCATGAATCAGGTGCACCGTATCTGTGAGATATTTGACCTTATTCCGCTGCAGATGCCCGATCATGTGCCAGCGAATATCTGGGGGCAATTGTGGCGCTTTCTCCATTAACTCCTGCACTTTATTCTCCCCGAAATCCCGAATGCCGGCTGCATATGCTTCCTGTATGGCTTCCACTGGCTTGGTTTTCGAAACCGCCACTAGGGTACAATCTGGATGTAGAAAAGAATTTTTAAGGTTGGAAAGGTTTTCTTTGATGCTCATTCTTATAATTTTGGAATTCGAACAGCTACTACACACAAAGATATGGCGATATTAGGGACATTACTAAAAAAAGGCATTCGTTTACGCGATTCACTGGTGCAGGAATACACAAATCCGGCAGATCTGCAGGCGCAGGAGCTTCAGAAACTGCTTTTGCGCGCGCGCAAGACGGCCTTCGGCCAAAGGTATGGCTTCCTCCCTATTCTAAAAAAATTTCGCCAAAACGAGCAGGAGGCCTTAGCGCTATTCCGCCAGCAGGTGCCGATGCACGACTACGAAAGCCTCTATGCCGGCTGGTGGCAGCGGCAGCAGGCGGGAGAAAAAAACATCACCTGGCCTGGCCGCACCCGCTATTTTGCACTCAGCAGCGGCACTTCCGGCGCGAGCTCTAAGTATATCCCCATTACCAGCGCCATGGTGAAGGCTATCCGCAAGGGCGGCATCCGGCAGATGCTCAGCCTCTCGAAATACGAGCTGCCTGACAGCCTCTTCACGAAGGGAATCCTGATGCTCGGAGGCAGCACCGACCTGGAATTTAACGGCACCTATTTCTCCGGCGACCTAAGTGGCATTACCGCTGGCAGACTGCCCATCTGGTTTCAGCGCTTTTACAAGCCTGGAAAAACGATCTCCCGCCAGAAAAACTGGGGGGAGAAGCTAGATCAAATCGTCGAAATGGCGCCCAAGTGGGACATCGGCATCATCGTCGGGGTGCCTGCATGGCTGCAGATCCTGATGGAAAAAATCATCCAGCACTACCAAGTAAACCATATCCACGACATCTGGCCCAATCTACAAATCTTCGTGCATGGCGGAGTTTCTTTTAGCCCTTATAAAAAAAGTTTCGAAAAGCTCCTCGGCAGGCCGCTGATTTACATGGAAACCTACCTGGCCTCTGAGGGATTTTTGGCCTTTCAGGCCAAACCGTTCGCCCCGAGCATGCGCCTGCTTTTAAATAATGGTATTTATTACGAATTTATCCCTTTCGACCAGAAAAATTTCGATGCCGACGGTCAGCTCCTGCCCGAAGCAGAGGCGCTTACCCTTCAGGAGGTGGAGCCCGGCAAGCCCTACGCACTTTTGATTAGCACCTGTGCAGGTGCCTGGAGGTACCTGATCGGAGATGTGATCGCATTCGACCAGGTGAAAGAGGCAGAAATCCGTATAGTGGGCCGCACCAAGCATTTTCTTTCCCTTTGTGGGGAGCATCTGTCGGTGGACAACATGAACCAGGGGATCCGGGCGCTGGAAGAAAAACTGGACCTCCACATCCGTGAATTTACAGTTATCGGGAAGCCTGAGGGCAATCTTTTCGCCCATCACTGGTACATCGGCAGTAGCGATACGGTGGATGAGCAACAGGTCGCGGAGACCTTAGATGCGGCACTTAAAGCTTGTAACGATGACTATGCTGTAGAGCGAGCCCATGCGCTGAAAGCGATATATGTACATATCCTTCCCCCTGAAATCTTCTATGCTCACATGCGGGCGCAGGGCAAAGAAGGGGGACAAAATAAATTTCCACGTGTCTTAAAAGGAGAGAAGGCCAGCGCCTGGGAGGCATTTATCCAAGGAACGAAATGATCCAGTCCTTACAGGAAGGGCTCCTCATGGGCCTGGTGCTCTCCTCCATGATCGGCCCCGTATTTTTCACCTTGCTGCAGAGCAGCCTAACGAAAGGCTTCCGCTATGCCGCCCTAGTGGCTACGGGCATTTTGCTTTCCGATTTAATCTATGTCCTGACCACCTACTGGGGGGTCTCCCGCCTACAAGAAAACCCTTATCTGGAGGTGGGCCTGGGTTATGGAGGAGCCCTTGTCCTGCTGGGCTTTGCGCTGAGCGCCTGGTGGAAAAAAAGCTCCCCTCGACCGAATAGTGGTGGACTACTACCTAGAAGCAGCAGTAAAAAAAGTGCTTTGCTGAAAGGCTTCGGGGTAAATGGCATTAATCCCTTTGTACTCCTTTTTTGGTTGTCCATCGCAGGATTCCTGCATCTAAAAGACAAAAGCCCACTAGATACTACCGCCTACTACAGTGCCATCCTAGGCACCGTTTTTAGCATCGACCTGCTGAAAGCCTTTGCGGCCAAACGGCTGAGCCCCTTCCTGAATGAGGCGCGCATGCTGCTGCTCAATAAGGCCGTGGCCATCGGGATGCTGGGCTTTGCGCTGCGCCTCTTCTGGTTCGCTTACCAGAAACAGGGGCTGCTGGAGATTACGCCCTGAGGGGCAAAATTAGCTGCATGCTTCCCTACACTGCCAACAAATCCATCGACCAGCCTGTTATATCCACATGCACACCCTATTCCCTACCCCCACTTGGCTAACGGGCCTCCTGCTTGTCTCCCTCCTCTTTTTTGGCAGCCTGCCTCTCTGCTTGGCGCAATCCCCTGAACAGACAGACCTAATCCAATCCATCGACCTGAAAAGACAGCGCTACAATAAACAAGGCATGCTCATCCTGGGGAGCTGGGCCATCGGTAATATGGCATGGGGGGCAAGCCAGCTCGGCAGTACCAGCGGTCGCGTGCGCGGCTTCCATGAAATGAATATCGGGTGGAATGCCGTTAACCTAGCCATCGCGGGTGTGGGATACTACAGCGCCACGCGTGCCTCAGATGGGGGGAGCTTGCTGCTGTCGCTGCAGGAGCAGCATAGCATAGAAAAGGTGTTGTTAGTAAATGCTGCCCTCGACGTGGGTTACATGGTAGGAGGGCTTTACCTCATCGAGCGAGGTCAGCGGCGGGAACAGCCACGCCTGCAGGGATGGGGGCAGTCGGTGATGCTGCAGGGTGCCTTTCTCTTTAGCTTTGATTTGATCAAGTACTTCTTTCATCGGGCAAATACCCAGGCCCTCTATCCCTTACTCGAAAAGGTCCAAGTAGGCGGCGGACAAGTAGGCTTTCTTTGGGAATTTTAAAGTCCCCATTTTTCTCCCTACGCGCGTGGATACGTGTCAGGAGGGCACACCTAAACGAAAAAGAGCGGGCTACCTCATCAGGCTGCCCGCTCCTATTTTTTTGCTTAGCCGCTTAACGCGTCATCACATTGGTGATAATCGCAATACGCTCGATCGGTTCGGTAGCATTTGAATAGATGCGGACCGTTGCTTTTTGCGCACCGCGCTTCCCTGTGGAATCGAAAACTACTTTCATTTCACCAGTTTTACCCGGTAGAATCGGCTCTTTCGGCCACTGAGGGGTCGTGCAGCCACAGGAAGCCGCCACGTTCGAAATGACTAGCGGCTGTTTACCTGTGTTTTCGAAAGTAAAAACGTGCGTCACTTTCTCGCCGTGTTTGATATCGCCATAGTCTACCTCTTTTTCTTTAAAGGTGATGACAGCACCATCGGCCTGAGCATGCGCCTCAGCTAACAGTAAAAAGAGGGCAGCCACTGAAAATAAAAGATACTTTTTCATGATAGGAAATATATGGGTAATTTAATGTTGTGCAAATCTCTCACCCAAGTAACGAAGCCAGTCTCAAATAAGTTTCTATGCCTGCTTTCTTACGGCTCCGAAGAGGGGCTTCCGCCGAAAAATTCCGGTTTGAAATTCACGAAATACAACTCTTTTCTTGCCCGCGTGATGGCTGTATATAGCCAGCGGATAAACTCACGGTCCACGCCGGTCTCAGGGAGGAAGCCTTGATCCACGAAAACGGCGTCCCACTGCCCGCCCTGCGCTTTATGGCAGGTAAGGGTATAGGCGAATTTCACCTGTAACGCATTTAGGAAGGGATCCTTACGGATCAAGTCTCTGCGTTCTACTTTTGAGGCCACATCCATATAGTCTTCGGCCACTGCCTTATACAGGGCGCGATAGGCATCGGGTTCCAGGCTCGGCGCATGGCTAGCCAAGACATCGAGCAGCACCTTTGCTTCGAAATAAGGCTCTTCGGGATAATCTACAAGACGAAGTTCCAATGTAGCAAAACGCAAGCCATACTGCGTCTCAAAGCCGCGAATTTTCATGACCTCTACGAAATCCCCATTTGCCAGGAAATTAACCTGATCGGAATCGGCCATATACATATAGTTGTTTTTCACGATCATCAAGAAGTCACCCGCTTCGATTTCTTCTTCAAAGAAGTGGATAACCCGACGGATATAGCCGTTATACTGTACAGCAGCGCGGTTCGAGCGTGTGATGATAATGGTCTGCTCCACGCCATACTTTTCATACGCATAGCGCAGGCCATCTTCGAGCCGCTGCCCTGTCATGCGAAAACAGTCGGGGAATCCTTTGGTCACGAAGCGAACTTCTGGATGCGGTAGGGGTAAAAGCTGGCGCAGTGCAGTGGCATTCCACAGGATCCCCGAAGCTTCTGCCTGCCGCTTCACCTCGGTGAGCAGCACCTCCTCCACAGGCAGGCGAAAATGCGTACGCAGATAGTCTGCATCCAGCCCGGGACTTTCAGTGCTCCCCACGGGAGGGAGCTGGGCCGTGTCTCCCACGAAAAGGAGTTGGTTCCCCTCCCCGTCTTGTACAAATTCAATCAGATCTCGAAGTAGATTACCTGCTGCGGCGCTGAGCTGATCTCCGAGCATGGAAGCCTCATCGACGATGAAGAGCGTGTTTTTGTAGTAATTGCGCTGCAGCAGAAAAAAACCTTCCCCTGGCGTATTTTCTTCTACGGGCCTATAAATGATTTTATGGATGGTAAAGGCGGAGCGCCCGCTGTAGTTGCCCATCACCTTGGCGGCTCTTCCTGTCGGTGCCAGCAGCAAGGCCCGCATGTTGATTTTCGGCAACACGCGCACGAGTGCCGCGAGCACACTGGTCTTCCCCGTTCCTGCAAAACCCTTTAGGATAAAGAGCGCAAAGGGAGTTTGGCGCAGCGCCGCACCTTCTAAAAAAGCCGCTATCTGACGGAAGAAGTCTTCCTGCCCCGCCGTGGGCGCAAAAGGAAACTGCCGAAGCAGATGGGGAAGAAGTGCAACTTTTACCGGGTTCCGAGGGTTTTCCTCCATGAAAAGGGAAAATTTTTAGGGCGATTCAACAAAAGATGTCAAATATACAGAATGAAATCGATAAGACCTTCGGGCATCGGCTGCGTACACGCGTAAATGGGGTCCTAATCGAGGAAGGCAAGGTCCTTATGCTCTGTCACCGAATGGGGTCGGAGCGGCTGTTTTGGAATGTACCTGGCGGAGGGATGGAGTTCGGGAGTAGTGCCCGTGAAAACCTGCGCCGCGAATTTTGGGAGGAAACAGGCTTGAAAGTCCGTGTGGGAGCTTTTTTAGGCGTACATGAATACCTTGAGCCCCCACTCCATGCGGTAGAGCTCTTCTTCCAGGTGGAGCGTGTGGCGGGGGAGCCCCTGCTGGGCAAAGACCCTGAGATGCCTGAAAACGAGCAATTACTGGAGGAATTACGGTTTATGGATGCGAAAACAATCGCTGCTTTACCACAGGACGCCGTACATCAGTTATTTTGGGGAATAAAAACGGTGAATGATGTGCTAAAATGGAAAGGTTATTTTAAATTTGAAAAATAATACCTAAAATAGCACCTTAATTGAAACCATCAACCTTTGTTTACCTCATAAATTTAATTTGAAATGAACGTAACACGTATTGTATCCCTTGTAGCGCTGCTGATTTCCTTTGGATTAGGATATCTTCTATACAAGTCTGTGGATGACGTAATGCAAGAAGAGAAGCGTATCGCAAGTACAGAGGCCCGCATCATCGAAAAACTTCAGATGCTTCGTGATGCTCAAGTGGCGTATTATGCTACCAATAATGAGTACGCAGACAACTGGGAAGACCTGCGCGCATTCATCGAGTCAGGTGAAATTTGGTTGGTACAGCGCATCGAGGAGACGAAACTACTGGAATACGGAAAAGAAGAGACCACGGTAACGTTCGACACCTTAGGGTCTGTGAAAGTAATCGACTCCTTATTTAATGAGCGTCGTTACCCGAACTTTAACTTACAAGCACTAAATGTAGTGCCAGGCTCTGGTGGCCAGACTTTCGAGTTTTTCGCAGATAAAATCGAAAGAAGTAACCGTGAGATCGGGGTATTCGAAATTCGTGATCCAGATCCGATCAACCCAAAAAGAAGAGCAAATAATAAAGAAAATGCACTGCGTGTAGGTTCACGCACAGACACTTCTACATCAGGTAACTGGGAGTAAGCTTAACGCAAAGACGTGAAGAAATTATTTCAATCCTATAGTCATGACGAACGGGAAAACATAGCGTTTTCCCGTTTGCATTTAGTGCTATTTCCGCAAGAGGCGCTCGTGCTTTACTTCACGACGCATGGGCTGGTCTGTGGCGTAGAAAAATACGCTATCACGACACAAGAGGTGTTCTTGCAGGAGTTCGCCTCTAGCTTTCCCGATCACGATAAGCTGCGTCTTCGCCTCTTTTATCATGGCGCAGATTTCACTCTGGTCCCTGCGCACTTAGCAGGTGCGGAAGGAAACAAAACCTTCTTAGAAGCCACCTGTGGCCCTCAGGAGAAGTGTATCATACGCGCTGATCGCATTTCTTCTTGGTCGCTCCAACTCCTCTACAGCTTGCCCCAAGAGCTAGTGGCTGCTGTACCCAAACAGTGGGATGTGGAATTTTGGCACGGTGCTTTTAGTGGGCTACACTACACGGGAGAAGAAAGACGCAAGATGTTAAAAGAAGAGCTTGTCCTGATCAGTTATCCCGGATTTATCTACATCGCGGCCTTCGGCAACCAGCGGCTTTTAAGCTTCAACAGGTATGCAATCAGTAGTTGGACGGAGATCACACAGTACGCATTAGGTGTGGCCGAACATCTGAACTTCGACCGCTTCATGTGCCGCTGTTCGTTTATCGGCAACAGGCAAGCGCTAAGCATCGATCAAAACTGGGGAGCGCAATACTTTAAAAATTTCATTATCGATCCGATCAAGCCAAGCCTCCGCTTGCATCCGGACATGCAGCTAGACATGCTCATGTTACCGCTGGAAGGTCTAATCAAACATTAAACCCAATACTACCTCATGAAGAAAATAGCGCTATTTCCGGGATCCTTTGATCCTTTTACCATGGGCCATCACGACATCGTCATGCGCAGTCTGCAACTGTTTGATGCCATCATCATCGGGATTGGGTATAATTCAGCTAAAAAAAACCGCTACTTTGATGTGGAGCTGATGGTAGAAAAGATCTCTAGTGTTTACAAAGATGACCCCCGTGTGCGCGTCATCGTGTATAATGAACTCACCTCTACCCTAGCGAAAAGTGAGGGCGCACGCTTTATCATTCGAGGCCTGCGGAATACGACGGATTTCGAGTATGAAAACACGATAAGTCAAATGAATCGCTACCTCAATGCAGAGCTCGAAACGGTCTTTCTTATCACTTCTCCAGAGTTTTCCCCCATTAGTTCGACGATCATCCGGGAGGTGCACCGTTACGGAGGAAATGTGAAGGACTATTTGCCATACAGCTTATAAAGGCGTCCCTCCCCCTTCTTTTATCGCGTGGCTTCCTGCTCTTTTTTCACGTACATCTGGTAGAGGTATCGCATAGAGGGATAGGAATTAATGAGCGCCAGCTTCGCCTCCTCATGATTTTTCCAGGCGATGGCCTCGATGCCTTCCTCTTTTTGGGGAGCCATATGCTGATCGTCTAAGCACTCCATCTCAAACCAGTAGGTCTTTTTTAAGATGTTTTTACGGTTTTGGGTATAGGTATGCCAGGTCTTCAATATGAGTGGCCCAGCCTTTACGCGGACAGCACATTCCTCTTCCACTTCACGGATGGCACATTGTACTGGTCTTTCTCCCTTTTCAAATTTGCCTTTTGGCAAATCCCATTTTCCGAGTCGATGGATAAAGAGGAGATCCTCTCCTTTGCGGACGAGTCCGCCGGCCGCTTCTATGGTTAGGAATCGACTTTTAACGAACTTTTTCAACGCGGTTTTGTCCGACCACGCTAGGGTGATGCGATCTAATTTAGTGAGTTTTCGCGTGCGCAAGCGCTGCAAGAGGGATATGATGCAGGTTTGGGAGGGGTGTAAAATCAGCACATCGTCTTCAAGCAGCACTTGATCCACGCGCAGATTTACTCCTTCGTATACGTGATCGAAATGTTCGCGCTGTTCTACATCCGTGACCGCCAGCAGGTCCAGCGGCTTATCATTTACAAAAATTCGCATAGTCGCAAAGGTAACACCTTCAAAAATGCATAAAAAAAATAGGCGCTGCAATTTCCAATGGATAAAATGTTAATTTTGAATCATGAAAATTTTAGACAGAGAAGTAGCCTCGCGCGTTGCTGGGGCACTTTTATCCATCGAAGCGATACGCTTACAGCCAAAAAATCCCTTTACCTGGGCATCGGGTTGGAAGGCTCCTATATACTGCGACAACAGGCGAGCGCTTTCTTTTCCCAAGATCCGCAGCTATATCAAAGAACAGCTGGTTCAGGCTGCCAAAACTTTTCAAGGGGTGGAGGCCATCGCGGGGGTCGCTACAGCGGGCATCCCACAGGGAGCACTGGTAGCCGATGCGCTAGGCTTGCCTTTCATCTACGTACGGGCGAAGCCCAAAGGCCACGGCATGGGCAATAGTATCGAGGGTAAAATTTCCCCGGGCCAGCGGGTCCTAGTTGTAGAGGACTTAGTGAGCACAGGCGGGAGTTCTTTGAAGGCGGTTCAGGATTTAAGAGCGGCTGGATTTGAGGTGATGGGGATGCTTGCCATTTTCACCTATGGCTTTGAGCTGGCACGGCAGAACTTTGAAACCGCGGAAGTATCCTTACTCTGCTTATCCGATTATGCCCACTTACTTCCTAAGGCCTTAGCAGATGATTATATCGATGAGGAGGCGCTGGCCTCACTAGTCGAATGGCGAAAAAACCCAGAAACCTGGGGCACTCCAGAAGCGGATTTTCCTATTTAGAAGCGTTCAATTCTTCTTTCGACAGCAAGTGAGCGCACTGCATTTTCGACATGAGGAGGGCCGTTTTATGCTTCAGTCAGGCACGCAGCTGCTTACGGAATTTGAGGTTCGGGATCACTTAGGAAATGTGCGTCAGGTATTACGTTCTCCTGAGACACAGACGTGGATGGCTACCTTAGA